>JASHPX010000337.1 GCA_030037905.1 Gammaproteobacteria bacterium
CGCCGGCTATACTTCCCCCTATGGCTAGTCCGGCGACGGCTGCGGTGGATCCGCGCGAGGTGCAGAAATTCGATGTGCTCGCGCACGAGTTCTGGGACCCGCGCGGTGCCTTCCACACGTTGCATGCGCTGAACCCCGTGCGCGTGGCATTCGTGCTGGAGCGTACGCAGCTCGCGCAGCAGCGCGTGCTCGACGTCGGTTGCGGCGGTGGACTGCTCGCCGAGGCGCTCGCGCAGTACGGCGCGCAGGTCACCGGCATCGACCTGGCCCCGGCGATGATCGAGGTGGCGCGGCTGCACGCACAGGAAACCCATACGACGATCGACTACCAGCTCGCCTCCGCCGAGCAGCTGGCGGCGCATTCCCCGGCACCGTTCGACGTCATCACCTGTATGGAGCTGGTCGAGCACGTACCCGATCCGGGAGCGCTGCTGGCGACGCTCGCCAGTCTGCTGAAGCCCGGCGGACAGCTGTTCATCTCCACCGTCAACCGCAACCTGCGTTCGTTCGCGTTCGCGATCGTAGGTGCCGAGTACCTGCTGCGGCTGCTGCCGCGGGGCACGCATGAGTATGCGCGCCTGCTGCGTCCCTCCGAGCTCGCGCAGCTTGCGCGCCGCCAGGGCTTCGCGCTGCAGGATCTCGCGGGCGTGCAGTACAACCCGTTTTTGCGTAGCGCACGTCTCAGCCGCGACGTCGGCATCAACTATCTGGCGCAGTTTCGCCACGGGGACGCCTCGGCGTGAACGCAGGCGCCGCGCGGCCGCCAGATCATCCGTCTGCCACGTCCGCCACGTCTGCCGCCCCTGCCACCTCTGCCGCGCCTGCGCCGCTGCTGGCCGTACTGCTCGACCTGGACGGTACCCTGCTCGACACCGCTCCCGACATGACGCGCTCGCTCAACGCGCTGCGCGCCGAGCATGCCCTGCCGCCGCTGACGGTCGCGGCAGTGCGCGCACACGTCTCGCACGGCTCCAACGCCGTCGTGCGGGTCGGCTTTCCGGATGCGGGGGCTGCAACTTTCGAGAAGCTGCGCGAGCGCTTTCTCGCGCTCTATCGCGCGGATCTGGTGGTGGAGACGCGGCTGTTCGCCGGCTTCGATCGGGTGCTCGCGGCGCTCGACGCGCATCGGATTGCATGGGGCATCGTGACCAACAAGCCCGGCTGGCTGACCGAGCCGCTGCTGGAGTGTATGGGCCTGCGCAGCCGAGCCGGCTGCGTGATCTCGGGAGACAGCTTGCCGGTGCGCAAGCCGGACCCCCTGCCGCTGCTGAGCGCCGCGCGGCAATTACACGTCACGCCCACCGATTGCCTCTACCTGGGGGATGCGCTGCGCGATGCGCAAGCGGCGCGCGCTGCGGGCATGGTCGCGCTCGGGGCGCGCTATGGATATGTCAGTTCGCACGAGGAGCTGGACACCTGGCCGGTCACGGCCTGGATCGATGAGCCGCTCGAGCTGCTCGCTTGGGTCGGCCTCGAGCGCGAGCGGTGACGGCTCACGAGCGGTCGATGGCTGGCGCAAGCAGCGCGGCGGCGCCGGTGCCGGAGCGCGGCTCTGCGCCCGCGGCCGCTCCCGCGCCGCAAGCCGGCTCTGCGCGCTATTTCATGCTGCTGTACGCGCCGCCAGCGCGGCGCGAGCTGCTGGCGACGCTCCTGGCGCTTGCCGCCGAGCTGGCCTCCGGCATTACGCACCGCTTGGATCATGGCGTGGCGCACGTGCGGCTCGAATGGTGGCGCGAGGAGGCGCGGCGGCTGGCCACTGGCGCGCCGACCCATCCATGGCTGCGCGGCCAGCGATCCGATCAGGCGTACCTGTCCGCCGCGCTCGCGCTGCTCGTGGACGCGGCCGCGCATGACCTGGCGAACGAGCGTCTGAACGCGATTGCGACGCTGCAGCTCGGCGAGCAGCTGTTCCTGCAGAGTGCGGTGGCGCTGGTCCCCGCGGCGCTTGGGCCGGTCGAGCGCACCACGCTGGTCGAGCTCGGCCGTTGCCTGGCGGCTCTGGAGGAGCTGGCTGCGCTGCCGATGGGCACGGCGGTGCCCGCAGCCGCCGCCGCGGCCGCATCGCTGAGCTGGCTGCGATCGCATCAGGCTGCAGGTCCCCTGATCGAGCCGGCCCTGCAGCCGCCGCTGGCGCCGCTGCTGGTGTGGATCGCGATCTCGGCCCGCCAGGTGCAGCGGCGCGGGCGGCGGGCTACGCGTAAATCGGCGACAATGGCAGCCTCGCCGCTCGACGGCTTCGTGGACAACATCGTCGCATGGCGCTGCGCCCGCAGCGCGCTGCGCGGCGAACTCAGGATCTCCCTCGATGAGCGCCTCCTCGGCTGACGCCTCCTCTTCGGTTTTGGTTGACACATCCTCTTCGCCTGACACTTCCACCGGCGGCGCACCCGCGCACCAGCGCTTCCGGGCCGGACGCGATGAGCTGCGCGGCCGCGTGGTCGCCGTCACCGGCGCGGGTGATGGCATCGGGCGCGCCGTGGCGCTCGCCGCCGCATCTGCCGGCGCCGAGCTCGTGCTCATCGGCCACACCGTGCGCAAGCTCGAGCAGGTGCACGGTGAGATCGCGGCGCTCGGCCGCGCTGAGGCCAGCATCGCGCCTCTCGATCTGGACGAGGCGGTGGCGAGCGATTACGACCGGCTCGCCGCGGCGCTGCGCGAGCGTTACGGTCGCCTGGACGGGCTGGTGCACAACGCCGCGATCCTCGGCACCCTCGCGCCGATCGAGCATTACGACGTGCCGACTTGGTGCCGCGTGCTGCACGTGAACCTCACGGCCGCGTTCGCGCTGACGCAAGTGCTGCTGCCGGCGCTGCACGCTTCCACTGATGCATCCATCATCTTCACCAGCAGCGGCGTGGCGCGCCGGCCGCGCGCCTACTGGGGCGCCTATGCAGTCTCCAAAGCCGGCGTCGAGGCGTTCGCCGCTCTGCTCGCTCAGGAGCTGGAGACTACCGGCGCGCGCGTCAACGTCCTGAACCCGGGCGCGGTACGCACGCGCATGCGCGCGCAGGCCTTCCCGGCTGAAGACGCGCGCACGCTGAGCGCGCCCGAGGACATCGTCGCACCCTATCTGTGGCTGCTGAGCGCCGCGAGCCGCGGCGTCACGGGTCAGTCGCTGGACTGCCAAGCAAGCCGCTGAGCTCGGCCACCGAGAGCGTGCGCCAGCGGCCGCGTGCGAGCGTAGGCGGCAGCGCCAGCGCCCCGAGGCGCGTGCGCAGGACGCGCACCAGCGTCACGGCCTGACGCTCGATCAGCCGGCGCGCATCGCTGCCGCTCGCGCCGAGCGCTTGCAGCCGGTACCAGCGGTTGGTGGCTTCCCCGCCGGAGGGCTCGAGCGCCACCACGCGCAGCTTCGCTCCGCTATCGAGGCGACCCTCGAGGATCGCAGCCTGCTGCGCGCTGGACAGTTCGCCGCGCACGCGCAGGTGAAACTCGACCTCGAGCGCGCGCACGGCGCGCTGCAGTCGCATGGCCAGTGAGCCATCGGCGCTGATCAGCTCCAGTCCGCCGTCGGGCGTAGGCATCGGGCTCACGCTGACAAAGCGCCGCCCGACGCGGTGCGGCAGCCGTTCGATCAGCTGCGCGAGCGGCGCGCCAGGAGAACGATGACAGAGCAGCACGCGCGTCGTGTCCGCCGCCGCCGGCGCAGCGCGGCCTCGGATGAGTCGGCCGTCGAGGCGCAGCTGATCCTGCTCGGTCACGCGCATGCCGAGCTGCGCGGGCCGTCCATTGACGCTCAAACGCCCGGCGCGGATCCATGCTTCGGCCTGACGGCGCGACGCGAGCCCGAGCTGCGAAAGCAGCTTCTGCAGGCGCTGCCCGCCTGCGGGCTGTGCCATCAGAGCAGAGGATCGCAGGGCGACGCTACCAGCACAGTGCTGTCGGCGGCGAGCGGCGAGCCCTCCTCTGCCTCGGTAGAACTGGCCGCGGCGGCCTGGCTGTCGGCGGGCTCGTCGGCGGCGGCCTCAGCGTCCATACCCTCGCCGTCGGCGGCCTCACCGTCAGTCATCTCACCGTCAGTCATCTCACCGTCCCCGGCCTCTCCGCCGGCAGCCTCTGGGAGTGACGGCGCCGCTGCCTGCGCGTCGGGCAGCTCCAACCGCAGGTCGGGCTCGTTCGGATCCTCGAGTGAGCGCAGCTCGGCGAGCGGCGGCAGCTCCTGCAGAGTGCGCAGGCCGAAGTAGTCCAGGAACTCGCGCGTCGTGCCGAGCAGTTCCGGATGCCCCGGCAATTCCCGGTGGCCGACCACCCGGATCCAGCGCCGCTCGAGCAGCGTCTTCACGATGTTGGGATTGACCGCGACCCCCCGGATGGCCTCGATCTCCGCGCGTGTGATGGGCTGTCGATAGGCGATCAGCGCGAGGGTCTCGAGTAACGCACGCGAGTAACGCTGCGGGCGCTCGGGCCAGAGCCGCGCGATCACCGCGCCGTAGCGGCTGCGGATCTGCAGGCGGTAGCCCGAGGCGGTCTGTTTGAGCTCGAAGGCGCGCTGCGCGTAGTCCGCCTCCAGACGCGCGAGTGCCGCACGTAACGCCGCGGGATCCGGCCGCTGCGATTCGTCGAACAGCTGCGCCAGATCCGGCAACGTGAGCGCACGACCCGCCGCGAGCAGCGCCGCCTCCAGGACGTTGCGAATTTCCTCTTCGCTCATGCCCGCGCTCCCTTCATGCGTCTGCTGTGCCCCCGGCCCCATCGGATCCCGGCTGATCCTCGACCGGCCGCAGTGTACGGGCTGCGCCGGCGGCACGCACGTGCAGCGGGCCGTACGGTTCCGCTTGCAGCACCTCGATCAGATTCTCGCGCACCAGCTCGAGGATCGCGATGAAGGTCACGGTGAGGCCGATGCGTCCCTCCTCGGGCCGAAACAACTGCACGAACGGCACGAAAGCGTCCTGATGCAAGGCGGCGAGCACGTCGCTCATGCGCTCGCGCACCGACAGCCCCTCGCGCTGCACGTGGTGGTGCGCGAACATCGCGGCGCGCTGCGCCACCTCCTTGAACGCGATCAGCATCTCCTGCAGCGTCACCTGTGGCAGCGCACGCGTGAGCGGCCGCTCGATGCGCTCCACGGTGGCGACCCACACGTCGCGCTCGAGACGCGGCAACCGGTCGATGTCGACCGCGGCGCGCTTGAAGCGCTCATACTCCTGCAGGCGCCGCACCAGCTCGGCGCGCGGGTCCTCTTCCTCGCCGGCGGCGTAGCCGGGCGGGCGCGGCAGCAGCATGCGCGACTTGATCTCCGCGAGCGTGGCGGCCATGACGAGGTACTCGCCCGCGAGCTCGAGCTGCAGCTCCTGCATCAGCTCGATGTACTGCATGTACTGGCGCGTGATCTCGGCGATGGGGATGTCCAGGATGTCGATGTTCTGCCGGCGGATCAGATAGAGCAGCAGATCGAGCGGTCCCTCGAAGGCTTCCAGAAAGATCTCCAGCGCCTGCGGCGGAATGTACAGATCATGGGGCAGCGCCGTGATCGGCTCGCCGTTGATCGTTGCGAAGGGCATCTCCACCTGCTCCGGTGGATCCTCCGTGACGGCGCGCGCGGGCGTGCCGCCGGGCGCCGCCGGTGCGGGATTGGACACCACCATCTTCAGATCCGGCTTCATGGCAGCCACTCCTGTAACGCTCGACCCGCTGCTAACTTCGACCCGCTGCTAATATTCGACTCGCTGCGGCAGCGCAGGAGGCGCGCCCCCTCGGCTCGCAGCCCTTCATTGTGGCCGCAGGTGCATCGCGCGCCGCACCTCATCCAGCGTGGCATGCGCCGTCTCGCGCGCCTTTTCCCCGCCCTCGGCGAGCAGGTTCGCGACCACTTCCGGGTTGTCCTGGAACTCCTGCGCGCGCTTACGCATGCCCCCGATCTCTTCGACTATGCGCTCGATCAGGGGCCTCTTACAGTCCAGGCAGCCGATACCGGCCGTGCGGCAGCCCTCCGCCGCCCACTGCTGCGTAGCGCTGTCCGAATAGATGCGGTGTAGCTCGAAGACCGGGCACTTGTCGGGGTCGCCGGGATCGGTTCGGCGCGCCCGTGCCGGATCGGTCTGCATGGTACGCAGTTTCCTGACCGCGCTATCCGGATCCTCACGCATCGCGATGGTGTTGCCGTAGGACTTGGACATCTTGCGACCATCCAGCCCCGGCACGCGCGGCGAGACCGTCAGCAGCGGTTGCGGCTCGGGCAGTATGGTCACCGAGCTACCCTCCAGGTATCCGAGCAGCCGCTCGCGATCCGCCACCGTGACGCGCGTATTGCTCTCCACCAGCGCGCGCGCGCGCTCGAGCGCTGCCGCGTCGCCAGCCTCCTGGAAGCGCCGGCGCAGCTGCCGGTAGAGGGTGATATTGCGGCCGCCCAGCTCCTTGATGGCGCGCTCGGCCTTCTGCTCGAAGTCCGGCTCGCGTCCGAACAGGTGGTTGAAGCGGCGCGCCAGCTCGCGCGTCACCTCCACGTGCGCCACCTGGTCCTCACCCACCGGCACGAAAGCCGGGCGGTACAGAAGGATGTCGGCGCTCTGCAGCAGCGGGTAGCCGAGAAAGCCGTAGGTGGCCAGATCCTTGTCGCGCAGTTGTTCCTGCTGATCCTTGAAACTCGGCACTCTCTCGAGCCAACCGAGCGGCGTGATCATGGAGAGCAGCAGGTGCAGCTCGGCGTGCTCGGGTACGTGTGACTGCACGAACAGCGTGGCGACCCCGGGATTGAGGCCGGCGGCGAGCCAGTCGACCACGACCTCGTGAATCGCCTGCGGGATGGGGCTGGTGTCCTCGTACGCCGTGGTCAGCGCGTGCCAGTCGGCCACGAAGAAATAGCACTCGTACTGGTACTGCAGCTCGACCCAGTTGCGCAGCGCACCGTGATAGTTGCCCAGGTGCAGCGCTCCGGTCGGGCGCATGCCCGAGAGCACGCGCTTGCCTTCAACGGCGCTCACGGGCTCGCCGGCGCTTCCGGCACGAGCGCCGGCAGTTTGCCGAGCCCGGCGCGGACCAGAACCGGAGGCGAGGTCGCCAGATCGACCACCGTCGTGGGCGTGATGCCACAGTGACCGCTGTCGAGGATGGCGTCGAGCGAGTGCTCGAGCCGCGCGCGGATCTGCACGCCATCGGTCAGTGGCAGCTCATCGCCCGGTAGCAGCAACGTCGAGCTCATCAGCGGCTCGCCCAGCTCCGCGAGCAGCATCCGCGGCACAGGGTGATCGGGAACGCGAATGCCGATGGTACGGCGCTTGGGATGTTGCAGACGCCGCGGCGTCTCGCGGGTCGCGCGCAGCAGGAAGGTGAACGGGCCGGGAGTGGACGCCTTCAGCAGTCGGAACTGCCAGGTATCGATCCTGGCATAACGTCCGATCTCCGATAGATCCCGGCATACCAGCGTGAAGTGGTGGTTGGGATCCGCGCCACGGATGCGGCGCAGGCGCTCCAGCGCGGCCGCGTCTCCGATGTGACAGCCCAGCGCGTAGCAGGAGTCGGTCGGATAGGCGATGAGCCCGCCGGCACGCACGATATCGGCGGCCCGGCGGATGAGGCGCTGCTGTGGGTTCTGGCGATGCAGGTCGAAGTACTGGCTCACCGTGCGCTCCCCTCCAGCCCGGCCGGCTTCGCCGGCGGAGTTTCGCTATGATAGGCCACTTGTCAGACATAGACCCACCATGCAGTCCCTGACCGAACTCGCGCCGCTGGCGGCGTTCCTCGTCGCGTACTGGGTCGCTGGCATCTATGTGGCGACCGCGGTGCTGATGGTGGGAATGGTGCTGCTGCTGGGGGTCGACTGGCTCAGGCTGCGGCGGCTGCCGCCGCTGCATTTGGTCAGTGCCCTGCTGGTGCTGCTGCTCGGCGGGGCCACGCTCATCCTGCGCGACACGCGTTTTCTCAAGTGGAAGCCCACGGTATTCCTGTGGCTGGTGGCTGCGAGCGCGATCGCCAGTACCTGGATCGGCAAGGCGACGCTGGCACAGCGACTGCTGGAGCCGCTGTTCGCGCGCAGCGCGTCGCTGCCGCGCGAGGCGTGGCGCAGACTCAACTGGCTGTGGGCGGGGTTCTATCTGCTGCTCGGCTGTCTGAACCTCGTGGTTGCGGACTTCGCGAGCGAGCGCACCTGGGTGCTGTTCAAGGTCTTCGGGCTCACCGCCGCCTTTCTGGTATTTGCGATGGCGCAGGGCGCCTGGTTGGCCGTGCGCACCGAAGCCCTCGGGGCGGGTGCCTCATGACCACAGATCGCACCGCGCCCGCGCCCCCGGCTGCGCCCGCGCACCCGCCCACGCCCGCGCACCCGCCCACGCCCGCGCACCCGCCCACGCCCGCGCAC
>JASHPX010000338.1 GCA_030037905.1 Gammaproteobacteria bacterium
CCAGGAGCACCGCCAGCTCGTCGCGTAGGCGATAGCGGCCGGACTTGCCGGCGGCCTTCAGTAGCGCGGCTACCTCGGACGGCGTCAGATGCTTGCGCGGCCGAGTGTCGGGACGACGCTTCGGCGGGACTTTCCCATTTACTGTAGTCGAGACGGTGTCCTGCGGCCGCCGTAAGGCATTGTTCGTATTCATGCTGCGCCTGCGTGACTTTCCCAAGTCTGTGTAGACTACGGAAAGTCTGGCCGGCAGTCAATCGCCACGAGTCACGCCAGTGGGCAGCGACGGCCAGCCGAGGCGGCGGGACGAGCGAGCGTACCAGCGGCGCGGGATGGGACGCGAATGGCTGATAGTTTTTCATTCTCAGGCCGGTGACTGTTCGCACCACTCGCAGCCTTCACCGTCACATCTCGGACAGCGCTCAACATCGTTACCCTCGTTATCCGCGTTCTTGCCAGCCATCCTTGTTGTATTGCATGCAACCCTTGCGCGTGCGTTGGCAGCAACGCTGGAAACGCTTGTAACGCTGGAGAGTTGGAACCGGCGTCGGCAAGTAATGGGGTCGCGTCCTGCGTCCTCGAAGCGTTTGCCGTCTTCGATCCGGCGCAAATGCTTCACGAGCCAGCGGCCGAGCCGCCGGGTGTTGATTGTGCCTTTCGGCTCTCCGGCGACATCGCTGAGCGCCGCCAGGAGCTTCGCGTTATCGGCTGCGCGTTCGATCGCCTCCGCCACGGTGGCGGGTCTGTCGGCGAAGCATTCGTGCCAGGCGCTCATGACGGCGATGAGACTGCTGCGTATGGGGTCGTTCGTGCGTAGCTCCTCCTGGGTCGCGAGCGGGTCGGCACAGCCGAGCCATACGAGCGGATAGCGCACCAGGCGGTCCCAGTCGCTGAAACGGGAAGGGGTGGCTTCGATAGCGGGGTGGCCCGCGGCTCGATAGGCTAGCGGGATAGTCAACGCCGCACGCACGAGTTCGGGGCGATGCTCGCTGACGTGAGCGGCAATGTCGCGACGGAAGGCGCGTAGTTCCGGCCGCTCACACTGCGGGTCCAGGGTTGACACGATGATGCGGCTGGTGAAGTCGCCGACGAACTCGAGGTTATTGCCGTTGAACAGCCACGTGGCTGCGGTCGGTAAGGTCACGGTGCGCGATTCACCCAGCACCCGATCCTTGTAGGTCTGTGAAGTCAACGCCGCGCAAACGGCGCTGGAGTCCACCGGGGCGCTGATGTTGTCGATCAGCACGATGAGATCGGCCGCCATGAGCACGGCCAGCACTGCTTTGCGCACCTCGCCCGGCTCGTCCGCCAGCGGCATCACGGCAGCGTCGCGGCCGGTGGGGATGCGGGCGATGGTGTGGCCGAGGGTGGTTTTGCCGCTGCCTTGCTTGTGCGCGTTCAGGCCGTAGCCGGGGGCGATCGGCAGCGCGTGGCGCAGACAGGCGGTGAGGATCGCAGCGATGGCAGCCGAGGCCGACGCCTCGTCCGCGAAGTCGAACTCGGCGAGCAGGTCGCGAAGCGTTGAGAGTGCGCCAGCGGCATCCTCACGCGTAGGCTGCTCGGGGATTGCCGGCCACGCCGTACCGTCGTTCCAGAAAATCAACCGACTTTGCGCGTCGTAGCCGGCCGCCGCGAGCAGTGAGCCGTCGGGCCGCAGTGTTGGGGCACTGACGATGCCGCGCAGCTCGGGGAAGTGCCACTGTCCGGCCGCCGCGATGAGTAGCGAGCACAGCGCACTGGGCGGGTCTACTGGCTTGAGCTTGCGGGCCCGCCCGTCCCATGAGACGAAGTTCAAATGGGTCGCAAGGGCCAGCCGCAGATAGTCGCGCGTCACCGGCAGGATGACGGGGGTCCCGGCCGCGCGCTTGATGCCGGCGGCGACCTGTTGACTCTCCAGTTGTGCGACGCGCACGAGCTGGCCGCCGCGCTGGTAGATTCCGGCGCCGGCGGCGATCAGGCCGGCCTCGGCGGCGGCCACGGCGCTGGCGAGCTCCCCGGCGCGTAGTTGGACGGTCACCGCGGCGGCGCGCTCGAGCTTCACACGCGTGGCCTCAAGCGACTCGATATCAGCGGACATGGATCTGTAACCTCGCGGCGTTGACTCGCTGCGCGGCGAGCGCCAGACGCTCCCACGCGACAGCGCTGCAGCTTTGGTTCGCGGCGATCTGCATCAGTAGGATTCCGGCGACGTCGCACTCGTAGGCGACGAGCTCGAGCAGGTCGCGCGCCGGGATGCGCGAGCGTGTCGGTGCTCGTGTGTGCTCGAGCGGCCGGTCGTACAGGTCCGATAGCTGCAGCCCGAGCGCGGCCAGGATGTCGCCCGTCTCACAGCCGCCGAAGTCGTGCAGCAGCACGCGGCCGTCATCCAGCTCTCGCACCGACAGGCTCGGAGAACGGTCCTCGTGCGCCGGGCACGCCGCGATCCAGCGGTCAGGCGCCGTCTGACGCACGCGCTGCAGGTGCTCCAGGATGCGGGCGGTCGCGCTCATGGGGGCGGCGCGCACAAGTAACAGGACAGACACAGCCACAGCTTGCGCGCGGCGTCGTAGCAGACTTCGAGCGGCGAGCCGTCTGCGCGTCTGCTGCGCCCGCAGCGCTGGCATGAACGATCAAAGCTCACGGCAGCGCCCCCGCCAGCTTTGCGGCTTGTTGCTGCTCGATCGCCTGCAGCACGTCCTGCCAGCACTCCGAGCCGATGCCGCGAGCAACGGACTGCGGATCGTCGATGCCGCGCCCACAGATGCAGCAGGTCGGCCGCGGCCCGAGCTTGGCGCCCGCGACGATGCGGCGCGCTGTCTCTTGAACTTTGAACGCTTGGCGCCTCCGGCGCGTCTCGGCTGCGGCTTTCGCGCTGCGGCTACGCCGCTGGGCAATGGACTTGAGCGCGGCAGCGATAGACTGGCGTACGAGCTCGTCGGGGTAACCGTGTGGGTTGACTATGCGGCCATCGGCGGTCATGCCAACATGGCGAAGGGTCTCTGTGCGACCTTTTCCGGTCGCGTACAGCCATGTGAAGTACCGGCCCTTTCCGTGGCGTCGGAATACTTCACCACGTAACCACTCGCCGTCGACGGCTCGCTGCTCCTCCCATGGGACGCGACGGATCGCGGCGTTTACGGCACCCCCGCCAGCTGTGCGACCCGGCGCGCAGACGGCCGCGGGGGTATGGCAGGTAGGGGTTGATGCCGATCGCCGCTGAAAGGCCGCCACGTCGCAGTGCCGGCGGCCCATTTGCGCTCGTGCCAGAACCCGGCTGCGTCGAGGTGCCAGCCCTTCGCCCGCAGCTCACCGGGGTGAAGGCAGCGGCGTTGCCCTATCGGCCCGCGCCGGTGCCGATCGAATAAGCGGGTGCTGTTAAAAAACGCACCGCAGCTGAAGC
>JASHPX010000339.1 GCA_030037905.1 Gammaproteobacteria bacterium
GCCTCCCGCGTCTCATCGGGCTGAGAGCCGGCAGCTGCGGTAAGCGGCAGCCGCGGCAGGCGGCGGCCGCGGTAAGCGGGGCACTGCTGCGGCCGCGACCGCGGCGCTATGATGCCCGCCGCGGACAGCATCCGCGGATGGTCTCCCCATGTCGAACGCCGAAACCTGGCAGCCCTGGCAGCGCGAGGTCGTGCTCGCAAGCTTTCTCGGCTGGATGCTCGACGCCTTCGATTACTTCCTCGTGGTGTTCGTGCTGCGGCGGCTCGCGACGGACTTCCACACCGACGTCAAGACTGTCACCTGGGCCATCACGCTGACGCTGATGATGCGGCCACTCGGCGCGTTTATCTTCGGCCGCGTGGCGGACCGCTACGGCCGGCGGCCCGCGCTGATGGCGAGCGTGCTGCTGTACTCATTGCTGGAATGTGCCTCGGCGTTCGCGCCCTCGCTCATGGTGTTCATCACGCTGCGAGCGCTGTACGGCATCGCCATGGGAGGGGAGTGGGGCGTGGGCGCGTCGCTCGCCTTCGAGAGTATCCCGGTGCGCTCACGCGGACTGGTCTCGGGGGTGCTGCAGGCGGGCTATCCCACCGGTTATCTGGTGGCGGGCATTCTGTACGGGCTGGTGTTCGATCATATCGGCTGGCGGGGCATGTTCATCATCGGCGCTGCACCGGCACTGCTGGTGCTGTACATCAGCGCTCGCATTCCCGAATCGGCGGCGTGGCGGGCAGCCTCGGGCGCGGCTCCTCGCAAGACGGGGCCTACGCGGGAAGGCTCGCGCGAGCTGTGGTCGGGGCTCGCGGGGCACTGGCCGTTGGCGCTGTACGGCATCGCGCTGATGGCCGCGTTCAATTTCTTCAGTCACGGCACGCAGGATCTGTATCCGACGTTCCTCGGCGCGCAGCGCGGCTTTTCCACCCACACGATCTCGATCGTCACCGTCGTCTATAACGTCGGCGCCATCGTCGGCGGTCTCTGCTTCGGGCGTCTATCGAGCGCGATTGGCCGGCGTCGTGCGATCGCGCTCGCCGTCGCGCTGGCGCTGCCGGTACTGCCATTCTGGGCGTTCGCGCAAACGCCTCTGGGCGTCGCCGCGGCAGCCTTCGCCATGCAGTTCATGGTGCAGGGCGCCTGGGGCGTGGTGCCCGTGCATCTCAATGAGCTATCGCCCGGGAACATGCGCGGTACCTTCCCCGGCGTGGTGTATCAGCTCGGCAGTCTGATCGCCTCTTCCACCGCCACGCTGCAGGTGATGCTCGCCGTGCACGAGGGTGGCAGCGCCCGTCCGGACTACGCGTTCGCTCTGGGGCTGGTGTGCGCCGTGACGGCGGTGGTCCTGGTCGTGCTGGCCCTCGCCGGCCCCGAGCGGCGCGACGTGCAGCTGGACGTCGCTCAAGCCGCGCCGCAGGGCGAGCCGGCCGCCGGTGAGGCTGTCTAAGTCCCGCTCGATACTGCGCGCGTGTACGGCTCGGCGAGCGCTCGCGTGGGCTCTCTGAGTACCGCGAAGCGCCGCTCGAGCAGCTGGAAGCCGCCGAACAGCAACGCGGTGTAACCCAAGTCTCCCAGCAGCGTATTGCGGAAGAACGGAACCGCTGCGACGTAGCAACTGATCAATCCCGAGGCGGTTCTCGGATACAGCGCGCTGAAGGCCCACACTCCAAAATTGGTGATGACGAAGAATGCGACCGAGCTCACGAGCGCCGCCGCCGCAATGGCGGGCAGCGTGCGTCGTCGCTGCAGCACCAGGCCAATGCAGATGATCAAGGCAAAGCTGCAGTACTGGACCTCCATGTGAGGATAGAGCCCCAGTACCAGATCGCTGGCGAACAGGGCCAGCAATGGAGCCAGGAACGCCAGCCAGCGAGACGCAAAATAGGCGCCGCCAAACAGCGCCACCGCAGTGACGGACGTGAGGTTCGGAGGATGCGGAAGCAGACGCGATGCTGCAGCTGCCCCGACGAGGATCGCCAATGTCCCCAATCGCGGCGTCAGCCTGCCGGTGGTGTCAGCCATTCCAAGACTCTACCTGCTGGCGCCGCGGCATCGCAACCGCTCGCTGCCCGGTAGGACGGCCCCGGCTACGCCCCCGCAGCCGCGCCGCTACTCGACGCTGTAGCCGCGCCCGGTCAGGCAGGCGGCCAGGGCGCGACGGTAGTCGATGGAAGAACCGTCCTGCGATGCGGCCGAACCGGTTTGCGAAGCCGCCCACTGCTCGCAGGCCTGCCGGTCCTCGGTCTGCTGCTCCTCGCTCTGGCCGTCCTTCGGATAGGCATACAAGTTGTCGCTGCTCGGAGGCGGCGACGCAGCTCCGGGCGGCGGAGCGCTGTCGGCAGGTGCAGCGTTATCCCCGTCATCTGGCGGCACAGCATTGTCCGCAGGGGGCGGACCATTATCGTCCTGCGGCGGCGGAGCCTCAGGCTGAGTCTGGGCGCCGTCGTCGCCGTCATCCGCCGCCGGCGGCGGCGCAGTGGCTACATAGCCGCTATCCGCCGGGTCCCACGTGTAGTACGCGTCGTCGTAGTAGTAGTACGGCACGTCGTCCCACCAGTAGATCGCCGCATACGCAGGGATGACCGGCAGGAACCAGGCAAAGCCTGCGCCGTAATAAATCGGTGGCCAGAAGCGCCCTCCCCAATATCCACCGCCCCAGTGATAGCCATAGTAACCGCGACCGTACGCACCATAGCCCGGACGGGCGCGCGCGAAGCCTCCATAACCGATCGGCGCGCGCGCCTGCCCAAACGCAGCGCGGTAGCCCGGAGCCGCGAAACGAGCGCCGCCTACCGCGTGCAGGCCGAGGCCGCCGAAGCTGCGGGCGCCGGCGAAGGCGTGACCGCCGGCAAAACCGCCGCCGAACGCACGACCGGCGGAGGCGTGACCACCGCCCCCGTGTCCGCGCGCAAGCGCGGTCCCCGGTAGCGCGGCCACGAGCAGCAACCCCAGCAGCGCAAGCGCTGCTGTCAAGGCAGGTCTGGCGCTGGGAGATTGCATAATTGGGATCCTCCTGAAGACTGCGTCGTCCTCGTGAAGCAGCCGATCCGAGAGTTCGACCGCATTGCGCGCGGCCGGTTCCGGTTATCGCTGCGCTGCATACTCATCACCTATCTGTAATAACGCTGCGAAGTCCGCCGCGGTTGACCGGCGCCGCGCTTACTTCAGATAGCGCTTCACGATGTGGGCCAGATCCTTCAGGTCCTGCGCGCGCTGCTGTGCCGAGCCGCTCTGGTTGCTGAGATGCTCCTGCAGGTGCTCCTCGAGCACGTCGGCCATGAGGCCGGTCGCCGCGCCGCGCACTGCGGCGATCTGCTGCAGCACGTCGTTGCACTCCCGCTGGTCGCGCAGCAGCCGTTCGAGTGCTTCGACCTGGCCCAGCATGCGCCGCACGCGCGCCAGCAGCCGGGCGTTGTCACGCCGTGCATGTACCATGCTCCCGTGCCTCCAGTGAGCGGCGCATTCGGCGCCGCTGTACGCGATCTACCCCGCCCGTTGGCGCATCTGTACTGGAGTATAGTACATCCCGGGATGCCGGCTCTTTGCGGCGCAGTCTTTCAGCGGGAGGCTGCGTACGCGTCCATCATCAGGCCAGTGCCGCCACCGGACACGTGCGCGACGATCGCCGTGCGCCGGTGCAGCTTGGTCACCGAGCCCAGATCGATGGCGAAGGCGAGGCTGACCTGCTGGCCCTTGCGCAGCCCCAGGCCTGCGGTTCGCAGGAACACGCCGGTCGCGCTGAGATTCACGGCCTTGCAAAGACGGCGCTTGCCGCCGGGTAGCAGCAGATACACGGCAGTGCGTGCCCGATGTCGCGTATGCAGCCGTCGTTCCATTCCTGCCCCCAATTATCGCCGATGCGCCGGCGCTATGGCGGTCCTTCCCGGAAGCCGCTGTCAACCATTATGCCAAGGGTGCCGGCTTTGCCGAACGCTACTCGACATTAATTCGTCGTCGGCCTGGGGCGGATTTACAGAACTGGCCGGCGTGCGGCCTGCCGTAGGCCCGGTCCCACAGCTGCAGGCCCTACGGCTGCAGGCCCCGGACGGCCGGACGGGGGCCGCGGCACAGGCCCGAGACGCTGCTGCGAACGGGCAGAGTAGGGGATACGCCGGGCGTGTACGTCAGACGTACACGCCCAGCGTATCCCCTACTCTGCCAGATCCGTGCACGTCCCGGGCTGCGAACGCGCCCTTCAGGCCGTCCGGGGCCTGCAGCACCGCTGCCTCAGTAGATGCGGAACAGGCGAAAGCCGCCGTCGTCGATGCGCAGTGGGCGCGGGCTGGTGAAGCGCCGGCGGGCTCGCAGGTCGGTTCGGCGCCGTGCGTTCAGCGCCGGCAACGCCGGCACCACCAGCGGCTTGTCGGCCGCGGGAGTTACCGCGGTGGCACCCGGGTTCAGTGTCAGGTCGCTCATGGCTGCCTCCTTGCGATACGGTAAGTCAAGCAAATGGTTCGTAAGACATACGATATAGTAGAGCAAACTGTACGTATCTCAAGTGACACTGTCGTTAAAACGATATGGCATGGACGTGACGGCCGTCACGGTGCAGGAGCGGGCGCGGGGCCGGCGGGGCGGGACTGGCGACGTTGCAGGGATCCGGCAGAGGCGGTGGTGCGCCTGGCGTGTACGTCTGACGTACACGCCGGGCGCATCACCGCCCCTGCCAGCTCCAGGCAGCGTTCCGGGCCGCGCCCGCCCCGGCGCCGTGTCAGCCCAGAAACGTGCGGATCTGCGCGTCGAAGCGCGGGATGTCGACCAGGAAGGCGTCGTGGCCTTCGAGCGAAGGCAGGGGCGCGAACTGCACGGAGGCGCCGTTGGCGCGGAAGGCCGCGGCGATCGCCGCCTGTTCGTCGATCGGGAAGAGCAGGTCGCTCTCCACACCGATGACCAGGACGTGCTCGGCGGTGCATTCGCGCAGAGCAGCCTCCGAGGTGCCGCCGTGCTCGGCGAGGTCGAAGCGGTCCATCGCACTGGAGAGGTACAGATAGCAGTTGGCGTCGAACACGCGCACGAAACGCTCGGCCTGCGACTCGAGGTACCCTTCGACCGCAAAGCGCGGCGCGAATGGGCTCATGCTCAGGGCGTTGCCGGCGAGCCGTTCGCGGCCGAAGCGCACGCGCCACTCGGCTGCCGAGCGGTAGGTGATGGTGCCGAGCTTGCGCGCGATGCGCATGCCGCTGCGCGGCGGGTGATCGGGCGGATACTGACCGCCCTGCCAGTCCGGATCACGCATGATGGCTTCGCGCTGCAGTGAGCGCAGCGCGAGGGAGAAGGGGGAAGCCGCGAGGCTGCCGGAGATGCTGATGAGGCGGCGCGCCGCATGCGGAAATTGCGCGGCAAACGCGATGACGCACATGCCGCCGAGGGATGCACCGATCACCGCGTCGAGCCGCTCGATGCCGAGCGCGCGCATCGCGGCCATGCCGCCGGCGGCGATGTCCTCGACCGCAAGCTCGGGAAAGCTCAGGCGATAGCGCTCACCCGTTGCCGGATCGATCGAGGCCGGGCCCGTGGAGCCAAAGCAGCTACCCAGCGAATTGATGCATACGACGAAGTAGCGGTGGGTGTCGATGGCCAGTCCGGGCCCGAGGATGCGCTGCCACCATCCCGGGGAAGCATCACGCTCGCTGGACGCCGCGTGGGCCGAGGGCGAGAGGCCGGTGAACAACAGGATCGCGTTGTCGCGGGCCGCGCTGAGCTGTCCCCAGGTCTCGTAGGCGATGCGTGCGTGTTGCAGCACGCCGCCGCGGTACAGGCGCAACGGGTCGGGCAGGGCGACGGTGCTTGGGTCGTTCATGGTCTCGGGCTCGTTGTCGGGTGAACCGGAGTGGCCGGCCAGCCTCGCGGAGCCACGATGCTCAGGTTTGCGTCGCATCCGAGCCATCGGAGATACCTTCGAAAAGAGCCGTGGACAGATAACGCTCGCCGGTGTCCGGCAGCATCGCGAGAATCACCGTCTCGTTGCCGGGGCTGCCGCCGCTGTCCTGCGCCACCCGCAGCGCAGCGGCGAAGGTAGCGCCCGATGAGATGCCGCAGAAGATGCCCTCGCGCGCCGCCAGCTGGCGCGCAGCCGCGATCGCTTCGTCGTCGCCCACGGTGACGATGCGATCGGCGACCTCCCGGCGCAGCACCGCCGGGATGAAGTCGGGCGTCCAGCCCTGAATCTTGTGCGAGCTGAACGGATGACCCGACAGCAAGGCCGCGGCCTCGGGCTCTGCAGCCACGATGCGCACCTCCGGCCGCGCATGCTTGATGATCTCCCCGGCCCCCGTCAGGGTGCCCCCCGTGCCCCAGCCCGTCACAAAGTAATCCAATCGGCGCGCCGCGAAATCCATGAGGATCTCGGGTCCGGTGGTGCTGCGGTGAAAAGCAGGATTCGCCTCGTTCTCGAACTGACGGGCCAGAAACCAGCCGTTCTCGCGTGCCAGTTGCTCGGCACGGCGCACCATGCCCGTACCGCGCTCGCTGGAGGGCGTGAGGACGACGCGCGCGCCGAACAATCGCATGATGCGACGGCGCTCGATCGAGAAGCTCTCGGCCATCACCGCGACGAACGGATGTTCCCTGGCGGCGCACACCATGGCGAGCGCAATGCCGGTATTGCCGGAAGTGGCTTCCACGACGGTCTGGCCGGGTCGAAGCAGCCCGCGCCGCTCCGCATCATCGATGATGGCCAGAGCCAGGCGGTCCTTGACGGAGGCGGCCGGGTTGAAGAACTCGCATTTGACGTACAGATGAGCCCCGGGCGGCGCGAGGTGCCGGATGCGTACGATCGGCGTGCGGCCGATCGTGTCGAGGATGCTCTGGTAGATCATGGGCCTCGCCGCGCCGTCATACTCCGGGCGGGCGGCCACTCTAATCTCGCCGATCGTGGCGGGTCGATAAATAGAGGGCCATTTTTTGATAACACTTTGTTATAATTTGGAGCGTCTATTCTTTGTCAAGCTATCGGCTCTCCGACATATGAACTTTCACCAGCTGCAGTACGCCGTGGCGATCGCACGTCACGGACTCTCCGTCACGCAGGCTGCCTCGGCGCTTGGAACCTCGCAGCCCGCGATCAGCCGCGCGCTGAAGGCCCTCGAGCGCGAGCTGGGCTTCGACCTGTTCGTGCGCGAGGGGCGCGCATTCTCACGCATCACACCGCAGGGCGCGAAGGTCCTCGAGTACGCCAATCGCGCGCTCGCGGAGATCGATAGCCTCAAGGCCGTGGCGGCCGATCTGAATCAGGACAATCGGGGCACCCTGTCCATCGCCACGACGCATACCCAGGCGCGCTACGTGCTGCCGCCGGTGGTACACGCCTTTCGCGAGCGCTACCCGGAGGTGGAGTTGCACCTGCATCAGGGTACCTCCGAACAGATCAGCGAGATGGTGGCCACCGATCGTGTACAGCTGGCCATCGCCACCGGTTCCGAGGGGTTGTTCGCGGGGCTCGTGCTGTTGCCGGTATATCGCTGGGTCCGCCAGATCATCGTGCTCAAGCATCACCCGCTCGCCAAGCTCGAGCGGGTGACGATCAAGGACCTGGCGCAGTATCCGCTGATCACTTACGTGTTCAGCTTCACGGGCGCCTCCTCGTTGCACACGGTGTTCGCGCGCGAGGGATTGACGCCGCGCGTTGCATTGACCGCGCGCGACTCGGATGTGATCAAGACCTATGTGCGCCTCGGGCTGGGGGTCGGCATCGTCGCCAGCGTCGCGATCGATCCCCAGCAGGACGGAGACTTCGCGGTGCTCGATGCCTCGCACCTGTTCCCGATCCATACGACCTGGGTGGGGTTTCGCCGTGGCACCCTGCTGCGCAACTTCGCCTACGACTTCATCCAGCTGTTCGGCCCGCATCTGACGCGCCGGCTCGTCGATCGCGCGATTGATGCGCGCGACGCCGACGGGCAGAGCGAATTGTTCCGCAAGATCTCGCTGCCCATGCGGTGAGCGCGCGAGCGGCATCGGATCCCCGGGGCGAGCGCCTGCAGAAGCTGCTGGCCGCCGCGGGCCTCGGTTCGCGACGCGGCATCGAAGGCTGGATCCGCGCCGGGCGGCTCAGCGTCGACGGCCGCACCGCTACGCTCGGCACGCGTGCCGCTCCCGGCGCCGACATCTGCCTCGACGGCCGGCCGCTGCGGCTGGCGGCGCCGAGGGCGTTGGAGCTGCGCGGTGCCGGAGACGCCGAGGTGCGCGATGGCGGGGTCGCCGCGGCCGCGGCAGCCCCCGAGGTGCTGCTCTATCACAAGCCGCCCGGCGAGGTGACGACGCGCTCGGATCCCCGGGCGCGCCGCACCGTGTTCGAGCGGCTGCCCGCGCCGCGCGGCGGTGGGCGCTGGGTGGTCGTGGGACGGTTGGACGTCAACACCAGCGGGCTGCTGCTGTTCACCACCGACGGGGCGCTCGCGCACCGCCTCATGCATCCATCGGGCGGGCTGGAGCGCGAGTACCTGGTGCGCGTGCACGGCCGGCCGCGGCGCGAGGACCTGCAGCGCCTGCGCGAGGGCGTGCACCTGGCGGACGGGGCGGCGCGCTTCGAGCGTGTCGAACCCATGCGCGTCGAACCCATGCGCGTCGAATCTATACGCGTCGAATCCATGGCGCGCAGCTCCGCTCGCTCGAATCGCTGGTATCGGGTGGCGCTGCGTGAAGGACGCAACCGCGAGGTGCGCCGCCTCTGGGAGGCGGTGGGCGTCACGGTGAGCCGCCTGACCCGCGTGCGCTACGGGCCGATTGCGCTGCCGCGCGGGCTCGCGGCGGGAGAGCACCAGTGGCTTGCCGCCGCCGCGGCGGCGAGGCTGGCCGCGGCTGCCGGCAGCGACACGCTGGTCGGCAGGGATTGATTCCGGACGATTGCTGCTTTGCAAAAGGCCGCGGATGGCATTACATATGCATTGACACCCCCGGTTGCCGAAATCAGAATACGCGGCTCCTTTTCACGGAGGGGTACCCAAGCGGCCAACGGGAGCAGACTGTAAATCTGCCGGCTTACGCCTTCGTAGGTTCAAATCCTACCCCCTCCACCATGGGGTTCGGATTCGAGGGACGGGTTGTCGCGAGGTCTTCGCGAGCCGCGGCCCCGGAGCCGGCGGACCGGGAGGAGGAATCGATGGCGGCGTCATCAGGCGGGTGTAGTTCAATGGTAGAACCTCAGCCTTCCAAGCTGATGACGTGGGTTCGATTCCCATCACCCGCTCCACGCGCTGGCTCGGCGGGTTCCGGATCCGTCCGCCCACGTAGCTCAGTTGGTAGAGCACGTCCTTGGTAAGGACGAGGTCACCGGTTCAATCCCGGTCGTGGGCTCCAGCACGCCGGTGATC
>JASHPX010000340.1 GCA_030037905.1 Gammaproteobacteria bacterium
TTCCTGGCCGAAGGCGTCGGCATCCTCTACCTGGCCCGACTGGGCAGCAATCCGCTGTCATTCGTGCTGCTGGCCGGACTGGTCTTCTTTGCCTGGGGGAATATCTTCAGCATATTCCCCGCGCTGGCTTCGGATCATTTCGGCCGCAAATTCGCTACGACGAATTACGCCATGCTCTACACGGCCAAGGGTTCGGCCGCGCTGCTGGTGCCGCTCGGCAGCATCATCGCTGCGCGCACCGGCAGCTGGTCCACGACGCTGCTGGCGGCTGCGGCCGCCAACATCGTCGCGGCGCTGATCATGATCGTGCTGCTGCCCGTGCGTGCGCGCGAGCTGCGTCGCCAGGAAGCTGCGCACATCGCGCATGAATCACCGATGAGTCACGCATGAGTTACGCATGAGTCGCGCATGAGTCACGCATTAGACGGTATACGCGTTCTGGATTTCACGCACGTGCAGTCGGGGCCGACCTGTACACAACTG
This sequence comes from Gammaproteobacteria bacterium, assembly GCA_030037905.1. Lineage (GTDB taxonomy): Bacteria > Pseudomonadota > Gammaproteobacteria > Steroidobacterales > Steroidobacteraceae > FEN-1191. The sequence continues at coordinate 484 of JASHPX010000340.1, forward strand.
CTCGCATGGTTTGGGGCGGATGTCATCAAGGTGGAGAAGCCGGGCAGCGGTGACGTCACCCGCGGGCAGCTGCGCGACGTACCCGGCGCCGACAGCCTGTACTTCACCATGCTGAATCACAACAAACGCTCGATCACGCTGGATTCGAAGCATCCGGAAGGCAAGCACGTGCTCGAGCGGCTGGTACGGCATTGCGACGTATTGGTGGAGAACTTCGCGCCCGGAGCCCTGCAGCGCATGGGTTTCGGCTGGGAGCGCATCCAGCAGCTCAACCCGCGCATGATCGTCGCCTCCATCAAGGGGTTCGGCCCGGGGGCGTTCGAGGAGTGCAAGGTGTACGAGAACGTGGCCCAGTGCGCGGGGGGCGCCGCATCGACCACCGGCTTCGATGACGGCCCACCGCTCGTGACCGGCGCGCAGATCGGCGACAGCGGGACGGGATTGCACCTCGCGCTCGGAATCGTGGCCGCGTTGTATCAGCGTCAGAGCACCGGTCGCGGGCAACGGGTGCTCGCCGCGATGCAGGACGCAGTGCTCAATCTCTGCCGGGTGAAGCTGCGCGATCAGCAGCGGCTCGCACGCACCGGAGTGCTGACGGAGTATCCACAGTATCCAAACAAGACGTTTGGCAGCGCCGTACCGCGTTCCGCCAACGCTTCAGGCGGAGGGCAACCGGGCACCATCGTCAAGTGCAAGGGCTGGGAGGGCGATCCCAATGCCTATCTCTATTTCATCGCGCAGGCGCCCGTGTGGCAGCAGATCTGTCGGGTGATCGGCAAGGAGCACTGGGCGACGGACCCGGATTTTTGCACGCCCGAGGCACGTTTGCCGCGCCTCGCCGAGATCTTCACGGCCATCGAAAGCTGGACGCTCACGAAAACCAAGTTCGAGGCCATGGCGATCCTCAATGAGCATGACATCCCGTGCGGACCCATCCTGTCGATGGAGGAGCTGGTCAGGGAGCCCTCGTTGCGCGCCACGGGCACTGTCGTAGAGGTCGAGCACCCCACACGCGGCAGCTATGTGAGCGTAGGCAATCCAATCAAGCTGAGCGACAGCCCGACCGAGGTGAGGCGCTCGCCGCTGCTCGGCGAGCACACGGACGAAATCCTGGCGGAGCTCGGTTACGGCGGCGCCGCGATCGCCGCGCTGCGCGCGGCAAGGGTGATTTGAGTCGAGTCGACTCGAGTCGATTCGAGCCGGGCGACTACTGCAGGATCTGCAGCCGGCCGTGCTGTTCCTGGAGCGTTTTCGCGAGCAGGCTCGTCACCGCATACAAGGCGCCGATACACGGGGTGGGCGTTTCCGTCAGCATGCCGAGCTCCACCACCGCGCCCATCAACGCGTCGAGCTCGATCGGCTTGCCCTGCTCGATGTCCTGCAACATCGACGTTTTGTGTGCCCCGACGCGTTCCGCCCCGGCAATGCGTCGCTCGATGCCGACCCTGAACACGATCCCCAGCTTGTTTGCGACGCTCTCTGCCTCCCGCATCATGATTGCCGCGAGCTCTCGCGTGCGGCCGAATCGACAGATGTCCACCAGCGTGGCATGCGTGAGCGCGCTGATCGGATTGAAGCACAGATTTCCCCACAGCTTGAGCCAGATCTCGCCACGGATATCCGCGGTGATCGGGGCCTTGAAGCCCGCCCCGATCAGCAGCTCGGCGAGCGCCTCGATGCGCGGGGATTCCGTTCCATCGGGCTCTCCCAGAGTGAAGCGGTTGCCCTCGACCACCTGAACGACACCGGGCGCGATCAGGTTCGCAGCCGGATAAACCACGCAGCCGATGATGCGCGCGGGATCGATGGCTCGCGCGATGGCGCCGTCGGGATCGACTGCGCGGACCTGGCGCCCCTCGAGAGCGCCACCGTGTCGATGGAAGTACCACCAGGGAATGCCGTTCTGCAGAGTCACGATCGCAGTGCCGTCCCGGCACAGAGGGCCGATCGTGGCGGCGATTGTTTCGACCTGATGGGCCTTGACGGCGAGCAGGACGAAGTCCTGTGCGCCGGCCTCTTCGGAATGAGCGACGGCGCGCAGCTGCGTCGTACGCAGCTCACTGCCGTCCTGCTGGATCAGCCGGAGGCCCTGGGCGCGGATGGCCGTAAGATTTGCGCCACGCGCGATCATCGTGACGTCCTCGCCTGCCGCAGCGAGTCGGGCGCCCAGATACCCGCCGATCGCACCGGCGCCGACGACGGCAAACTTCATACGAAAATCAGGTCGAGCCTCAATCGCCCGAGGAGCTCATGGGGCCGCCAGGCGTGGCGAGCGGTCAGGCGCGCGGGCGGCCAGCAAACTGTACGGTGCGGCTTGCGGATAATGCAGCGCCGAGCGTTGCACCAGCGCGGTCGTCACCAGAGCAAACTGGCCGGAGAGGCTCGCGTGGGTGACCCCATCGGTGAATAACATCCACGCCGAGCCGGGTGGGAAGCGAATCTCCTCGTAGCCGTCCATATCGGCCTTGAAGTCGTCGCTGTCCTTCATGTAATTGTGCAGCCGGCGCATCGCACGATCGTACGGGCTGGAATCCAGTGCGCTCGCGAGCTCGTTGAAGCGCGCCAGGCCCTGTACCGCGAAGCTGCGTAGATGATCGACCGCATTTTTCTCGATGCGCATCTTCAGGTGACCTGCGGCGTCGAACAGTCCGGAGGCTACGCCATGGCGCTCGAGCAGTCGCTGAATGGTGCCCTTGCTGGCCCATACGCGGTCTTCGTGCTCATTGATATTCACGAAGAAGCGCAGGATTCGGTCACCGTTGGTGGCGCCGTAGGCGCCTGCATCGATATGTACCAGCTCATTGCTCGCATGGGGAGGCAAATTGCGGCCGCGCTCCTGGATGGGACGAAAACTGCACTTGCCGTCCGTCCACGCGGCGCACAGGTGCGGGACGGCCTGAGCCAGGAAAGCACGCACCGCATCGAGGTGCCCGCGCAGCACCGCCGTGGTCTGCTCATGCAAACCGGACTCCGAGGCGCCATCGGTGTTCAGCCCGGACAGCCGTTGTTGCCGCGGATGATAGGAGATGTTTTTCAGCCGCAGCCGTGAGGGCAGTTCCACACACAGATAC
>JASHPX010000341.1 GCA_030037905.1 Gammaproteobacteria bacterium
GCGGTCGTCCAGTGTGTATTGTGCTATATGAGTAGCACAATACGTGATCTTCTACCTCAACCACTCCTCGGGCATTCCCGTCTACCTGCAACTGATGCAGCAGATCCGACACGGTGTCGAAACCGGCGCGCTACGAGCGGGTGAAAGACTGCCGACGATTCGCAGCCTGGCGGAAGAGCTCGTGATCAATCCAAACACGGTGGTGCGCGCTTACCGGGAGCTCGAGCACGAGGGTGTCGTCGAGCTCAGGCAGGGCTCCGGCGCCTACATCGGGGTGGCCGTCGTCGAGCGCGGCCGGGTCATGAGCAAGGCCGGGAAGCTCATCGGCTCGGCGATCGAACGCCTGGCGGCGCTCGGGCTGTCGGAGGAGGAGATTCGCCGCATCGTGGAGAGCGAGCTGGCAGCAGCCCGAAAGAAACGTACTACGGAGATCACATGAGTGAGGCGGTAATCGAGATCGAAGGCCTCCGCAAGACCTTCGGCAACCATGCGGCGCTCGATGGGCTCGGTCTGCGAGTGCCGGCTGGAAGCGTATTCGGGTTCCTGGGCCGCAACGGCGCCGGCAAGACCACCACCATCAAGCACCTGCTCGGTCTGATCAAAGCCGATGGCGGGAGCGCGCGCATTTTCGGGCAGGCCGTGGGGGCTGACCGTGCCGCCGACGTCGGCATCCGCCGCAGGATCGGCTGTGTCACGGAAGAGAAGGGTCTGTATCCGTATATGACGGTGGAGGGCATCATCCGCTTCACGCGCCCGTTCTTTCCCGGCTGGCGCCGTGATCTGGAGCGGCGCTATCTGGATCTATTCGATCTGCCCCGCACCCGGCCAATCGCGCAGCTCTCGAAGGGCATGCGGGCGAAGCTCATGCTGTTGCTGGCTGTCTCGCACGGCGCCGAATTGCTGATTCTCGACGAGCCCATGGAAGGTCTGGATCCGGTGGTCGTCGAGCAGCTGCTGCGCGAGCTCGTCGCCATTGCCGCGGAGCACGGCACGACGATCTTCTTCTCCTCGCACCAGCTGCCCGACGTGGAGCAAATCGCCGATCACGTGGCCATCATCGACAGCGGCAGGACTCTGGTCTGCGGCCAGCTGGACGATCTGAAGGCTCATTATCAACGGCTCAGCGTCGTGTGCTCGGCTGAGCCACCCGGTGACATCGGGCGCCTGGACGGGGTCGAAAGCGTACGTCGCAAGGGTCGGATGCTCTCCATCCTCGTGAGCCGCAATGCCGAGGAGATCGCCGCCCGCGTGCGGCAATGGCCGGGTACGGTGGTCGAGCGCTTCCCGGTGACGCTCAAGGAGCTTTTTCTGGAACACGTGGGAGACAACCGATGCTCTGGTTGAAGGGATGGCTCGAGACCCGCTGGCGAATAGGTTTGGTGTTGTTCATCAGCGTATTCCTGTTGGGTTTTGGTCCCGAGAGACTCAGAAGCGTACCCGTCGCTGTTCAGCCACGGTTGATCCCGGCCCTGTGGGGCAATATGAGCGTGCTCCTGGCGTTTCTTACGGCCGTCATGCTGGCTGGGTCCGGAATTCAAACGGTCTCGACAGGACCGGGCCGCTCTGACAAAAGCGGCGAAGAGTCGACACTCTTCACGCTGTCGCTGCCGGTAACGCGCACTCGCTTGTTTCTAGTACGGACAATCGTCGGTGTGCTCGAGACCGTAGCTCTGCTGACCTCATTTGCCGTGGTCGTATGGTTTCTCGCGCCGCCGCTCACGGTGAGCGTGCATGGCGCGCTTGGCTTCTTCGCTGCGATCGTCGCGTGCAGTTTGGCTGCCTATGCGATTTCGGCGTGCCTGTCCACGTTCTGCGACGAGGGTTGGCGATACCCGCTTAGCGTTCTCGTCGTGATGGCGCTTTTCGGTCTTGCTACCAACATGCAGCGGCCTGATGTTGCCAAATCCGCCAGGCTTCCGCAGTCCATCGACATCTTCAGACTGGTGGCTGCGCCGCTGTCCACGCATCAGATTCCGTGGGCGACGATCGTCGCAGCGTGCGTGGTGGCCTTGCTGTTTTTCGCGGCAGCTGTGACGATCATTCAAAGGAGAGACTACTAGGTATTTGGATGGAAATGCCAGAGAGTCGCCGGGATTTCATTCGGCGAGGGGCATGGGGATGCTTCGTCACCGCTGGAGGCGTGGCGTTCCTCGGAATTGCCCGCAGGGGGCATTTCCTGTGGCTGCTCATCGGTCGGCGAGTAGAAGAAAATGAAACAAAACGGCCGGTGTTGGGGTTTAATAGCCGTGTGGGCTGCCGATTGGCCTCGGCGTTGCCGCGCGGAATCGTAGAGGGGAACGGCAGCTGCTCCGGGGCGGCCGCTCGTGACGGGGAAGTGCACAAAAGTCTAACCATGAACGTCGAGCACGCGCGGCTTGTCCCGCGGCTCTGCGCTGCCGCGCCGTCCGTGGTGGCACGGGCGGGGCTCATGGTCCGGATGCGGCCCCTCTTCCGGGCGTTGGCTTTGACCTCCTGCCTGGCGTTGGCTTCCTGCGCGGTCGGACCGAACTACCATCCCCCCGCCCGGCCCACACAGGACGGCTATACCCATGAGGCGCTGCCGGCGCAGACCGTAACCACCGGTGTCGCCGGCCCGGGCGGCGAAGCGCAGCACTTCGAGCCTGGGGCTGACCTACCGGGCGCGTGGTGGACGCTATTCGGCTCGGCCAAGCTCGACGCGCTGATCCAGCAGGCGACGGCGAGCTATCCCGATATCGCGGCTCAGCAGGCGGCGCTGCGTGAGGCCCGGGAGAACGTGCGGGCCGAAGCGGGCGTCTTCCTGCCACAGCTGCAGGGTTCGGGAGACGCCCAGCGGACGCAGGAGAGCGGCGCGGAGATCTTCCCGGGTTTTCCCAACTTCATCACCAACATCTTTACCGCCACGGTGAGCGTCTCCTATACGTTCGACATCTTTGGCAAGGAGCGGCGCACGCTCGAGAGCCTGCAGGCGCAGGCCGTGCAACAGAGCTTCGTGCTCGAGGCGAGCTACCTGACGCTCACATCCAACGTCGCCTCCGAGGCAATTCAGGTGGCCTCCGTGCGCGATCAGATCGCCGCGACCCAGGACATCATTGGTCTCGAGGAGCACCAGCTCTCGATCGTGCAACGCCTCTACCAGCTCGGCAGCCGGACTCGCGCGGACATCGCGCAGCAGCAATCGAACCTCGCCGCCGTGCGCGCGACGCTTCCGCCGCTGCAGCAGCAGCTCGCGCAGGCTGAGCACCAGCTCGCCCTGCTCATCGGACGCTCGCCGCGCGATGTCGCTCCGGTAGCGCTCGACCTGTCGGATCTGCAGCTGCCGCGGGACCTGCCGGTGAGCCTGCCTTCCTCCCTCGTGGCGCAGCGTCCCGATGTGCGCGAGCAAGCGGCCGTCGTGCACCAGATGAGCGCCAAGATCGGCGTCGCCACGGCGAACATGCTGCCCCAGATCACGCTGACGGGCTCGGTCGGCAATGCATCCACGAAAGCAGCGACCTTGGACGAGTCCAGCTCCGGCATCTGGAGTCTCGCGGGCGGCATTACCGCGCCGTTGTTCCAGGGCGGTGACCTGCGTGCCGAGCGGCGCGCAGCGATCGATGCCTATGATCAAGCGATCGCACAGTACCGGCTGGTGGTGCTGCAGGCCTTCCAGATGGTTGCCGATACGCTCACCGCGCTCCAGAACGACGCGCAGGGACTCAAGGCGCAGCGCGATGCGCTCGAGGCCGCTCAGTCGAGCCTCAATCTGACCCAGGAGCAGTACGCCGTTGGTGCAGTGGACTCCGTGACGTTGCTGCAAGCACAGCAAAGCTATCAACAGGCGCGCCTCAACTACGTGCGTGCGCTCGCGAGCCGCTACACTGATACGGTGACGCTGTTCCAGGCGCTGGGTGGCGGCTGGTGGCACCGCAACGATCCCGGGACGCTCCCGGGGACTGCGCTAGACAGGCGCTAGACAGGCGCTAGACAGGCGCCGGGACGCATATGGAGCAGAAAGTCTCACTTCTCGAGCAACTACGCATCGAGCGCACTCCCGAGTCGCCGGCAGGGAAGGGTCGCGGCCGGGCAGGGCGCGTCGGCCTCATCACCGTCATCGCCGTGGTCGTGCTGGCCGCCGCTGCCGCCGCCTACTGGAAGGTTTCGCAGGCTGACACCACTGCGGTGCAGGCCGTCACCGCGCGGGCGCTCGCCGGCGCGGGTGCGGCCGGTGCCGCAGGTGGCGCAAGCGCTGCACCCGGCGCGTCGCTCCTGGACGCCTCCGGATATGTCGTCGCGCTGCGCGAAGCTACAGTCTCGTCCCAGCTGCTCGACAGGGTCGACGACGTGCTGGTTCAGGCGGGAGAGCAGGTCAAGAAGGGCCAGATCATCGCGAAGCTCGACGATGGCCCGCTGCGCGCAAGCCTCGCGCAGTCCCTCGCGCAAGTTGTCGCAGCCCGTGCCTCACTCGAGCAAGCGGAGCTGGCCACCAAGGACGCGGAGCCGACTTACGAGCGCCAGGTCAAGGAGCTCGCCGCAGGCTTGATCAGCCAGGACACCTTCGATACCACCAAGGCGAGCTACGATAGCGCTCGGGCCGCGGTCAGCGTAGCCCAGGGGAATCTCGACGCCGCCCAAGCAACCGTCGTCGTCAACCAGCGCAACCTGGAGTACACCATCATCCGCGCGCCGTTCGACGGAGTGGTCACGGCGAAGGACGCCCAGCCTGGTCAGATCGTCTCGTACTCGTTCTCGAGCGGAGGCGGCATAGCCGACATCGTCGACATGAACTCGCTCGAGGTCGATGTGGACGTGAGCGAGAACTATATCAGCCGCGTACATCCGCAGCAGCCGGCGACCATCACGCTGGATGCCTACCCGGACGATCACATGCCGGCGCACGTCATCGCGATCATCCCGACCGCCGATAAATCCAAGGCGACCGTGCAGGTCCGGGTCGCGTTCGAGCACCGGGACCCGCGGGTGCTGCCGCAGATGGGCGCACGCGTGTCGTTCCTGGCGGACACATCGGCCGCCGGCGCATCCTCCGCCGAAGGATCTTCCGCCAGTGCATCCGCGTCCGCCGCGTCCGCCGCGGCGGACACGCCGGTGCTCGTACCGGCAGACGCCGTCGAGACCAATAGCGACGGCAACAGCGGCACCGTCTTCGTGATCGACGGCAAGGTGGTACACGCGCACAGCGTGCGGCTCGGCGCGCGCGGGAGCGATGGGCAGCTGGTCCTCTCGGGCCTGGATGCCGGCGCGCTGGTCGCGGTTGGGGATTTGAGTAAGCTGCGCGACGGCTTACGGGTACGCATCACGCAGTAGCCGCCGGCGGATACGCACCATCGACGGATACAAACCAGGGGGTCAGATGGAATCTTTGGTATCACTGCGCAACGTGGTCAAGCGCTACGTGCGCGGCAAGCAGATCATCGAGGTGCTGCACCAGCTGGACCTCGACGTGCCCGCCGGGCAGTTCCTGGCGCTGATGGGTCCCTCGGGCTCCGGCAAGACCACGTTGCTCAATCTCATCGGCGGACTCGATCGCCCGACGGCGGGTGAGGTCTTCGTCGCGGGCGAGCGCATCGATCAGCTCTCCAGCGGCCAGCTCGCGAAATGGCGCGCGCGGCACGTGGGCTTCGTGTTCCAGTTCTACAACCTCATGCCGATGCTCTCGGCCGAGCGCAACATCGAGCTGCCGCTGCTGCTGACCACGCTGTCGGGCGAGCAGCGCAAGCGCAACGTCGCCGCCGCCCTGGAGCTCGTCGGGCTCACCGATCATTCCAAGCACAAGCCGGCCGAGCTCTCCGGCGGCCAACAGCAGCGCGTTGCCATCGCCCGCGCGCTGATCTCCGACCCGACGCTGCTGGTGTGCGATGAGCCCACGGGCGATCTGGACCGCGCCACCGCGGGCGAGATCCTGGGGCTGCTGCAGGCGCTCAATCGCCAGCAGCACAAGAGCATCGTCATGGTGACACACGATCAGAAAGCTGCGGACTACGCCTCGCGCATCCTGCACGTCGACAAGGGGCAGTTGGTCGATGCGGAGGCCAGGGTCGCCGAAGCGCAGCACGCGTGAAGTATCTGCACCTGGTCTGGGTTGGATTGTGGCGCAAGCCCGCCCGTACGATTTTTACGGTGCTGGCGATCGTCGTGGCGTTCCTGTTGTTCGGCCTGCTGCAGGGAGTCGATACCGCCTTCAAGCAGCTGGTCGACCAGGGACGTCTTAATGTCCTGGTGACCACCAGCCCGGCGGCCCAGCAGCTGCCCATCGCAGACCTGCAGCAGATTCAGGCGGTTCACGGGGTGCGGAGCGTGACCTATCAATCGCTGCTCCTCGGTGACTATCAGTCTGTGCGCAACCTCGTGATCGCTCTGCCGATCGATCCCGACAGCTTCTTTGCAGTCAACTCGATGTACAAAGTCGCGCCCGCGCAGCTCGAAACGCTGCGGCGCACGCGCACCGGTGCTCTCATCACGCAGGCCCTGGCGCAGCGGTTGCAGTGGAAGATCGGCGACCACGTGCCGGTACATGGGCTGCTCAACGCGACCAAAAAGGATGGCACCTCGGACTGGACGTTCGACATCGTGGGCACTGTCGACATTCCGGACAATCCTGCGGGCCAGGAACCGCTGATGCTGATCAATTACCCCTACTTCGACACCGCGCGGGCGAGCAATAACGGCACCGTGCAAGCGTACTATGAGCTCATCGCCGACGCCTCGCAGGCCAGCGCCGTCAGCAACGCGATCGACAATCTTTTCGCCAATTCGCCCGACCGGACCCACACGGCGACCGAGAGGGCCACTGCCCAGGGACAGCTCGCTCAGATCGGCGATCTCGATTTCTTCGTCGAGGCGATCGTCGCCGCGGCCTTTGCGACCCTGATGCTGCTCACCGGCACGACGCAGATGCAGGCGTATCGCGAGCGCGTGCATGAGTTCGCCGTCATGAAGACTCTGGGCTTCACCGATGGCGGCATCTCGGCGCTGGTGGTGAGCGAGGCGCTGATGCTTTGCGTCGGGGCGGCGCTGCTCGGGCTGTTGTGCGCCCGCGGGCTGCTACCGGCGGCCGGATCTCTCGCGCGGGGCCTGATCCCGGGTATCCATCTGCCCTGGATTGTTTTTCTGATCGGCATCGGCGTGGCCGTGCTGGTCGCGCTCGTGAGCGTCCTGCCGGCGGCGTGGCGCGCGCAGCGCCTGACCATCATCGCGGCGCTGGCGGCGCGCTGAGGGGTAACAACGATGAGCGCTAGCCAATGAGCAATAGCCGATGAGCGGGTTGCGCCAGATTTTCGCGGTGGTCGGCATGAACCTGCGCAATTTGCCACAGCGAGTTGGCTCCTCGCTGGTGATCGTCCTGGGCATCGCGGGTGTCGTTGCCGTGCTGGTAAGCGTGCTGTCGATGGCAGTCGGCTTCTCGCGCACCATCAGCGGCGCCGGCAGCCCCGATCGTGCCCTGATCCTCTCGGGTGGCTCGCTGGCGGAGATTCTGAGCAACATTTCGGCCGATGCGATACCCAATATCCTGGACGCTCCCGGCATCGCCAAGGACAGCGCAGGCCGTCCCATCGTGTCCGCCGAGGTGGTGGCGCAGGTGCAGGTCGCGCAGCCTGGTTCCGCCGGACCGGTCAATGTGGCACTGCGCGGTGTGGGCAGCGAGCAGTCCCTGCTGCGTCCGGAGATGCACCTGGTGGCCGGCCGGATGTATCGGCCGGGTCTGCACGAGGTGATCGTGGGACGCAGCGTGCAGACACGTTATCCGGGACTCGCCATCGGCAAACATCTGTCCTTCGAGAACGGCGACTGGGTCGTGGTGGGTACCTTCTCGAGCTCGCAGCCGAACCTGCTCGACTCGGAGGTCGAGACCGACGCGCAGACGTTGGCGTCCGCGCTACAGCGCAACTGGTACAACAGCGTCACGGTGCGACTCGCAGGTCCGGGCTCATTCCAGCGCCTGAAGAGTGCGCTTGCTGCGGATCCGACACTGCACGTCACCGCACTTCTCGAGTCGGCGTATCGGGTCGCGCAATCACGCGCGCTGTACACACTCCTCAAGGTGATCGCATACTTCATCGGCGGCATGATGGCCGCGGGAGCCCTGTTCGGAGCTCTCAACAGCCTGTACGCCGCCGTGAGTGCCCGCGGGCTCGAGATCGCAACGCTGCGTGCGATCGGCTTCAGCTCCGGCAGCGTCGTGGTCTCGGTGCTCTCCGAGGCGCTGCTGCTATCGGTCGTTGGAGCGCTTCTAGGCGCACTGTGTGCTTGGGCGCTGTTCGATGGCCACGTGTCGAGCATGATGGGCGGAGCGCAGCCGGCGCCGATCTCCTACGCGATGGCGGTGACGCCGGAACTGGTCGCGCTCGGCGTCATCTGGGCCTGCGTGATCGGCTTGATCGGTGGGCTGTTCCCGGCGCTGCGCGCCGCGCGCACGCCGGTGGCACAGGCACTGAATGCCGTAGTGTAGATCGCAACGAGACGGTCTGCGCCGCGTTCTGCGCTGCGCGCGAGCGCCGTCACGCCCCCGGACCACCACGCCCCCGGACTGCCACGCCCGCGGTCAGATTTCTGTCATCGTAATGACATCTGTCCATCAATTTTCCTCCCTAGATTGACGCGGCGCGCCGGGAGACCACGCCGACGGCGAACCGGCAATTCACCCGCGGTACGCCGCGTGCGCCGGCGCGCTCTGCAAAAGCGTGCTCAAAAAAGGGAGATGGCATATGCGATTAACTTCCGGACGATGGCCCGCGCTCGTCGGCCTGGCTGCCATGACCGCGAACCTCATCGCCCCGGCGTTCGCGCCGGCGTTTGCCGCGTTCGCGGCCGATGAGAGGACCGCGGACTCGTCATTCGCACCGGGCCGCCACGACGCCGCCGAGGCTTACCGCACGGCCACGCCGATCAAGCACCTGGTGGTGATCTATGACGAGAACGTCTCGTTTGACCATTACTTCGGAACTTATCCGAAAGCCGCCAACGTGCCGGGGGAGCCGCCGTTCTATCCCGCACCGTTCACGCCGCAAGTGAACAATCTGCTCCAGGGGAATCTGCTCTACGACAACCCGAATCTCGATCAGGCCAACGGCACCGGGACCTACAGCCCGACTCCTCCGGCTACTTGTTTGCCGGCGACCGCGCCGGCGACCGTGCCTCCGACTTGCCCGAGCGGGGCGTCCAATCCGTTTCGACTGGACCGGACCCAGGCCTCCACGACCGACCAGAATCACGACTACATGCCCGAGCAGCAGGCTTTCGATGGCGGCGACATGAATCTATTTCCAAAGTACACCGGCAGCAGCGGGACAGCGGGTGCCGGCACCTACGACACGGCCGCCATAGTGATGGGCTACTTCGACGGCAACACCGTGACGGCACTGTGGAACTACGCACAGCACTTCGCGATGAGTCAGAACGGGCACGGTTCGGCCTATGGGCCTTCTACCCCGGGCGCGCTGGAGGCGGTCTCGGGGCAGACCAACGGCATCACGATTACGGAGGTCGAGGAAAGCGCAAGCGGTTCGGGTGTGGTTGGGCCGACGATCACTACGGACCCCACCAGCCTGCTCGGCTCGATTTACGTCCCCGACGGTCAGGGCAGCTACACCGATATCAGTGATATCAATCCGGCTGGCGATGTATGTACCCCCTCGACCCCCTCGACGCCGGCGGCCGGCAAGACCACGAGCGAGACGTACGCCTCGATGTCCGGCGACAACATCGGTGATCTGCTC
>JASHPX010000342.1 GCA_030037905.1 Gammaproteobacteria bacterium
CGCGAGCCTGTTGAACGTCGGGCCGGGTCAAGCGGTCTACCTATTCGAGAGGTGAGGCGGCAGCTCCCGCCACCGCAGGGCCCACAGCGTCCTCACCCTGTGGTGAAGGCGCGCGCAAATCAGCTATAGTGCGCTGCTTGCGGTGGCGGCCTTGACGGGCAATCCGTTGTTTTTGCTGGATTTTTAGCGATGTCTGAACGCGACAACGAGCGCTTTGACCTCGACGAGGAGTTTCTGGTCGAGTCGGAGGACAGCACCGATTACGACGGGCTGCTGGCCCGCGTCGACAAGCGTGCACGGGCGCAGGGCAAGCGCGGCAAGGCGGCCTGGAGCCGGCTCGAAGAGGTGCTTGCGGAGCGCAAGCTGGAAAAAGAACTGCGCGATATCTTCGAAGACGACCTCTGAAGCTCGTCTCAAGTGCAACCGGCGCCCCCGCTGGCGGGCCCCGGCTCAGATTACACGGGTAAGCCATGGTCTCTAGCGCGCACTCCTGGCTCGTGCTCAAGTTCGGCGGCACGAGCGTCTCCACGCGCGACAACTGGTTCAACATCGCCGCGGTAGTGAAGGCGCGGCTCACCGGCGGCGCACGCGTGCTCGTCGTGCACTCGGCGATCAGCGGCATTACCGACCGGCTCGAGAAGCTGCTGGTCGCGGCGCTGGCGTCAGCCCATGAACCGCTGCTCGCGACGATCGAGCAGCGCCATCGCGAGCTTGCCGATGAGCTCGGCGTAGGCGTGAGCGCCGAGCTGCAGCGCTACTTCTCGGTGCTGCGGCAGATGACCAGTGGCATCGCCCTGATGAATGAGATCAGCGATCGCACGCGCGCGCGTCTGCTGGCGACCGGGGAGCTGATGGCCACCGAAATCGGCGCGCGCTTCCTGCAGTCGCGCGGCATCGATGCGCACTGGTGGGATGCGCGTACCGGCCTCACGGCCGAGCAGCGCCTGGACGGTCCCGGCCGCGCAAGCTTCCTGTCGGCGACCTGCGCGTTCGGTCCCGATCCGCAGCTGCAGCGCCAGCTCGCCACGCTTCCCGGCGTGATCGTCACGCAGGGTTTCATCGCCGGTTCCGTGGGCGGCGATACGGTGCTGCTCGGGCGCGGCGGCTCGGATACCTCGGCGGCGTATTTCGCCGCGAAGCTGCAGGCGCGGCAGCTGGAGATCTGGACGGACGTGCCCGGTATGTTCAGCGCCAACCCGCGCGCCACGCCGCAGGCGCGGCTGCTGCGCTCGCTGCATTATGACGAGGCGCAGGAGGTGGCCAGCAGCGGCGCCAAGGTACTGCATCCGCGCTGCATTCTGCCGGCCAAATCCCAGCAGATCCCGATCGCCGTGTACGCCACGCAGCATCCCGGGCTTCCCGGCACCCACATCAGCGCCGACGGCGGTGATGGCACCGCGCAGGTCAAGGCCGTATGCATAAAAAAGGGCGTCACCTTGGTGTCCCTCGACAGCCCGGGCATGTGGCACGAGGCGGGCTTTCTGGCCGACGCCTTCCAGGTCTTCAAGCGCCACGGCATGTCGGTCGATCTGGTGTCCACTTCGGAGACCAATGTGACCGTCTCGCTGGATCCGGCCGCGAATGCGCTCGATCCGCTGCTGGTGCAGCGACTGGTGGAGGAATTGAGCCAGCTGTGCCGCACGCAGGTCATCGGGCCATGCGCCTCGGTGAGCCTGGTCGGCAGAAACATTCGCGCCATCCTGCATCGCCTCGGTGAAGCCTTCGAGCTGTTCGCCGATCAGCGCATCTACCTCGTCAGCCAGGCGGCCAACGACCTGAACTTCACCTTCGTGGTCGATGAGGATCAGGGCGAGCGGCTCGTGCAGGAGCTGCATGAGCGGCTGATCCAGCCGGTGCGCGGCGACGCCATCCTCGGCCCGAGCTGGCAGCAACTGTTCGCCGCACCTGCGGCGAGCGCGGCGCTGCAGCCAGCGCCGTGGTGGCAGAAACGGCGCGCGGCGCTGCTCGCGCTCGCCGCCGAGCACGACTGTGCCTATGTGTATGACCGCGACACCGTGCGGCAGGCGGCGGCGGGGCTACATACCCTGAAGTCCGTGGACCGGGTGTTGTATTCGATGAAGGCCAATCCTCATCCCGCGCTGCTGCGGCTGCTCGCCGGCGAGGGGCTCGGCTTCGAGTGCGTGTCGCGCGGGGAGGTCGAGCGGCTGCTCGAGAGCGTGCCGCAGTTGTCGCGCGAGCTGATCCTGTTCACTCCGAACTTCGCCGCGCGCGATGAGTATGCGTGGGCGATGGAGCAGGGCATCCCGCTGACCATCGATAACCTGTTCGTGCTGGAGCAGTGGGGCGAGCTGTTTCGCGGCCGGGACGTATTCGCGCGCATCGATACCGGCGCCGGCCGCGGCCATCATCACCACGTACGCACTGCCGGTACGCATGCCAAGTTCGGCATGCCGATCGAGCAGACGCAGATGCTCGCCGAGCTTGCCGCGCGACACGCGATCCGCATCGTCGGTCTACACGCGCACGCCGGCAGCGGTGTGCTGGACGTGGACAATTGGTCGAACGTTGCGACCCGGCTGCTCGCGCTCGCACAGCTGTTTCCGCAGCTGCGCGTCGTCGACGTGGGGGGAGGGCTCGGCGTGCCGGACGGTCCCGGGCAGCCGGGATTGGATCTGAGCGAGCTCGATACGGTGCTGTCCGCGGCCCGTCAGAGCGCGGGCCGCCACCGTGCCGGGATCGCCCTGTGGATCGAGCCCGGGCGCTTCCTGGTGGCGCAAGCGGGCGTGCTGCTGGCGCGCGTTACGCAGACCAAGGCCAAGGACGATGTGCATTACGTCGGTGTCGCCACCGGCATGAACTCGCTGATTCGTCCGGCGCTCTACGGGGCCTGGCACGAGATCGTCAATCTGACGCGACTGGATGAACCTGCCACGTACAGCGCCAACGTCGTCGGCCCGATCTGCGAGAGCGCGGACTTTCTCGGCCACGACCGCCTGCTGCCGCGCACCGTTCCGGGAGACGTGCTGCTGATCGCGAACGTCGGCGCCTACGGTCACAGCATGAGCTCGCGCTACAACCTGCGCGAGCCCGCTGCCGAGCTCCTGCTCTGAGACATGCTCTGAGGCAATGTCTGGAACATCGACATCGCTGTGTCGCGGCACGGCGTGTGGTTCCCGTGTGGTTCCCGGCTAGTTCTCGCCTGAACTATCTTCGGTCGGCCGCCGCCGCCGACCTCCTACAAATGCGTGTGGGACACGGCTGATAAAGGCTGCGCGGGGCCTGCGGCGGGGAACCCTGCGACCACCGCGGCCCTCTACTGCGCGTAGCGAGTGCTGTGCGCTCGTAGTTTGGAGGAGCTGTTCATGAATACGACATATGTGGATACGAGGTCCACCGGGAGTGCGACGGCGTATGGTGGCGTGATCGACGCGATCGGAGGCATCGCGGCAGCCGTCATCGCGATCGTCGGCCTGACCGGTTTTCACAATGAGCTCATGGCCGGTATTGCAGTCATCGTCTTCGGCGCAGCAATGCTGATCCAGGGTGGCACGCTGCTGTCGGAGTACGCGGTCGTCATGCCGGTCGTGCCAGCCGCCGAATCGGGAGATCCGGGTCTCTCGGTGATGTTCCTGGCGGGCATTGGTGGCATCGTGCTCGGTGTGCTCGCGTTGGTCGGGGTTGCCGCAGCCCCGCTCACCTCGATCGCGGTGATCGCCTACGGTGCAGCGTTGGTACTGAGCAGCAGCTCGGTGCGCCATCTGTTCGCGCTGCAGTCGACAGCCCGGCGTATGACGGCCCGCTCGGGGACCGAGATGCTCGCCGGGGAGATGGCATCCGGTTCGGCGGGGCTGCAGTTGCTCACCGGACTGACAGCGATCGTGCTCGGGATCCTGTCGGTTGCCGGCGCACGCCCACCGATACTGACGCTGGCGGCGCTGCTGATCCTGGGTTGCACCTTCATCATGACGGGCAGCACCCTCAGTGGCATGGTGATGGGCTTCATGCGCCAGAGCCACACCACCACCTGAGTGGAACACTGCGGCTGCGCGAGGCTCTGCCGCGCAGCCGCTCATTCTTCGCTTACTCTCGAGGGTGCAGCGGCCGGCGGCGCAGCGTGCCGTCGCTGCAACGTATGCACGACGGCGCTCAGATCCAGTGAGCGCTCCCGCAGCAGCACCAGCAGGTGATAGATGAGGTCGGCGCACTCCCCGAGCAACGATTCGTCACTGCCCGTCACCGCCGCGAGCGCCACCTCGACGCCTTCCTCTCCGACCTTCTGCGCTACGCGTTGCATCCCGGCGGCGTGCAGGCGCGCGGTGTAGCTGCCCTGCGGCTGCTCGGCGATGCGCTGACTGATGATGTCCTGCAGGGTTTGCAGGAACGCCAGCCGCTGTGCGCCCGACAAGGGCTCGTCGCCAAAGCACGTGGCCGTGCCCGTGTGACATACGGGTCCGGCCGGCTGCGCGGTTACCAGCAGGGTGTCCGCGTCGCAATCCAGATGCAGACTCACCACCGTCAGGTAATGCCCGGAGGTTTCACCCTTCTCCCAGAGGCGGCCACGCGTGCGGCTGAAGAACACCACGTGCCGCCGCGCGAGAGTCGCTTCCAGGGCCTCGCGATTCATGAATCCGAGCATCAGCACCGCGCCCGATACCGCATGCTGCACGATCACCGGCAGCAGTCCGCCGACCTTCTCCCAAGCCACGCGCGCGGGCAGCTGCGTGTTCTCCGGTGTCATCGGCGCACCTCGATGCCCGCCTCGGCGAGCGATTGCTTCAATGCAGGTATGGCGATCGTGCCGCCGTGAAACACGCTGGCGGCGAGTGCCGCGTCTACCTGCGCCTCATTGAATACCGCATGGAAATGCGCCGGGACGCCGGCTCCCCCCGAGGCTACGAGCGGTACTTCACACAGCGCACGCACGCGGCGCAACTGCTCGATGTCGTAGCCGTGGCGCGTACCGTCGGAGGCCATGCAGTTGAGGACGATCTCGCCGGCGCCGCGCTGCTGGACCTCGCGTACCCAGGCGAGCGTGTCGCGGCGGCTGTCGCGGCTGCGGGTCGGATCACCGGTGTATTGATAGACCCGATACCCCTCGGGGGTGCTCTGACTGTCGATGCCCACCACGACGCATTGCGCGCCGAAACGTTCCGCGAGCCGATTGATCAGCTCGGGATCGGCGAGCGCCGGAGAATTCACCGAGATCTTCTCGGCTCCGGCGTTGAGAATCGCCTCGGCGTCCGCGACGCAGCGAATGCCGCCGGCGACGCAGAAGGGGATATCCAGCAGGCGCGCGACGCGCGCGACCCAGCCGCGATCGACCGAGCGACCCTCGGGGCTCGCGGTGATGTCATAGAACACCAGCTCATCGGCGCCCTCGTCGCGGTAGCGCTCCGCCAGCTCGAGGATGTCGCCCACGACGCGGTGCTCACGGAAGCGCACTCCCTTGACCACCTGGCCGGCGCGCACATCGAGGCAGGGGATTATGCGTTTGGCAAGAATGCTCGCAGCTCCTCACGGCTGATGCGTTCCTCGAGCAGGGCTTTGCCGCTGATCGCGGCGGGCAGCCCGCGCTCTGCCAGCGCGGACAGATCCGCGCCGCCGGCGATGCCTCCAGAGGCCTGCCACGCGATGCTCGGGAAGCGCGCCAGCGCCTCCTCGTACAGCGCCAGGTTCGGGCCGGCGAGCGCGCCGTCGCGTTCGATGTCGGTGCACAGCACGTGCCTGAGGCCCGAGCCGTCGTAGGCGCTCATGGCATCCCAGAGTGACAACGCGCTGTCGCGCTGCCAGCCGCGCGTGCGCACGCGCGGGATACCCTGCGCGTCGTGGCGCACGTCGAAGGCGAGGCACACGCGCTCGACGCCGTAGCGCTCGAGCCAGCCGGCGACTTCCCGAGGTTGCTCGATCGCCGCGCTGCCGATCACTACGCGCGCGATGCCATGAGCGAGCAGCTGCTCGATCGCGGCGCTGTCGCGCACGCCGCCGCCGACCTGCAGCTGCACCGCGCGCTGGCCGGCCAGGCGATGGATGAGGCTGCGATTGATCAATGTCCCATCCCGGGCGGCGTCCAGATCGACGAGGTGCAACCAGCTTGCCCCGAGCTGCCGATAGCGCGCGAGCAACTCGTGCGGCTCGAGCTCGTAGCGCGTCTCGGCGGTGAAATTCCCCTGCAGCAGACGTACGCAGCGGCCGCCGCGCAGGTCGATCGATGGGATCAGCAGCATGGCTGCAAACGGCCCGCGTGGTTTCAGGTGCTCGCGGCGGAGCCATCCGCCGCGAGGGCGAGGAAGTTCTGCAGCAACCGCGCCCCCGTGGCGGCCGAGCGCTCGGGATGGAACTGCACACCCCAGAAGTTTGCCCGGCGCACGACGGCGGCGAGCGGCTGGCCGTATTGCACGGCCGCGACCGTCGTCTCGCCGACCCGGGCGGCATAGCTGTGCACGAAGTACGCATAGGCGTTGACCGGCAGATCCTTCAACAGGGGGTCGGCCGCGACAGGCTCGAGGGTGTTCCAGCCCATGTGGGGCACCGGCATGCCCGGCGCAGGCGCCAGGCGCTCCACGCGTCCTGGCAGCACCCCCAGGCAGCTCGTGTCGCCCTCGGCGGAGTGCTCGAACAGCAGCTGCATCCCCAGGCAGATACCCAGCAGCGGGACGCGCAGTCGCGGGATCAGCTCGTCCAGGCCCGTGGCCCGCAGCCGGCGCATCGCATCGGCTGCGGCACCCACACCGGGCAGCAGTACGCGCGGTGCAGCGGCGATCGCCGCAGGCTCGCGGCTCACGTGCGTGCGAGCGCCCAGGCGCTCCAGTGCGTAGCTCAGCGATGCGAGGTTCGCGCCGCCGCTGTCGATGATGGCCACGTCGAGCGGGGCTCGCACGCTGCGGGGCACGCTCCGGGGCACGTTGCGGGGCGCGCTCATAGCGTGCCCTTGGTGCTGGGCAGATCGGTGCCCTCGCGGCGCAGCGCCGGGCGCAGTGCCCGGCCGACGCCCTTGAAGCAGGCCTCGACCATGTGATGGGTATTCTCGCCGCGCACCGCCAGGTGCAGGGCCGCGCCCAGGCTGTCGGCAAGCGAGCGGAAGAAGTGCGGCACGAGCTCGGTGGGTAGCGCGCCGATCTGCTCGCGGCCGAATCTGCCCTCGAACTGAAAATACGCGCGACCCGACAGATCGATGGCCACCTGCGCCTCGCTCTCATCCATGGCCAGCAGGAATCCGTAACGGCCGATGCCGCTCTTGTCGCCGAGTGCTCGGCGCAGTGCCTCTCCGAGTGCCAGCGCACAGTCTTCCACCGTGTGATGCTCATCGATGTGCAGATCGCCACGGCACTCGAGCGTCAGCTGAAATCCTGCATGCTTGGCCAGCTGCTCGAGCATGTGGTCGAAGAACCCGATGCCGCTGCGGATCTGACTCGGGGCGCCGCTGTCGAGCTCGAGTGCCACGCTGATGTCGGTTTCGCGGGTGCGGCGCTCGACACGGGCGCGCCGCGCGAGCAGCTCATGCGCGATCTGCGCCCAGTCGCCGACACGCAGGCCGCGGATGCCGAGGTTGCGCGCGAATTCGAGGTCGCTGTCGCGATCGCCGATCACGGCGCTGCGGGCCGCGTCCATCGGGTGCAGGGTCAGATACTCGCTCACCATGCCCGTCAGTGGCTTGCGGCAGCCGCAGCGATCGCGCGCGAAGTGCGGGCAGATGAATACTGCATCGAAGCTGACACCCTGCGAGGCGAACAGCGCCAGCAGGAAGTCCTGCACCTGCGCGAAACTCGCGTGCGTGTAGCCTGCGGTGCCGAGGCCGTCCTGGTTGCTGACCATGACGAGCCGATAGTGCGCCTCGCGCAGCCGCGCCAGCGCCGCCAGCACGCCCGGCAGCAGCCGGATCTTATCCAGCCGGTCCACCTGCTCGTCAGGCGGCTCCTCGATCAGCGT
>JASHPX010000343.1 GCA_030037905.1 Gammaproteobacteria bacterium
TGGAGCAGCTACAGCATGGCGCTGCGTTATGCCCATCTGGCACCTCAGCATCTGGCCGCAGCGGCGGAAAAGGTGGCACAGCGGGCGCACATAGCGCGGCGCACTGCGACGCGTGGGAAGTGAAATGTTCCACGTGGAATCAAGCGCTTAAGTGGTGGGTCGGGTGGGGATCGAACCCACGACCAACGCCTTAAAAGGGCGCTGCTCTACCGACTGAGCTACCGACCCGCTGGCCCTCGGCGAGGCGCTGCCCGGCCCGACCGCCGGGCCGCGCATGATAACCAAAAGCCTGCAGGCCGGCATCGGCTATATCGGCGCGGCGGCCGCGCAACCCCGGGCATCACCGCCCCCGCACACCACCGCTCCGGGCATCACCGCCTCAGCGATAGTGTGTGGGATCGGCTATTGCCGCGGCGGCGAAGCCATCGCGCCGCAGCCGGCACGCGTCACAGCGTCCGCACGCGCGACCGTCGGCGTCGGCCTGATAGCAGGAGACGGTCAGGCTGTAGTCGACCCCTAGAGCGAGTCCGGTGCGAATGATCTGCGCCTTGCTCATCGCGATGAGCGGTGCGTAGACCTCGAACTGCGCGCCCTCGACGCCGGCCTTGGTAGCCACGCGCGCCAGCGCCTCGAAGGCGCGCACGAACTCGGGGCGGCAATCCGGGTAGCCCGAGGAGTCGAGCACGTTGACACCGATCACCAGCCGGGGCGCCCCCAGCACTTCCGCCCAGCCGAGCGCCAGCGCCAGCAGCAGGGTGTTACGTGCCGGGACGTAGGTAATTGGAATCCCGCGGGTCGCGATCTCGGGCACCGCGAGATCAGGATCCGTCAGCGCTGAGCCGCCGATACGGGCCAGGTCCACGTGCATCACGCGATGCTCGCAGGCGCCACCGGCTGCCGCGACGCGCGCCGCCGCGTCGAGCTCGGCGACGTGGCGTTGGCCATACGAGACCGACAGTGCATGGCACCGCCAACCCTGCGAGCGCGCGATCGCCAGTGCCGTAGCCGAATCCAGTCCGCCCGAGAGCAGCACCACCGCAGACTGCGTCCTGCTGGCCCCCCCGGCGCTCGTGTCCACCTTCGTGTCCACCTTCGTGTCCGCGTTTCTGGCTGCGGTCGGCGCAGCGACGTTGCGCGCGGTCATCACTCAGCGGCCCGGCACATCGCCCCACAGGTACTTGTGCAACTGGATCTGAAAGCGCACCGGCAGGCGGTCCTCGAGAATCCAATCGGCGAGCTCTCGCGCCGGCAGCTGCTCATGGCTCGGAGAGAACAGCACCTGGCAGTGTCGTGCCAGCTGCAGCGAGGCGAGCTTCTCGCGCCCCCATTCATAGTCAGCACGGTCGCAGAGCACGAACTTGATCTGCTCCTCGGGCCGCAGCAATGCCAGCTGCTCGTAGCGGTTGCGCCCCTCCTCGCCCGAGCCCGGCGTCTTGACGTCCACCACGCGAATGACGCGCGGGTCCACCGCCTCGATCGGCATCGCGCCGCTGGTCTCGAGCGAGACACGGTAGCCGGCGTCGGCGAGCGCCGCGAGCAGCGCAAGACAGCCCGGTTGCGCCAGCGGCTCACCGCCGGTCACACACACGTGCGTTGCGCGGTAGGCAGCGACCCGCTCGAGAATCGCGCGCAGATCCCACCATTGTCCGCCGTGAAACGCATAGGTCGTGTCGCAGTACTGGCAGCGCAGCGGGCAGCCCGTCAGGCGCACGAACACCGTGGGGATACCGACGCTGTCGGCCTCGCCCTGCAGTGAGTAGAAGATCTCCGCCAGCTTCAGGCGCGTGCTCGCGCTGCTCATCGTTGCCATCCTCTGCCACCGGCCCTGGAATCGGGCCGCGGCGCGCAGGGGCTAGGGCGTGCCCTGCGGCATCTGCGCCAGACGCTGCCTGGCGAGCTTGGCGGCATCGCTCATCGGGAACATCTGGACAACCTGCTCGAGAGTGGCGCGCGCGTCACCGAGCTTCTGCTGATCGTACTGGGTATACCCGAGCTTCAGGAGCGCATCGGGAGCCTTGCGCGACTGCGGATAATTCTGGCCGACCGCGCGAAACGCCGCGGCGGCATCATCGTAGTCCCGCTGCACGTAGTAGGCTTCACCGAGCCAGTACTGCGCGTTGTCGGCCAGCTCGCTGTGCGGATAGAGGCGCAGGAAATCCTTGAACTGCGTGACCGCGGCGCCGTAGTTGGCGGACTTGAGCGTATTGAAGGCGCTCTCGTAGGCGGCCTGATCACCGCCGGCGCCCTGGCCGAGGCTACTGCTGGCAACCGCACCCGGTGCAGCAGCCCCCGCCGCCCCAGCGCCGACGGTTGCAGCAGCTCCGGCCGGACCACCCGCCGCAGTCCCAGTGCCACCGGCAGTGCCACCGGCAGTGCCAGTGCTCCCGGCAGTGCCCGTGCCTCCGGAAGTCGTAGCGCCTCCGGCCGCCCCGGCGCCCGCGGGAGCGTTCGCCGCGCCGCCGCCCGCCCTGGCCGCGGCCTCCAGCGCCGCCACGCGCTTGTCCAGATCGGTGTAAAAATCACGCTGCTGCTTGGTCAGCTCGTCGTTACCGTTCTGCACCTCCTCGACCTCGCCACGCAGCTCACGCAGCTCCATGTCCAGCTCATCGAGGTGCTGTGACAGCTGCACCAGGCTTTGATTACTGACCACCCGCTCCACGCGAGTGAGCCGTTGGTCCAGATCATTGAGCCGCACCAGCGTCGGATCGGGCTGCGGCGGCGCGGTTTCGCAGCCGATGAGGACCAACGGCGCCGCCGCGACTGGCAGGCACGCCAGCAGCGCAATCCAGCTTCGCTCGGGACGACGGATCGGCAGCGCCATGGGGATACCTCGATGCTGTCAGCCGGCGCTCAGTTCAGGTAGACGATGTCCACACGCCGGTTCTTCGCCCAGGCCGCCTCATTGTGACCGGTCACGGCGGGGCGCTCCTCGCCGTAGCTCACGGTGGTGATCTGCGAGTCGGCGACCCCTTGCAGCATCAGAGCCTGCCGCACCGCCTGAGCACGGCGCTCACCCAGCCCGATATTGTACTCGCGCGAGCCGCGCTCGTCCGTATTGCCCTCCAGACGCACGCGGATGTTCGGATTGGCGACGAGGTAGCGCGCATGCGCGGCGATGGTGTCGTTGTATTCGGGCTTGATCTCGCTGCTGTCGAAGTCGAAGTAGATGGTGCGCTGCTGCAGCTGCGGGGCCGTCGGACCCTGTACTCCGGGAGCGGTGCCGTTGGCAACGGCGGCCTGCTCCGCGCTGTTCTCGCCGGCGCCGGCGGTCTGCGAGGAGGGTTGACTCGGCACTGCGCTGTTGGCGCTCGCCGGAGTCGGACGCGTTCTGTGACTGCAGCCGGCCACGAGCGCCACGCTCAGTACCGCGATCCATACGAGAACGGATTTGTGCATGTTATGACTCCAGTTGTCGCCGCCCTGTCGCGGCAGCTGTCTCGTTGATTGGTAAAGGGGTCAATTGGTAAAGGGGCCCCAGACCGGCTCGCGCACTCCGCCCTGATCCGACAGGTGCTGCGTCACCAACCCGTCGACCGACACCGTCTGCAGCGAGTCCATGTCCCCGTCCCGGGAGGTGTAGATGATGGTCGCGCCGTTGGGCGCAAAGCTCGGTGATTGGTCCAGGTGACCATGGGATAGCACCGTCACCGTGCCCGAGGCCAGGTCCTGCACGGCGATGCGGTAATTATTGCCGTCCAGCGTGATGAAAGCGATGCGCTTGCCATCGGGGGAGACGACCGGGTGCGCGTCGTAGCTCGAGCCGAAGGTGATGCGCTCGACGCGCGCGGGGTTGGCAACGTCGAGCTTGTAGATCTGGGGCCCGCCGGCGCGGTCGGAAGTGAAATAAATGCTCTGCCCGTCGGGACTCCATGCCGGCTCGGTGTCGATCGACGGATCGTCCGTCAGCCGCGTCAGCTGCTGTGTGGCGAGATCGAGCAGCCAGATGTCCAGATTGCCACCGCTGCCCGAGAGCGTCAGCGCGAGCTGCTTGCCGTCCGGGGAAAAGGCCGGCGCATCGTTCACGCCCGCGCGCGCAGACACCAGGCGCCGCTCGCCCGTGCTCAGGCGCTGCACGTACACCGCGGAGAGCCGGTTCTCGAACGATACGTAGGCGATCCACTGGCCGTCGGCCGACCAGGCGGGCGACATGATGGGTCGCGGAGAGTCGAAAATGACGTGCGGATTCTCGCCGTCGGCATCTGCGACGATGAGTTGGTAGCGCTGCATGGGCGGCGCACCCGTCAGCGACACGTAGGCGATGCGTGTGGCAAAGGCCCCGCGCACCCCGAGGATCTGCTGGTAGACGAAATCGCTGACCTGGTGAGCGGCGTTGCGCAGGCTCGATACGTTCGCAACGAAACGCTTGCTGCCCACGGGCTGACCGGTGGCGGTGTTGATCAGATCGCAGTCGACGTCGAGCACCCCGGCGGAGGGAGAGCTCATGCGTCCAACGAGCACGTAATCGTTGCCCGCTGCTCGCCAGTCCGCCACCTGCACCTGGGCCGCGGTGCTCGGGGTGGCGCGCATGTCCTGCCGCGCCATCGGGCGGAAGCGGCCGCTGCTCTGCAGGTCGTGCTGTACCACTGCGGCGACGTCGAAACCACCGTCCGCAGGGGTCTGCGCAAACGGCACCACCGCAATGGGGATCGGGTTGCTCACGCCCCGGGTGATCAGCACCTGCAGGTCCGCGCGCGCCACCCCGGGGGCGAGCAGCGGCACTGATCCCAGCAGCAGAGCTACCGCCAGCAGCAGCGAGGGCGCCGCCGCCAGCCTGCGCACAGCGCGCGCGCCGCCCCTGAGCCATGGCATCGTGTGTCGATTGGGAGTCGGATTCATTGGTCGGGTGCGAAGGTAACAGTGATGTTGGGATCAAACAATGAGGGATCGGGCGGTGCCGGTAGCGGCGAGGCGCGATAAGCGGCAGTCTCGACCGATTGGCGCACGGCCTCATCCCCATTGCAACTCTCGACGTCTACGTGGGTGATGTCTCCACCGGGAATCTGCGTGAGGTGCACGATGCATTTCAGCCCCGGCTGCGCGCTGGCCGGACGGTTCCAGTTGCGTTCGATGCGTGCCTCGATGGCGTTCACATAGTCCGTCTCTTCAGGTCCCTGCTCGAGCGCATCCTGCCGCTCCTCGGCCTGCAGCTGCTGTTGCAGGTCCGCGACGCGCTGCTGCTGCTGAGCCCGCTGCGCCTGCTCGGCTTTCAGCTGCTGCTGCAGCTGCTGTGCCTCGAGAGCCGCCTCCTGCTTGGCCTTTTCCTCGGCCTGCTCCTTCGCCTTGCGCTCGGCGGCGAGTTTCGCCTGGTGCGCCGCCTCGGCCTGCTCGGCTCTGCGCTGCGCTTCGGCCTGCTGCTGCGCCGCGGCCCTGGCCGCCGCTTTCTCCTGCGCCAGGCGCTCCGCCGTCTGCTCGGCGGCTGCCTTGGCAGCGGCGGCCTGCTCGGCATGCTCAGCCGCAGCCTTCGCGGCGGCCTGCT
>JASHPX010000344.1 GCA_030037905.1 Gammaproteobacteria bacterium
TGGGCAGCGTGCGGAAACATGTTCTTGATCTCCACGTGCTGGTGCAGCAGAGTGAGGATCGCCTTTGCCGTGCAGGGCACGACGCCTTCGTACTTCTCTTCTTCGTCGACTGTCTTGATGTTCAGTGCCATGCGGCCGGTGTTCTCGACCGTGAGCCCTTCGATATCCTTCTCGGGCCTCACTCGCCGCAGAAAATAATCCTCGGTCTTGCCGAACGGCGCCGGGAAGAAGATAAACGTCCCGTAGATCTTGTCGTGAACTTGAGCACCCATCAACAACAGTTCGAGGGCGTCGGCGCTGTACGCTTCCTCGACGCGAAAATCCAGGCCGTACCGCCGAAACTGCTTCCCCATATAGCTGGCGTACCGTCGGGAGCCACGGTCCACGTCTATGTTCGGCAGCCGCGGCATGAACGCCGCGACGCGGATATCTGCCCGGTCGAGGCCGGCGCTCTCGACTTGCACCAGCTTCCGTTCCGCCTGAGTAAACACCTCCTCGGCCACTGCAAGGCAGTTCAATCGCTTGCTCTGCGGAACTTGCTGGGTCCAGGTCATGTCTGGCACGAACGAACCCTTCTGCGCCTGCGGCTTTTCCAGAATATCCATATGCCGAGTTGATTATCGCACGGCCGGTCCTCAATGATCGTCTCCTCGCTCGGTGACTCGGGCAGCGGTTTCGCCCGTGAAGATGATGTCTTCGACATCACCGCGGCCAGCGACACAATAGCGACTCTGTGCCTGTCGCACGATACGAACCCGAAGCGTCAATTGCACGAAGTCCTGCGGTCGCAAGGGGTACTCCCCCGACAGCAGGTGACATTCCGGGCGGCACGACCTGGCTGCGCTTGGACCCACAGGGTCAGAGGGCCTCAGGGTGTGACCTCCTTGGGGCTAAACCTATCTGACTAAGGTGCCGGTGCAGGAGGTGCTGGCGGCGGTGGCGACACCACCGGTGGTGGTGTCGGCGGGACTGGTGGCCGCGGTGGCGTCGGTACGCCGACCACCGGGATGCCGAATCGGCCCTGCAGAGCTGCCAGTTTCGCGAGATCGACCGATCCGACGAGGTTCACGATGGTGAACTCGCGCGGTTCGGTAGTGATGATCGCCAAACCCTCGGTCCGATCCCCGTTCCTGCGGACGTAGACATCCACATCGCTGTGCTGCTGTCGATCATGCGCCGACACGAGCGGCACCCACGCCGGCGCCACCAGCTGCGCCCTGACGGCATCGACGTCGGCCCGCGAGTAAGCGTCGTCCCGGTCGAACGTGAAGCTGCGCACATAGATGCCCTGCAGCCCGCTCAGCAGGTTCTTGGAGGAGCCCTCGCTGGGACTGGCGCTGAGAGCCCCGCCGGCCAGGCCGAGCATGGCGGCATCCAGTGAGACGTTGACCGACTGCGTGGCCTTCTTGGCCAGCGAAGAGAAGTCCGGCAGCACCAGCCGCCCTGGCTGGGCCAGAGCCACCAGCGGCAGCAGCGGCAGCGCCACGGCCATCACAACAATGGATTTGAATCGCATGAGATTCTCCGGGTCGAGCTGGTGAGTGCGTGAGTCACTGAATGGTCAGCGCATTGCGTGCTCTGCGAAGTCAGAGCTCCGCGAACGGTATCGAGACTGGCGCTGGCGACGCGCAGCGCCTGCAGCAGCTGCTCGCGCGCCACGATGGCACGCTGATGTGCGAGTACTTCATGGTACCAACTCAGCACGCCCGCACCGGCGAGCACACAGGCAACCAACGCCACCGGAGCCCAGCGAGGCAGGTCCCTTCGCGCGGGGCGCTGCGTAGCCAGCACGGCAAGGGGTAGCGCAGATTCAAGAGGATCGACCCCCTCGTCCCGTTCCGCCGCAGTGGCTTCCAGTCGCGCCATCACGCGGTCGTAGAAGTCTGCACCGGGATTCACCGGCTGCAGCGCCTCTCGCAGCGTCCGCTCCAGGGCACGCGTGCTCTTACGGGGGCTCATGGGCTTCGTTCTCCGTTTCCCGCACGCTGCAGCTCGCCGCAACGACTGCGCAGCAGAGCGAGGGAGCGTTTCAGGTGGCTCTTGACGGTGTTCACCGGCAGCTCGAGCGTGCGCGCTATCTCGGCTGGATCCAGGTCCTCCTGATAGCGCAGCAGCAGCACCGCGCGCGGCATCACTGGCAGCTGCGCCGTGAACTGGCGCAGGTGCCGCTGCCACAGCGGATCGGAGCCTGTCGCGGGCGCCTCGAGTTCGGCAACGGTTTCCAGTGACACCAGCGGTTGCGGTGGCCTGCGCCTCAGACGATCGATCGCGCGATGGCAGACCGTCCGCCGCAGCCAGAAGCGCAGGTGTGCTGCCGAGGTGATGTCCGCGAGGTATCGATGCAGCAGCATGAACACATCCTGCGCGAGCTCCTGCGCGTCCTCGCGCACCCCGAGCAACCGCCAGGCCAGGCTGTAGGCTGCGGCCTGATGGGCCAGCACCAGCGCCCGAAAGGCCGCCCGGTCCCCGTTCTGCGCACGCGTCAGCTGTTCGGCCTCGAGGCGGGCGCCGCCAGCCCCCGTCGAGTGCCGCCACTCCCCGGAGGTACCAGGGACACCTGGCGGGTCCGTGCTGCCGGCGAGTAACGCGCCCGGGAAAGTGGTCTGCATAGTTCTATATACGAGCCCGGAGGCCCCTCAGGGTGCAAGAGGAAACTCGCGGCCGTGCCATTCCACAGGGAGGCGCTACAGTTCGTCGATATCCGAGTTCTCAACCACCTGATCTCGCCGGCGGCGAGATCGTCAGCCTCGCCCAGGGCCTACTGTAGGGGGCTTCGGCCCCCTCTTGCTTCGCCCAATGGGCGGACGGGTCTTGAGTGCCTCGAGCCACCCGTCGCGAACGGCTACGCTCCGGAAAACCAGAGGCTACCGCAGGTCAACGGGTCTGCTCCAGGTGTTCAAGATCTCGTCTGAGTAATCCTTCTTGGCGG
>JASHPX010000345.1 GCA_030037905.1 Gammaproteobacteria bacterium
AACGCGCAGCTGGAGGCGGCGACCGAACGGCTCGCCGCGCAGCAGAAGGCGTTCGAGAAACGCCTGGAGGAGAAGCGCGCCAAGATCACCGCCGGCGATGACCTCGCCCCCGGCGTGCTGAAGATGGTCAAGGTGTACCTCGCGGTCAAGCGCCGCATCCAGCCGGGCGACAAGATGGCCGGCCGGCATGGCAACAAGGGCGTGATTTCCACCATCGTACCGGTGGAGGACATGCCGTACCTGGAGGACGGCACTCCGGTGGACATCGTTCTGAACCCGCTGGGGGTGCCCTCGCGCATGAACGTCGGGCAGGTGCTGGAGACGCACCTGGGCTGGGCGGCCAAGGGAGTGGGACTGAAGGTCGGGCGTCTGCTGCAGGCACAGGTCGAGCAGCAGGCGCGCATGACGCAGCTGCGCGAGCTGCTCGAGCGCGTCTACAACCGCTCCGGCGGCCAGCGCGAGCGTTTCGAGGAGCTGACCGACGCGGAGATCATCGAGCTCGCCAGCAACCTCAAGGACGGCGTGCCGATGGCCACCCCGGTGTTCGACGGGGCCAGCGAGCGCGACATCAAGGGATTGCTCGAGCTCGCGGAGCTGCCGCTGTCGGGCCAGACCTGGCTGTACGACGGCCGCACCGGCGAGCGCTTCGATCGGCAGGTGACCGTCGGCTACATGTACATGCTCAAGCTCAACCACCTGGTGGACGACAAGATGCACGCGCGCTCCACCGGACCGTACAGCCTGGTCACCCAGCAGCCGCTCGGCGGCAAGGCGCAGTTCGGCGGCCAGCGCTTCGGGGAGATGGAGGTATGGGCGCTGGAGGCGTACGGGGCTTCCTACACGCTGCAGGAAATGCTTACGGTGAAATCCGATGACACTGTGGGCCGCACTGCCATGTACAAGAGCATCGTCGACGGCAATCATGAGATGAAGGCGGGCATGCCCGAGTCCTTCAACGTGCTGGTCAAGGAAATCCGCTCGCTCGGCATCAACGTCGAGCTCGAGCAGGACTGAAGTGCAGGACTGAAGTGCAGGACTGAAGTGCGCGCGAGCGGGCAAACCTTCCGGGCAGACAGCGAGCGGTAGCGAGCCGGCGGGACTGAAGGCGGCGACGCCGCAAGGTGAATCCATGAGAGATCTACTGAAGCTCTTCAAGCAGCAAACACCGGTCGAGCATTTCGACTCGATCAAGATCGGTCTCGCCTCTCCGGAGATGATCCGCGCCTGGTCGTACGGGGAGGTACGTAAACCCGAGACGATCAACTACCGCACCTTCAAGCCGGAGCGCGACGGGTTGTTCTGCGCCAAGATCTTCGGTCCAGTGAAGGACTACGAGTGCCTGTGCGGCAAGTACAAGCGGCTCAAGCATCGCGGAGTGGTGTGCGAGAAGTGCGGCGTCGAGGTCACGCAGTCCAAGGTACGCCGCGAGCGCATGGGGCACATCGAGCTGGCCAGCCCCGTGGCGCACATCTGGTTCCTGAAGTCACTGCCGTCACGTATCGGCCTGATGCTCGACATGACGCTGCGCGAGATCGAGCGCGTGCTGTACTTCGAGGCGTTCGTGGTGATCGAGCCCGGCATGACGCCGCTGACCCGCGGGCAGCTGCTGACCGACGAGATGTACCTCGAGGCGATCGAGGAGCATGGAGACGAGTTCGACGCGCGCATGGGCGCGGAGGCTGTCTACGAGCTGCTGCGCACCATGGATCTGAAGGCCGAGCTGGCCAAGGTGCGCGAGGAGATGGGCAGCACCGCCTCGGAGACCAAGCTCAAGCGCCTCTCCAAGCGCCTGAAGCTGATCGAGTCCTTCCTCGATTCGGGCAACAAGCCCGAGTGGATGGTGATGACCGTGCTGCCGGTGCTGCCGCCGGATCTGCGGCCGCTGGTGCCGCTGGACGGGGGGCGCTTTGCGACCTCGGACCTGAACGATCTGTACCGCCGCGTCATCAATCGCAACAACCGCCTGCGGCGCCTGCTCGAACTGTCCGCCCCCGACATCATCGTGCGCAACGAGAAGCGCATGCTGCAGGAGGCGGTCGATGCGCTGCTGGACAACGGCCGGCGCGGGCGCGCGATCACCGGCACCAACCGCCGGCCGCTCAAGTCGCTCGCCGACATGATCAAGGGCAAGCAGGGGCGCTTCCGCCAGAACCTGCTCGGCAAGCGCGTGGACTACTCGGGACGTTCCGTCATCGTCGTCGGCCCGACGCTGCGGCTGCATCAGTGCGGGCTGCCGAAGAAGATGGCGCTCGAGCTGTTCAAGCCGTTCATCTTCCACAAGCTGCAGTTGCGCGGTGAGGCCTCCACCATCAAGGCCGCCAAGCGCCTGGTGGAGCGTGAAGGACCGGAGGTCTGGGACATCCTCGAGGAGGTGATCCGCGAGCACCCGGTGCTGCTCAACCGCGCACCCACGCTGCACCGCCTGGGCATCCAGGCCTTCGAGCCGGTGCTGATCGAGGGCAAGGCCATCCAGCTGCATCCGCTGGTGTGCACGGCGTTCAACGCCGACTTCGACGGCGACCAGATGGCGGTGCACGTGCCGCTGTCGCTCGAGGCGCAGCTCGAGGCGCGCGCGCTGATGATGTCCTCCAACAACATCCTCTCCCCCGCCAACGGCGATCCGATCATCGTGCCCTCGCAGGACGTAGTGCTGGGGCTGTACTACCTCACGCGCGAGCGTATCGGCGCCCGCGGGGAGGGCATCCTGTTCAGTGACGTGGCCGAGGCACACCGCGCCTACGAGAGCCGCGCGGTGGATCTGCAGGCACGCATCAAGGTGCGCTTGAAGGAATACGTTCGCGAGGGAGCGACGCTCGCCGTCGGGGCGACTGCGGGTGCGGCGACCGCCGCCACGGCAGGGACTGACCGCGGTGGTCGGCACGAGGATCCCGAGCGCCGCATGGAGGAGGAGGGCGCGGTCAGCGAGCTGGCGAGCGGACCGGCGGTGCCGGCCGGCGCCGCCGGCGATGACGATGACGATGGTGGTAGCTTCGTCGAGCGGCGGCGCTTGGTGAGCACCACGGTGGGTCGCGCGCTGCTGTCCGAGATTCTGCCGAAGGGGCTGTCCTTCGACCTGATCAACCAGGACATGACCAAGAAGGTCATCTCCGCTGCGATCAACGCCTGTTATCGCGCGCTGGGCCTGAAGGAGACGGTCATCTTCGCCGACCAGCTGATGTACACCGGCTTTCATTACGCGACGCGCGCGGCGGTGTCCTTCGGCATCGACGACATCGTCATTCCCGATCAGAAGACGCGCCTGGTCGCTTCCGCGGACCGCGAGGTCAAGGAAATCCAGGAGCAGTACGCCTCCGGCCTCGTGACCAATGGCGAGCGCTACAACAAGGTGGTGGACATCTGGTCGCGCGCCAACGACCAAGTCGCCAAGGCGATGATGGAGAAGCTCGGCAGTGAGGATGCGACCGATTCGCGCGGCGCCCAGCACCGCCAGAAGTCCTTCAACTCGATCTTCATGATGGCCGACTCGGGCGCGCGCGGCTCGGCGGCGCAGATCCGGCAGCTCGCAGGCATGCGCGGCCTCATGGCCAAGCCCGATGGCTCGATCATCGAGACGCCGATCACGGCCAACTTCCGCGAAGGCCTGAACGTGCTGCAGTATTTCATCTCCACGCACGGCGCCCGCAAGGGCCTGGCGGACACCGCTCTGAAGACCGCCAATTCGGGCTATCTCACGCGCCGGCTGGTCGACGTCGCGCAGGACCTGGTGGTCACCGAGGACGACTGTGGCACGACCAACGGACTGGCGATGGCGCCGCTGGTGGAAGGCGGCGACGTCGTGGAGGGACTGGGCGAGCGCGTGCTCGGACGCGTGACCGCTGCCGACGTGCACAAGCCCGGCACGGAGGAAGTGCTGGTGGCGGCCGGCGAGCTGCTCGACGAAAAGCTGGTGCGGCTGCTCGAGCAGGAGGGCGTCGATCAGATCACGGTGCGCTCTCCGATCTCCTGCCACACCCGCTACGGGGTGTGTGCCAAGTGCTATGGCCGCGATCTGGCTCGCGGTCGACTCGTCAACATCGGGGAGGCGGTCGGAGTGATCGCCGCCCAGTCGATCGGCGAGCCGGGCACGCAGCTCACCATGCGCACATTCCATATCGGTGGCGCGGCTTCGCGCGCCGCCGCCGCGAGCAGCGTCGAGATTCGCAACCAGGGCACTCTGCGCTTTCATCACATCAAGACCGTGGAGCACGAGAAGGGACACCTCGTGGCGGTGTCGCGCTCGGGGGAGCTGGGCGTAGTGGACCAGTTCGGTCGCGAGCGCGAGCGCTACAAGATTCCCTACGGTGCGACCATCACGGCCAAGGAGGGTGCGGGGGTACATGGCGGGCAGATCGTGGCCAGCTGGGATCCGCATACGCATCCCGTGGTCACCGAGGTCGCGGGCTTCATCAAATTCCAGGACTTCGTCGATGGCCTCACGGTGGCCTCGCAGGTCGACGAGGTCACGGGACTGTCCAGCACCGTGGTGCTCGACTCCAAGCAGCGCGGCGGCAAGGAGCTGCGGCCGACCATCAAGCTGGTCGGCCCCAAGGGCAAGGAGGTGACCTTCGCCAACACCAACATTCCAGCGGTCTATACCCTGCCGCCGGGCGCGCTCGTGAATCTGGAGGATGGCGCCAAGGTGTCGGTCGGCGACATCATCGCGCGCATCCCGCAGGAGTCCTCCAAGACGCGCGACATCACCGGCGGTCTGCCGCGGGTCGCGGACCTGTTCGAGGCCCGTAAGCCCAAGGACCCCGCGATCCTCGCGGAGAAGACCGGCACGGTGAGCTTCGGCAAGGAGACCAAGGGTAAGCGGCGCCTGGTGATCACCAGCGACGACGGGGACAAATACGAGGAGCTGATCCCGAAGTGGCGCCAGCTCAACGTGTTCGAGGGCGAGACCGTGGAGCGCGGCGAGGTGATCGCCGACGGTGAGCCGAACCCGCACGACATTCTGCGCCTGCAGGGCGTGGAGGCGCTCGCCAACTACCTCGTGCGCGAGATTCAGGATGTCTATCGTCTGCAGGGCGTGAAGATCAACGACAAGCACATCGAGGTGATCATTCGCCAGATGCTGCGCAAGACGGAGGTGGTCACCGCCGGTGAGACCTCCCTGCTGCGCGGCGAGCAGCTGGACCGCTCGCGTGCGCTCGACATCAACGATCGCACCCAGACCGACGGCAAGCAGGCGGCGCGCCTGCAGCCCGTGCTGCTCGGAATCACCAAAGCCTCGCTCGCGACCGAGTCGTTCATCTCCGCGGCCTCCTTCCAGGAGACCACGCGTGTGCTCACCGAGGCGGCAGTGCGCGGCCTGAAGGATGATCTGCGCGGGCTCAAGGAGAACGTCATCGTCGGCCGTCTGATTCCGGCGGGCACGGGATTTGCGGCGCATGCGCATCGCCGCCGCAAGCTCGACGAGAGCGGCACGCGCAGCTTCATGGA
>JASHPX010000346.1 GCA_030037905.1 Gammaproteobacteria bacterium
GAGGACCGGGATGGACGCACCTCTGGTGTTCCGGTTGTCACGCCAGTGGCACTGCCGGGTAGCTATGTGCGGACGGGATAACCGCTGAAAGCATCTAAGCGGGAAGCCCCCCCCAAGACCAGATCTCCCTGGGAGCTCGACTCCCCTGAAGGGCCCACGAAGACTACGTGGTTGATAGGCCGGGTGTGTACGCGCAGCAATGCGCTCAGCTAACCGGTACTAATTGCCCGTGAGGCTTGACCATATAACACCCAAGGCGTTTGCCGGAAGGTGGATGCATTGGAGCTGGTGCGCGCTGAGGGACCGCGAGGTCCGGCGAGCGCACGAGCGGACGCGACAGGCGTCGAAACAAAGATTTTCCGGTTTGCCTGGCGGCAATAGCGAGCGGGAACCACCCGATCCCATTCCGAACTCGGAAGTGAAAACGCCCAGCGCCGATGGTAGTGTGGCCGCAAGCCATGCCAGAGTAGGTCACTGCCAGGCTCCTCATGCAAAGGCCCCGGTGCTCGACAGAGTGCCGGGGCCTTTCCGTTTTCGCTGGTCTGCTCTGCCGGTCGCCGTTCGGCCTGATGTCCTCTACAAGGGACATACATCGGATCGGCGGCGAAACCGCTGGGGTATTCCGAGCGGGCGCACGCCGACGACGCACGTCATTAAACCCTGCGTTCCGGGCTTCCAAGGGCTGGTCGAGAACGAGCACCTGTGTCTGGACATCGCGGCCCGGCTCGGGATGCCCGCCGCGAGGTCCTTTGTGCTGGCACTGGACGATCCGTACATCGTCGTCGAGCGCTATGACCGCCTGCCCCCCTCACCGGGGTCTGCGTTCCCCAGGCGAATTCATCAGGAGGACATGTGTCAGGAGGGGCCTGATGCCTGATGCCTGATGCCAGCGAAAAAGTACCAGGAAGACGGTGGACCCGGTATCGCTCGGATCGCCGCGCTCATTCGCGGTGTGAGTGCCGATCCCGATGCCGATGTCGACCGGTTCCTGCGCGCGAACATATTCAACTGGCTGATCGGCGGCACGGATGGCCACGCGAAGAACTATTCGCTGCTGATCGGCCCAGGTGACGAAATCCGCCTCGCCCCTCTCCACAGCCCCTGCAGCACTCCCCAGTCGAACTGCCGATACTTCCAATCCACGTCACGTTGAGTTTCCGAGGACTCGTCCCAGGCCTGCAACGGCTGCACGTCTACGGTGCCGAAGGCGAATTCTATCGAGCTGACGGGTACGAAGCCGGTGATCGACAGCGGCGAGGGTCTGACCGCTGGAACCGCGCGGTAGCGCCGCAGCAGGATGCTCTCGACGAGATGGGTCGGCTCGATCCGTCCCTGATCATCGATGACGCACAGGCGGCGTACCAGCGCCCACTGCGTACCGGCGGGAAATTCCGGGAGTGCCGGGTTCAGTGTGTAGACCGTGCGTCCGCCGGCGTTCACAGGCTGCGAGGAGTAGAGCAGCGGCCCCTGGAAATGATCCAGCGTGTTCAGGTAGGCCAGAGTCTGCAGGCGGCCGCCCGGAAGATTCACCATCACGAGAAACGCCGAGCGGCCGGAGAAGGCTGGCGCGGCGGTGTGCTCCCGTGCCAGGGGGTTGCCGCTGCCCGCGCCGACGGTGACCCAGTTCCCGCCAGGATCGAAGAGTCCGACCGGCAGCCCTGGCAGCCGACCCGCTCGCACGGTCTCGGCGTAGTTATCCGGCAACGCCGTGATCTGCGCGGCGCTCAGCGCCAGCCGCCGGATCGCGATCGCCAGCCGGCGCTCGAGCCGCACGCGCTCGGGCGCGTGGTTGCCCGCGGCGCCGGGTGTGGCCGCCCAATCGAACAGCGCCCATAGCCGCCGTTGCAGCAGCGCGCGCTGCAGTGGATCGGAAACCAGTTGCTCGCCGTGCTGGCGATTGAAACGGTCAAGGATGCGAATCGCCTCATCATGAGACGGCTCCGTCAGGAGGTGGTCGGTGTCGTACCAGTAGAGGATATCCAGCTCATCCGCTCCGAACGTCCTGCCATCAGGCGTCGCGCGCTGGAACAGCGTCGCGTAGAGCTGATTCCACAAGACCGGCAGGCCGCCGGCGTCAGAGTGGGCGGCAACCGGAGCTGCGGCAACCGGAGCTGCGAACGCGACCGGTACCGCCAAAAGACCGAGCACTGCGCCGCGGATGATCCGCGTGCCGACCCCTGGCGATGCCGCGTGCATGAGCGCAGGTTACGCCCGAACCAAAGCGCGGACCAGAGCGACGGGTTGATCGCGTTACGAGCGCCGGACCCCGGCAGTGCGCCGATCGGCGCCGAATACGCTGCACACTAACACACTAACAGACCGGCGACGGTTGCATGCTCCAGATCTGATCGGCGTACTGCGTCACCGCCCGGTCGCTGGAGAACTTGCCGCTGCAGGCGACATTGATGATCGCCTTGCGTGCCCAGCTCCTGCGATCCTGGTAAAGAGCCGCCAGGTCCCGGTGTGCCCGCGCATAGTCCTGCAGATCCGCCAGGTGTCGAAAGCGATCACCCGCGTGCAGCAGGGCACCCCTGAGCGGCTCGAACACCCCCGGCTCGCGGCGGCTGAAATAATCCCCGAAGATCAGATCGAGCACTGCACGGCATTCGGGCTCGTTGGCATAGTGCCAGTTCGGATCGTACCAACCCGCGCTGTCGGCGACCTGCTGCGCGTCCAATCCGAACAGGAACAGGTTGTCTTCGCCGACTTCCTCGGCAATCTCTATGGTGGCGCCGTCGCGGGTGCCGATCGTGAGTGCGCCGTTGAGCATGAACTTCATGTTGCTGGTACCGCTGGCCTCGTAGCCGGCGGTGGAGATCTGCTCGGAGACGTCACAGGCCGGAATCAGCCGCTCGGCCATGCTGACGTTGTATTCGGGCAGGAACAGGACCTGCAGCCGGCCACCCGCAATCGGATCGGAGTTGATGGTCGCGGCGACGTTATTGATCAGCTTGATGACGAGCTTGGCCATCTGATAGGCGGGCGCCGCCTTGCCGGCGAAAACAAACACATGCGGCGTGAAGTGTTGACCCGGATCCCGGCGCAGCCGTTCGTACAGTGCCACGATGTGCAGGACATTGAGCAGTTGGCGCTTGTATTCGTGAATGCGCTTGACCTGGCCGTCGAAGATGGCATCCGGGTCGACGACGTGGCCGGTGCTGGCCTCGAGCCATTTCGCGAAGCGTTCCTTGGCGGTGCGCTTGGCGGCCAGAAACTGCTCACAGAATTCTTCGTCGTCGATGAAATGCAGCAGATCACGCAGCTCGGACAAGTCCATGATCCAGGCAGGACCGATGGTGCGGGTGATGAGCTCGGACAGAGAAGGGTTGGCCTGCTGCAACCACCTGCGGGGCGTGACGCCGTTGGTGATGTTCCGGAAGCGGTCCGGAAACATCTCGCTGAAATCGGGCAGCAACCGAGTCCTGAGCAGCTGCGAGTGGATCGCGGCGACACCATTGGTGCTGTGGGAGCCCACCACCGCGAGGTGTGCCATGCGCACCTTGCGTACGGCGCCTTCCTCGATCAGGCTCATGCGCTGGACGCGCGCTGCGTCCGCGGGATAGCGGCTCTTCACGTCCTGCAGCAGGCGGTGATTGATCTCGTAGATGATCTGCAGGTGTCGTGGAACGAGGACCTCGAACAGCTCGACGGGCCAGCGTTCCAGCGCTTCGGGCAACAGCGTGTGGTTGGTATAGCCGAGCGTGCGCACCGTCAGCTCCCAGGCGCTCTCCCACGTGAGCCCACCCGCATCGAGCAGCAGGCGCATGAGCTCGGCCACCGCCAGGGCCGGATGCGTGTCGTTCATCTGAATGGCGGCCTGCCCGGGAAGCTCCGACCAGTCCGAGCCGCTCGCGCGGAAACGCGTGATGATGTCCTGCAGCGAGCAGCTCACCAGAAAATACTGCTGTACGAATCGAAGCGCACGACCGGCCAATGTGGAGTCGTCGGGGTACAGCACCCGCGTGAGTGATTCGGCGGCCACGCTCTGCAGTACCGCGCCGGCGAAATCGCCATGCGAGAAATCGGCAAAGTCCAGGGAGTTCGGCGACTCGGCCGCCCACAGCCGCAGGGTGTTGATGCAGCGCGCACCGTACCCCACCACGGGCCGGTCGTAGGCGATGCCGATGAGGCTCGAGGGGCGATTGCGCTGCAGGGTGATGCTTGCGCCCTGCAATGCAAAGCTGCTGTTCAACGGCACGACGTAGCTTCGGTCGGGCCGCTTGATCTCCCACGGATCCACGTTGTGCAGCCAGTCGTCGGGCGACTCGATCTGCCAGCCATTGCCGATGGATTGACGAAAGATTCCGTACTGGTAGCGTAGACCGTAGCCGATCGCGGGGTATTGCAACGTCGCCAGGGAATCGAGGAAGCAGGCGGCGAGGCGCCCCAGCCCACCATTGCCGAGTCCGGCATCGGGTTCCTCCTCGATGAGCGGCTCCAGTGCCCATCCCTGCTGCTCCAGGACATGTCGCACGTCCGGCTCCGCGGCCAGATTCATCACGTTGTTGCGCAGGGTACGTCCCAGCAGGTACTCCATCGACAGGTAGTAGACGCGCTTCGCCTTCCTCTGCATGCGCGACAGGCGCGTTTGTGCCCAGCGACGCGCTACCAGATCGCGAATGAACCGGGCGGCAGCCTCGAACTGCTGCCGGGGCAGGGCGGATTTGGGATCCACCAGGTGATGGCACAGGACATAGCGGTCTATCCAGGAGTCCTGTGGGCTCTCCACGCCCAGGGTCTGCAGGCGGCGATTCAGCGCCGTGTTTCCAGCGCGGTCTTGATTCGCTCTCTTAGCCATTGTCGGAATCCGCTTACCTGCCGGCGTTGCTGTGCAGATGCCTAGCCTATCGGGCGAGGCCGCAGTGCCCAGCGAATTCATCCAGGAATGCGCCTCGGCAGTGAGAGATGCGTCACGTTCGGCGTTGAACGGGTCAACCGGCCAGCAGCGGGTTTCCCTTGGTGCGACGCTATCGCGCTCGAGCAGTTGCGTGAGCAGTTGCCTGCGTTATGCGCCGGTTCAGGGTCAGTTCCGTGGCCGTTCAGTGTCACTGTGCTCTCATACTCGCCGGGACCCGAAACGGACCCGTGAGGTGACACATGAGTGCAGCCTACATGATCAGTCCGCAGATCGAAGCCAAACTCGCGCGTTGCTGGGGTTGCCGGGAAATCATGGGCCGGCTGCGACGCGATCCTTCCATCATCCGCTATCGGCCCCGCTGCCCGGCCTGCGGAGCCGTCTATACGCACCGACATGACCTCAGCCTCGAGGAGCTGCAGTGCGCTCCGGTGGAGGGACACGCGTAGCCGCTGGTGGCAAGTCCGGCGCGTAGCGCGGCACCGGCGGCGTGAGCGCTCAGCCTCTGGGCTGCGATGGCGGATGATGGCGGCGGCGGCGCGGTAATGTTATGGTCCGCTCCGAGGGCCTAACGCCTCGCGGAGGGCCTGAAGAACAACGGGGCGCGGGCGCGCGATGATCATTTAGAGGAGAGGGGCATGACGAGGTTCAAGGCAGTTTGTGCGAGCGCGATGCTGGCGGGGGTGCTGGGAGCGGCGGCGAGTGTGCCGGCGCAGGCGCATCACTCCTTTCCGGCCACGTACATGGTGGATCAGACGGTGACGATCCAGGGTACGGTGGTGCAGTTTTTGTTTCGCAACCCTCACTCCTTTGTACACGTGATG
>JASHPX010000347.1 GCA_030037905.1 Gammaproteobacteria bacterium
TAGCTCGCCGGTGCCACCGGCGGCTCCTCCCCCCTTGCCAGCGTGCCGCCCGCGCGCTGCCACTGCGGCAACCCACCGTCGAGTACGGCGCAGGCGTCGTGGCCGAACAGACGCATCAGCCACCAGCCGCGCGGGGCGGAGAACATTCCCTTCTGATCGTAGAACACCACGCGGCTGCTGTTCGCGACCCCGAGCGCACCGATCATGCGCTCGAAGCGCGCGGCGCTCGGCACCATGTGCGGCAGGGTCGACTCCGGGTCGCAGATCGCATCGATGTCGAAGAAGCGCGCGCCCGGAATGTGCGCACGGCAATACTCCAGGCGCGCATCGCGCTGCTCGGCCGGCAGATACCAGCTCGCATCGAACACCACGAGATCGGCTGCGGCCGCCTGCGCGAGCAGCCAGCGGGCGCTCACCAGAGCCGGCATCGTCTCGCCCACGACCGGCATCGTCATACCATGGCCAGCGGGCGCTTGGAGCGTGGCGGGGGAAACAGCTGATCCAGCTGAGCGAGCTCATGCATACCCAATACGAGCTCACGCGCACCCCAATTCTCCTCGATGCGCTGCGGATCGGCCGACTTCGGTATTGTGACGACGTCGGCGTCGCGGATGCTCCACGCGAGCGCCATTTGCGCCGCGCTCACACCGCGCGCTTTAGCCAGGCGCGCCAGGCCGGGGTGGTGCGCGAGCTCACCGCGCCCGAGTGGCGAATAGGCCATCGTCTGCATGCCATGTGCGCGTTGCCATCCGAGCAGCTGGTACTCGATGCCGCGGGCCTGCAGGCAGTAGTACAGCTGGTTGCAAGCGGCGCCGGCACCCAGCCCGAGGCTGCGCTCGGCCTCTCTCCAGCGCACCAGATCCTCGACGTCGAAGTTGCTCACGCCGAAATGCCGGATCAATCCGCGCTGCAACAGATCCCCGAAGCCCTGTAACGTCTGGTTGAAACCCTGTGGGCCCCGCCAGTGCAGCAGGTACAGATCCAGATAAGCGCAGCCCAGCCGCTCGATCGATGCCTCGCAGGCTGCGAGCACCCCGCTGCGCGAGGCATGCGCCGGCTTGACCTTGCTCACGATGAACAGCTCCGGCCGCCGTTCGCGGCCGAAGTCCAGCAACGCCTCGCCCAGCACACGCTCGGCGCCGCCGTCGCCGTAGAGCTCTGCCGTGTCGAACAGGCGATAACCGACCTGCAGCGCGTGCGCGACTGCCGCCACCTCGCGCGAGCGTGCCGCGCGCGATTCGCCCATCATCCAGGTCCCGAGCCCGAGCCGGGCCGGAAAGTGCAGCACGCCAGCGGGTGCGTTCATGGGCGTTATCCCGCGCTCA
This sequence comes from Gammaproteobacteria bacterium, assembly GCA_030037905.1. GTDB lineage: Bacteria > Pseudomonadota > Gammaproteobacteria > Steroidobacterales > Steroidobacteraceae > FEN-1191. Next base: position 1,326 of record JASHPX010000347.1, read on the forward strand.
GGACAAATGAGCAGGCCTGCGGCCCCGGCGGAGCCGCCCCCCTACGACGCGCCGCGCCTGCATGGGCGCGGATCTATTCGATGCGAATGTCGGGGGGCCCGGACACTGCGGGCCCTTCCGACATCAACAGCTCACCGCTGGTCTACCAGCGGCCCCCGCCGCCGCCGCCGTTGCCATTGCCGCCGCGAAACCCACCGCCCGGACGCCCACCGCCGGTGCGCGGCTTGTCCTGGGCCTCGTTGACGCGTAATGGCCGGCCGTTCATGGAATAGCCATTCAGATTCTGAATCGCGCGAGCCGCGTCGGCCTGGCTCATCTCCACGAAGCCAAAGCCGCGCGGGCGGCCCGTCTCCCGGTCAGTGGGCAGAGACACGTTCTCAACCGTCCCATGCTGTGCGAACAATGCCCGCACGTCACTTTCACTGGCCGAGAAGGGCAGATTACCTACATAGATCTTCGCCATAAAAAAACCGATTCTCCAAAACTAACAAGACCCCGAAGAGTCGTATAAACGGCAGGAGCAAGCGACGTAGGGCATGCCGCGAGCGCTGTCGAGCACTCTCACGAGCCATCGAAGCCGATCCTGTCACCGATGAGCGGCGCAGAGCGGGTACATTCGTCCGCCCGAGCTGCGTCGATCGCGTTGCAGTGTAGCACAAGGGCCTGAATTTCAAGCCGAATGGTGTAAGCACCGTCCTACAGGGCGGCAACTTTGGGCACCGAATCGCGTGTAATACTGCGACTATGGACAGTACGCCGGGTCCGCGCCTGAAATTCCCCTGTGACTACCCCGTCAAGGTCATGGTGCGCGCCGAAGCCGGCGTGCGCAGCCACGTGGACGCCATCATGACGCGCCACGCCGGCCCCTTGGATCTGTCTGCCGTGACCGAGCGGGCGTCCGCCGAGCGGCGCTTTCTGGGCCTTACCTATGTCATCCGTGCCCACAGTGAGCAGCAGATCGCCGAGCTGTTCGCAGCGCTGAAGGACTGCTCACAGGTACTGCTGGTGCTCTAAGAGCCTACGGCGCCGGCAGACCTGCACGGCACTGCCGCAGCTGAGCAGCTGCAGCACATGACGCAGGACCCCGTGTAGATGCGGTAACCCTTCATGCGAATATATCTGATGTATTCGCATGAAGGGTTACCGCATCTACGCGGGTTGGCGGCGCCGTGTCCGCGCGCGTAATCGCGCGCAGCGCGTCGCACCGTATTCTCGGAGGCGTCGCCGGCAGCGGGTGGCTCGAGCTCCACGCCGGCGCGTCGAGCCTTGGACAGACCGATCGCGATCGCCTGCTGGGGCGAGCGCGCGCCGTGCTTGCCTTCCCGGATGTGATGAAACTCCTCACGTACGAACTCACCGGCCTGCGTCGGGGGCGCCTTCCCTTGATGCTTGTCACGTCGCGCGCGCTGCAGTGTCTGCCGCTCGGGCATGGGAACCACTCCTATGTGTGTGCCAATTGCACTGCATGCTACTCGGGCGTCCGGGAAGAGAGTGTCAGCGCATGCTGATCCTGAACGGCGGGCGAGGCGCAGTTGCAGCTGCCCCCAGATCGGAGGCGCTCAAAGGCAGCAGTCCCGACGGTGGCATCGAGCACGCCAGAAGAGATTCCTCAAATGAATCTCTTCTGGCGTGCTCGATGCCGCCGTCAGGATTGATCGCTCTGTACGCGGCTGGTGGAGCTGGCGCAGCTGTCTGCAACCCATCGCGCGTAGGGCGCGAAGCCGTGCGCTACCGGCAGCGCGTAGATCGCAGGCAACTCGTAGGGGTGCAGGCGACGCAGGGCGCTCTGCAGGGCCGGGTAGCGCGCTGTCGTGGTCTTCAGCAGCAGCCGGAACTCCGGCTCGTTCTGCACGGCGCCACGCCAGTGAAAGAAACTCTCGATCGGGCAGATCTGCGCGCAGGCCACGAGCCGGCGTCGCACCAGTTCGCGCGCCAGGGCACGCGCTTGGCGGCGGCTGCCCAACGTGGTGTACACCGCCAGCATCGCATCCGCGCCGCGTGACCGTCGCCGCGACGCTCGTGCCGCGCGCGATGCCGCCTGCGCCCCCGGCGATGCCGCTCGTGCCGCGCGCTGCGCATCGCGGACTGAACGGGACGTGCCCCGGCGAGCCCCGCTAGCCACGGGTGTTGCCGTCGGCGTTCTGCTGCACGCCCTCCTCGCCACCGGTCTCGGACGCGGCCAGCAGCGCCAACTCTTCCTCCGAGAATTGCCGCTGCGAGAGCGTCCAACGGGCCTGGTAGGCCTGCGTGGCATCCACGAACAGCCGGCACGGCGCAGCCTGCCCAAACAGATGCGCCTCGGATATCACGCGCACCGTGATGCCTTCGGCGGCCAGTATGCTCGAGAGTGCCTCGGCGGAAGGCATGTCGAACAGCGTAGTCAGCAGCTGCCACTTGCGCTGGCTCATGCGTCCCTCGGGGTCACATCGCCCGCCAGCGCGAGCCCGTGGCCTCACCACCCGCGGCGATGGCGCTGTGATTGCCGCCTCGAATCAACCGTTCCTGCAGCATCGGCTCGAGCTCGCTCGCCACCCGCGTGACGCTCGCGGGTCCGCCGAGATCGCACAGCTGCGTCATGGTGAGGCCCGCATACCCGCAAGGATTGATACGGCCGAAGGGCTCGAGGTCCATCGCGACATTGAGGGCCAGGCCGTGATAGCTTCCCCGGCGGCGGATGCGCAGGCCCACGCTCGCGAGCTTGCATCCGTCTACATAGACCCCCGGAGCGTCTGCGCGACACTCGGCGGCGATCCCATAGCGCGCGGCGTAGGCTATCACCGCCTGCTCCAGCGCGCTCACCAGATCGCGCACGCCGAGCCCGGCTCGCCGCACATCGATGAGCGGATAGATGACCAGTTGTCCTGGCCCGTGATAAGTGACCTGTCCACCGCGGTCGATCTGCACCACCGGGATGTCGCCCGGCGCGAGTACGTGCGAGCGATCGGCATTCATGCCGAGAGTGAACACCGGCTCGTGCTCGAGCAACCAGATCTCATCGGCGCTGCGCTCGTCGCGCTGCTCGGTGAAGCGCTGCATCGCCTGCCAGGTCGGCACATAAGGGACGAGACCGAGCCAGCGACAACGCACGACAGGGGCAGCGCCGGCGGCGACGACGCCGGCTGCGACGGCACCGGCGGCGACGGCGTCGACTGAAGCCGCGTCGGCCGCGACCACAGCCGCGGGACTCATGTCGATACTGCCGCCGTCGTTGTGGCGGGCGGCAGTCCGACGTTGTTGCCGGCGAGCGCTCGCTCGGCGCGGTAGCTCGAGCGCACCAGGGGGCCTGCGACGCACTCGCGAAAGCCGCGCGCGAGCCCCCAGAGGCGATAGCGCTCGAAATCCGCCGGCGTGACGTAGCGCTCCACCTTCAGATGATTGATCGTGGGCCGCAGGTACTGCCCGAGGGTGAGGATGTCGACGCCTGCGACCCGCAGGTCATGCATGCATTCGGCGATCTCTGCATCGCTCTCACCCAGCCCGAGCATCAGGCTGCTCTTGGTGAGTACGGTGGGTCGGTAACGTTTGGCGTGCGCCAGCACTGCGAGCGTCTGCTCGTAGCCGGCGCGCGGGTCACGCACCGGATGCGTCAGCCGCCGCACCGTCTCGATATTCTGGGCAAACACGTCCAACCCCGAGGCCACGACCGTCTCCACGTCCGGCAATACACCGCCGAAGTCGGGTGTGAGCGCCTCCACCGCAGTGCCCGGTCGACGCTGTTTGATCGCGCGCACGCAGGCCGCGTAATGCGCCGCGCCGCCATCGGGCAGGTCATCGCGATCCACGGAGGTCAGCACCACGTAATTCAGCCGCATCAGCTCGACGCTCTCGGCCACGTGGCGCGGTTCCTGCGGGTCCAGCCAGCCATGTGGATTGCCGGTATCCACGGCGCAAAAGCGGCAGGCGCGCGTACACACCGCCCCCATCACCATGATGGTCGCCGTGCCCGCGTTCCAGCACTCCCCGATGTTCGGGCAGCGTGCCTCCTCGCATACCGTGGCAAGCGCATGTTCGCGCACCGTGCGACGCACGAAGTCGTAACCCTGCCCTTGCGGGATCGGCGCCTTGAGCCAGCGCGGCTTGCCATACAGGCCGGCCCGATCCGCGGCCTCCGCAGCCCCCGCGGCCCCCGCGGCTTCACGCGCCGGGGTCTTGATGCCGTCCTTGATGGCGCTGAAACCCTGCGCCGTACGGTACTTCTCGCCGCTGCGCACCGCTGGCGCCGCGCTCACGATCGGAATGTCCTTGAGCTGATTCATGGAGCAGGTGCCACAGTGTGGCCGACCGAGGTGCACGACTGCGACCGTCCATTCTAGCCCAATGGCCCCGCCTGCGCCGGAGCGGGCGCGGCGGTTGCGCCTTATGCTCCTGACTGCAGTGCGGCCAGCTGCGCGGCAGTACCCACGTTGGTCCAGGGCCCGCGGTACAGCTGGCCGTGCAGGCGCTGCGTGCCCATGGCCCGCTCGAGCAGCGGCAGCAGCGCAAAGCGGCCCGGCTCGCAATCCTCGAACAGTTGCGCGCGAAACAGCCCGATTCCACCATAGGTGAAGGTGCGCTCGCCGGCCGCAGTGATGCGCCCGTCGATGAGCGCAAAATCCCCGGTACGATGATGCTCGGGGTTGGGCACGAGTAGCAGCTGGGCGAGCGCCTGCGGGGCGATGCTGAGATCCGCGAAGTCGAACGCGGTGTATATGTCCGAGCTCACCACCAGAAACGGCTCGCTGCCGAGCCAGGGCAGCGCGTTGAAAATACCGCCCCCGACGTCCAGCGCCTGCGAGCCCTCGTCACTGTAGTGGATGGACAGCCCCCAGCGTGCGCCGTCGCCCAGCGTCTCGCGCAGCCGCGAGCCGAGCCAGGCGAGATTGATCACCACCGACTGCACGCCCAGGCGGGCAAGCTTCTCGAGGTGATACACGATGAGCGGCTTGCCGCGTACCGGCACGAGCGCCTTGGGCAGCGAATCGGTCAGCGGGCGCATGCGCTCGCCACGCCCGGCCGCCAGCAGGATGGCGTGTGTGGCGCTCAACGGACGGCGGCAGACTGTGCCAGCGCGCGCGCATTGGCCGCCGCGAACGCCGGGTGCACGCGCCGCCGCAGCCAGGCCGCGAACGGCGCCAGCTCCGCGTAGCGCCCCGCCGCATCGGTGACGTAGCCCAGCGTGCGCGGCAGATCGCCGAGGTAGCCGCTCTTGCCGTCGCGCCACCAGAGCCGGGCGAAGATGCCGAGCACCTTGATGTGACGCTGCAGGCCGATGAGATCGAACCAGCGCAGGAACTGCGCCGCGTTCGCCCCCGCGGGCATCCCTGCGGCCGCCAGGCGCATGCGATAGTCCGCGACCCAGCGCTCGACGCGCTCGCGCGGCCAGTCGATGTAGCAGTCCTCGAGCAGCGACACCAGATCGTAGGTCAGCGGGCCGGCCAGCGCGTCCTGGAAGTCGACGATGCCTGGATTGTCGCGTGCCGTGAACAGCAGGTTGCGCGAATGATAGTCGCGATGGACAAACACGACCGGCTGCTCGAGCCCATCCCGCACCAGCAGGTCGAACGTGCTCGCGAGCACCGCGCGGTCCTCCGCGCTCAGGCTGAGCCGTAGATGCCGCTCGCAGAACCACTCGGGCATCAGTGCCATCTCGCGCTCGAGGGTGGCGCGATCGTAGGGGGCCAGCTCGAGCGCCGCAGTCAGGCCGTGCAGCTGGATGCGTCGCAGAGCCTCCAGGGCATCGCCATACAGCGCTTCCGGGTCCCCTGCAGCGCGCAGCCGCTGCAGATACAGCACGCTGCCCAGGTCCTCGAGCAGCACGAAGCCGCGCTGTCGATCGACCGCCTCGATCTGCGGCACGTGCACCGCACAGCCTGCCAGAAGGCCAGCGACTTTCAGGAACGGTGCGGTGTCCTCCTTGTCCGGCGGGGCGTCCATGACCACGCGCGTGATCCCATCCCTGCGCCAGGCACGAAAGTAACGGCGGAAACTGGCGTCGTAGGAGGCTGGTTCGAGCCGCGCCAGCTCAAAGTGCAACTCGGCGCTCAGCCACTCGCGGATCTGCTCGAGGCGAGCATCGCCGGTCGCGCTGTCCGGCACCGCGCTGCCCCCGCGGCCGCCTGTCGTTGAAACGCTGATCCCCGTGCTCCCATCGCGCGTCGTTCGAGCGCGCGCTGACCAATTACCCGACGATTCAACCATTATAATGAGTCCCCGAATGATTGCCCCCCGCCCCCTGCGCGCCCTGCTGGGCGCAGCGTTCTGCTGTGCACCGCTGCTGGGCGCGCTGGCCGCCGCTCATCCCCCCGCTGCTGATCCGCCGGCTACCGACCCACCCGCCGCGCCGTCGACATCGCCGTC
>JASHPX010000348.1 GCA_030037905.1 Gammaproteobacteria bacterium
GCCGGCACGTACAGCTCTCCGCCGGCTCGAAAGCGCTGCGCCATGTCGCGCATGCCCTGGTCGCGGTCCTGCTCGCGCTGCGCGCGCGCCGTGGCCGCCAGCTCATGCGAGATCTTCATGGAGCAGAACTTCGGTCCGCACATGGAGCAGAAATGCGCAAGCTTATGAGCCTCGCGCGGCATGGTCTCATCGTGGAAGGAGCGCGCCGTATCCGGATCGAGCGAGAGGTTAAACTGATCGGCCCAGCGGAAATCGAAGCGCGCACGCGACAGCGCGTCATCACGCGCACGCGCGGTCGGATGGCCTTTGGCGAGGTCTGCCGCATGTGCGGCGATCTTGTAGGCGATCACCCCGGCCTTGACGTCGTCGCGGTCGGGCAGCCCCAGGTGCTCCTTGGGAGTCACGTAGCACAGCATCGCGGTTCCGAACCAGCCGATCATGGCCGCGCCGATCGCCGAAGTGATGTGATCGTAGCCGGGGGCGATATCGGTGGTCAGTGGCCCGAGCGTGTAGAACGGCGCCTCGTGACACGCAGTGAGCTGGCGGTCCATGTTTTCCTTGATCTTGTGCATGGGCACGTGACCGGGGCCTTCGATCATCACCTGACAGTCGTGATCCCAGGCGATGCGTGTGAGCTCCCCGAGCGTCTCGAGCTCGGCGAACTGCGCCGCATCGTTGGCGTCGGCGATGCAGCCCGGCCGCAGGCCGTCGCCGAGCGAGAAGCTCACGTCGTAGGCGCGACAGATTTCGCAGATCTCCCGGAAATGCTCGTACAGGAAACTTTCGCGATGGTGCGCCAGGCACCACTTGGCCATGATCGAGCCGCCGCGCGAGACGATGCCGGTGACGCGGCTTGCAGTCAGCGGCACGTAGTGCAGGCGCACGCCCGCGTGAATGGTGAAGTAGTCCACGCCCTGTTCAGCCTGCTCGATGAGCGTGTCGCGGAATACCTCCCAGGTGAGGTCCTCGGCAATGCCGCCGACCTTCTCGAGCGCCTGGTAGATTGGCACGGTACCGATGGGCACGGGAGCATTGCGCAGGATCCACTCGCGGATATCGTGGATGTCGCGCCCGGTGGAAAGATCCATGACCGTGTCGGCTCCCCAGCGGATCGCCCACACCAGCTTGTCGACCTCCTCCGCCATGGAGGAGCTGACCGCCGAGTTGCCGATGTTGGCGTTGATCTTCACGAGGAAGTTGCGCCCGATGATCATCGGTTCGCTCTCGGGATGATTGATGTTCGCCGGGATGATCGCGCGGCCCGCGGCCACCTCGGCGCGCACGAACTCGGCAGTCACGAGCTCGGGCAGCTGTGCGCCCCAAGCCTGCCCGTCGCGTGCGTCCGCGGCCAGCTGCCGTTCGCGCCCGCAATTCTCGCGGATCGCGATGAATTCCATCTCCGGGGTAATCACCCCCGCGCGGGCGTACGCCAGCTGCGTCGCTGCGCAACCCGCGCGCGCACGGCGCGGCGCCTGCAGGTGAGCGAAGCGGCGCATACCGGCACCCGCCGCCACAGCCCCACCCGCGGCCGCAGTCCCCTCCGCTGCCGACGCCGCGGCACGCTGCGCACCTTCGCGCGAGTCGCGGCCGTTATCCATGGCCCGTACGGGGCGGCCCTCGTAGCGCTCGGTATCGCCGCGCGCTTCGATCCACGACTCGCGCAGGCGCGGCAGACCACGCTCGATGTCGATGCACACCTGCGGATCAGTATAGGGGCCGGAGGAATCGTAGACGTTCAGCGGCGCCTCATGCGCCGTGGGATGCAGCTCGATTTGCCGCATCGGAACGCGTACATCCGGATACAACCTGCCGGACTGGTGGATCTTGCGTGATGCGGGTAGCGACTCGGTCGCAACGGCCAGGGCAACGGCGTTCATGAGTCTTCCTCCAGGCGGTGCACGTGCTGATGGCTGCCGCTGTCGAAGGAAGCCCCGTCGGTCAACTTTCCTACGCCAGCATCAACTGGATCAGGTTCGAAGGGTCGTCATGCTGCGCGGCGCGCTCAATGACCTCTCAGTCCCTTGCGGGACTCCCCTAGTCGGCGCGGAAGTTAGCTCACGGATCCCGTGGCGTCAATGGATGTGCAGTCTCGCTCACCGCGCACACAGGTGGGGTCTCAGCCGGGTGGTCGGGTTCGTTCGAGCAGCGCGGCCTACCCGGTCGCGCATTCCTACGTGCCTACGTGTGCCCTATCGTCACTGCCGAACTGCCCATCGAACACCCAATGCTTATCAAACAATGACAAACTATCAAACAATGCTATGATAGATGCTATGATAATAGGGAGTCGTCTCCCCATAACAACACCTTCACCAGTGAGTCTGCATAAAGGAAATGCCGATGGCGCGAGCCCGAAAAAAGAGAGCACGCAAGAGAGTCCTGTGGAGTGCCGCTGACGTCAGGCACCTGCGCAAATCAGCCGGTCGTCAGCCGGTGGCTCAGATCGCGCGGCAGCTGCATCGCTCCGAAGCAGCGGTCCGCTACAAGGCCACGATGCTGAAGGTCTCGCTCGCGCTGAAGCGGCGCTGAGCGTCGGCCTTACGGCGCGCCGTACGCTGCCTCTGCAGCGGCGGGTAGGACGCCCGGTCAGCCGGGGCCGTCGATGTGGTAACCCTCGGCGCGAAAGTGCGCCAGGGGCCCATTGGCTGCAAGCAGCTGATAGATGGGTAGCGTTGCGAAGCTGACGCGACGCTGCTCGAGCAGTGTGTCCGCTGCGCTCACCCATGCCTGCGATGCGCCGGCTACCAGCGCCGCGACGTCCGGAGCAGCCGACAGATCGCTGGCGCACGCAAGCATTTGATTCGGATGAGGCAGTGCGCGTAGCGCATCGACGTCGCCCACTGCCCAGTCGCGCGCGCGCTGCTGCATGACCGGCAGGTCGGTCTCCAGGCGCTGCATCGTCGCGGCGAGGCAGTCGACTTCCGCGGCCGGGGACAGGGCCCGTATCTGCTTGAGCGTGCCGAGGGGGTCGCTCACGTGCAGCCGTGCGCGCTCGACGGGTACGCCGCGCTGCTCGGCCATCGCCATCACCGAGTGCTCGATCTCGTTGGTGCGCGTCAGGCCGGTGGCGTCCAGCGCCCGTCGGTACAGGCGCAACGCCGCGAACGGCGGGCGCAGTTGTTCGATGCGCGCATCGTGCGGGTCATAGAGTGCCTTGAGCGCCTCGAAACGCGCATACAGAGGCGCCGGCAGCCAGTCGCGCAGTCGCGTGCGGTCCGGGTCGCGCTGCATGCCGCGCCACTGTGCATAGAGTCGGATCAGCAGAACCGGTCCGACCCGCGCGGACACGGCCGGCACGCTGGGCAGCAGCGCCTGAGAGCTGCTCAGCGCCGATTCGACGGCGCGCGGGCGCCACTTCATGCGCTTGGGTACGTTGTCCAGCGTACCGAGCACCCAGAGCACGTGATCGCCCCGGCTGATCTTCCAGAGTCCCGGTCCGGGCTGCTCACCTACAACGTCGACTTCCGGCAGCACCGGCGTCTGTGCGGCCGTTGGCGATGCTCGAGGCGTGCTGGGCGGCGCCTGCGCGGCTACCGGTGGGGTCTGCCCGGCCTGCGCTATCTGCCCGGCCTGCGGTGCCCTGGCGGACGGGGTCGCGCATGCGACGCCGGCCGAAAGCGACAGGCAGAGTAGCAAGATCAGTGCCGGCAAGCCGCAATCCACTTCCAGACGACGGCGTCCCGGACGACAGCGCATGTGTTGGCAAGATGCAACGCCGCGACAGCAGCTCTGGGGCGTTTGCACTAACCGACCACCGCCATCAATCGCCTCACGAGCACACCGCCTGGCCTTGCCGCCAAATGAGAAACGCTTCCGGATTTCATTATCCGGCAGGGCGGCGAAGGCGGCAATTGGCGACCGATAGGGCAATTATGTGAACGGCGCCTCAAACGTCCCAAACCCCGCGCTGTGCGCTGGTACC
>JASHPX010000349.1 GCA_030037905.1 Gammaproteobacteria bacterium
AGTCGACGATTTCCGCTTCCTGGGCCAGTGACAGGCGGTGCTTCGGCACGACCAGCTCGACGTCGAAGTCGTCGAGATAGACGGCCTTCGGCCCGATGCCGGCGCCTAGCGCCTTGTGCATCTCCATGCTGACGACCCGTACCACGGTGCCGTCGTTCAGGACGAAGGACTCGTCGCATTGGGCGCGCATCGCACGATATCCCTTCTTAGTCGCTGCGGACATTGCGAACCTCAATCTGCTTCCGCGCCACCTGCCGCGCCACCTGCCGCGCCGCCGGGCGCCCCGCCTTCCGCGCCGCCTTCCATGTGGCTGTTCCAGACACCGATGACCGCTGCGCGCTCAGCAGCGAACTGTGTCGCCGGTATGACGCCGCCGAGACCATCGAGCGCGCGGTGATGCAGGTAGGTGCGGTACACGCGGTAGGCGCGCGTCAGGGTGTCGATCGTGGACTGCGGCACCAGATCTGCGGAAGCCACGGACTCGAGCTGCCGGATCGTGTCGGAGAAATGTGCCACCGGCGGGTACCGCTCGGCCCACCGCAGCGCCCAGTACTGCGCGAGGAACTCGATGTCCGCGATGCCGCCCGGATCCTGCTTCAGGTCGAACTGACCGGCCCCGGCGCGTGACAGCTCCTGACGCATGCGCGCGCGCATCTGGCGCACGTCCTCGCGCAGCTGTTCGCGGCGTACGTAGTTCGCCAGGATCTGCAGCCGCAACGTCTCGAAGCGCGCGCACAGCTGCGGCGCCCCCGCCACCGCGCGCGCGTGCAGCAGCGCCTGGTGCTCGTAGGTCCACGCATCGTGCCGCTGATAGGCGCCGAACGCCTCGATACCGGTGATCAGCAGCCCAGCCCGGCCGCTCGGCCGCAGGCGCGTATCCACCTCGTAGAGACGTCCCGCCGGCGAGTGCACGGTCAGCAGATGCACCAGTCGCTGCGCGAAGCGCACGAAGAACACCTGGTTGTCGACCGAGCGCGCCCCTTCGGTCTGCTGCCGCGCGCCGCTCGAGTCGTGAACGAACACGAGGTCCAGATCCGACGCATATCCGAGCTCCAGGCCGCCGAGCTTGCCGTAACCGATGACGGCAATTTGCACCGCTCGCCGCTGCGCATCCTCGCCGCACATCGGCGTGCCGAGCCGCGCGGTCACGTGCTCCCAGGCAAGGCAGAAGGCGCGCTCGACGATCAGCTCGGCCAGGTCCGTGAGTCGGTCGCTGACCTGCATGACCGGCAGGCGCGCCAGCAGATCCGCGACTGCGAGACGGAATAAGGCGGCGCGCTGGAATTGCCGCAGCCGCTCGAGCAGCTGCTCCTCATCGTTCGGGTCCGCCCCCGCCATGCGGTGCGCCAGATCCGCGGCGAGCGCAGCGCGATCCGGCGGACGCTCGAGCAGATGCTCGTCGATCAGCTCGTCGAGCAGCAGCGGATGCGCGGCGATCTGCGCGGTGAGGAAGTCACCGTGCGAGGCCAGCTCCACCAGGCGTCGCCGCGGCTTGTCAGCGTGCAACAGCAGCGCGAAGTACGCCGAGCGCGCTCCGATCGCCTCCAGCACCGCCAGCAGCCGCCGCAGCGTCGCGAGCGCATCGGCTGTGCCGGCCGCCTCCGCCGCCAGCACGGGCAGCAGCGCTGCCAGGCGGCGACTGCCCGCCTCATCGAGCCGGCGCAGCGTCAGGGCCTGATGAAATTCGAGCAGCAGGCGCGCGGCCGCGTTCGCATCGGGAAAGCCGAGCATGCGCAAGCGCTCCGCGAGCAGCTGCCCCTGCTCAGCGCCCAGCGGCAACGGCTCGGGGCGCTGCTCGATGCCCCCACGACCGGCGCGTCCGCCGAACGCTACGGCGTGAAAGTGCCCGGCGACGCATGCGCGATGCGCATCGAGTCTCGCGCGCAGCTGCGCCCACGAGCTCTCCCCCATGCTTGCGGCCAGCCGGCGGCGCTCCTCTTCGTCGAGCGGTAGCCGATGGACCTGCTGATCGGCCCGCATCTGCAGGCGGTTCTCCAGCCGCCGGAGGAATACATAAGCGGCGTCCAGCTCGGCGACCGCCGCGGCCGGCAGCAGCTTCGCACCCGCCAGCAGCGGCAATGCATGGCGCAGCGACGCCTGCTGCAGCCGCCGATCCTGTCCGCCGCGGATCAGCTGGAAGGACTGCACGATGAACTCGACTTCGCGGATCCCGCCCTCGCCGAGCTTGATATCCTCGGCCAGATCGCGCCGCTGCACCTCGCGCTCGATCAGCCCCTTCATCTCGCGCAGCGACTCGAACACTCCGAAGTCCAGGTAGCGCCGATATACGAAGGGCTGCACGGCCGTGCGAAACAGCTCGGGCCACGCGGCCTCGCCGCTAACCGCGCGCGCCTTGATCCAGGCGTAGCGCTCCCAGTCGCGTCCGTGGATCTGCAGGTAATCTTCCAGCGCCGCGGCGCTCGTCACGATGGGCCCGCTGTCGCCGAAGGGCCGCAATCGCAGGTCCACCCGACACACGAATCCTTCCTCGGTCGGCTGCGCCAGCAGCTTCACGATCCGTTGCGCCAGCCGCGCGAAGAACTCCTGATTGCTCAGGCGCGCACCCGCCTGCTCCTGGCCCGTCCCCTCGGTCTCGCCAGCCTGGGGATACAACAGCACCAGATCGACGTCGGATGAGAAGTTCAGCTCCCGGCCGCCGAGCTTGCCCATGGCCACGATCAGCAGCTGCTGCGGCTCGCCCGCCGCCGACATCGGCCGCCCGTGGCGAGCCGCCAGGGCTCGCAGCGCGAAAGCGTGCGCGAGCCGCAGCGCCGTATCCGCGGCGTCCGACAACGCCTGCAGCGTCTCGTGGAGCCCCGCCCATCCGGCCAGGTCACGCCAAGCGATGCGCACGTACTCCGCGCGCCGCCAGCGGCGCAGCGCTGCCATGAAGTGCGCCTCCTGAGCCGGCAGGTCCGGCTGCAGTGGCGCGGGCACTTCCGGCAGGGCGGGCAGCTCCGGCGGCGACAGCGCCCCACCCGCCAACCGCTGCCCTGCGCGTGCGATCAGCGTCGCGAGCAGCGACGGGTCACGCGCGAGCTCATCGGCCACGAAGTCGCTTGCATCGAGCACGACCGAGAGGGACTCGGCCAGAGGACCGCCGGCGCGCTCCAGGGCCGCGACCGCCGCCGGTGCGCGCTCACGTAATATGCGCTTCACTGTCGTGCCCGCTGTCCATGTGACGGACTTCACGTTAACGTGAAGGGCACCATTCGCGGTAGCACCACAATCGCCGTCGGAAAAAAAAAAAGCCCCGCAGAGCGGGGCTTCAAGGTATTGCGCGGAAACGGGGGGGTCTTGTTCCGCGACTTTCGAAGCTCAGCGAACTGGCGTCCGCCTCACTCCTGTGGACCAATATACCCGAGAATTTTTGTTTGTAAAGTGAACCATTTGTTACTTGTACATTACCCTTCGGCAGTAGCGCCGCGCGCAGGCAAA
>JASHPX010000035.1 GCA_030037905.1 Gammaproteobacteria bacterium
GCTTCTCTTCCGGCGTCAGCTGCGTCTCGCCCTTGGGCGTGACTTTGCCGACGAGGATGTCCCCGGCGCGCACTTCCGCGCCGATGAAGGCGATGCCCGCCTCATCGAGCTTGGCCAGCGCCGCATCGCCGACATTGGGGATGTCGGCGGTGATCTCCTCGGGACCGAGCTTGGTGTCGCGCGCGACGCAGGTCAGCTCCTCGATGTGGATGGTCGTGAAGCGATCCTCCTCGACCACGCGCTCGGAGATCAGGATGGAGTCCTCGAAGTTGTAGCCATTCCACGGCATGAACGCGACCAGCATGTTCTGGCCGAGCGCGAGCTCGCCCAGATGCGTCGAAGGCCCGTCGGCGAGCACGTCGCCGCGGGCGATGACGTCGCCGGCCTTCACCAGCGGTCGCTGGTTGATGCAGGTGTTCTGATTCGAGCGCGTGTACTTGGTGAGGTTGTAGATATCCACGCCCGGCTCGCCGGCCGCGGTCTCCGCGTCGTTCACGCGCACCACGATGCGCGAGGCGTCGACCGAGTCGACCGCGCCGCCGCGGCGCGCGATCACGGCCACGCCCGAATCGATCGCGACCGGACGCTCCATGCCCGTGCCCACCAGCGGGGTCTCCGAGCGCAGCGTCGGTACCGCCTGGCGCTGCATGTTCGAGCCCATGAGCGCGCGGTTGGCGTCATCGTGCTCCAGGAACGGGATCAGCGAGGCGGCCACCGATACGATCTGCTTGGGCGAGACATCCATGTAGTTGATGCGCTCGCGCGGCATGAGCGTAAACTCGCTCTGATAGCGGCAGGACACGAGCTCATCGACCAGCTCGCCATTGGCACCGGTGCGCGCGTTGGCCTGCGCGATTGCGAACTCACCCTCCTCGATCGCCGACAGGAAGTCCATCTGGTCGGTGACGCGGCCGTTCTCCACGCGCCGGTACGGGGTCTCCAGGAACCCGTACTGGTTGGTGCGCGCGTACACCGACAGCGAGTTGATCAGGCCGATATTCGGACCCTCCGGGGTCTCGATCGGGCACACCCGCCCATAGTGCGTCGGGTGCACGTCACGCACCTCGAAGCCGGCGCGCTCGCGCGTGAGGCCGCCGGGGCCCAGCGCCGATACGCGCCGCTTGTGCGTGACTTCGGACAGCGGATTGTTCTGATCCATGAACTGCGAGAGCTGCGAGGAACCGAAGAATTCCTTGACCGCCGCCGCCACCGGCTTGGCGTTGATCATCTCCTGGGGCATCAACGGCTCGGATTCGGCGATCGTGAGGCGCTCCTTGACGGCGCGCTCCACGCGCACCAGGCCCACGCGAAAGGCGTTCTCGGCCATCTCCCCGACGCTGCGCACCCGGCGATTACCCAGGTGATCGATATCATCGACGGTGCCGTTGCCGTTGCGGATGTCGATCAGCACCTTGAGCACATCCAGGATGTCGTCCCTGGAGAGGATCGGCGAGCCGGTGATCTCCTTGCGTCCGACGCGGCGGTTGAACTTCATGCGGCCCACGGCCGACAGGTCGTAGCGCTCGTTGTTGAAGAACAGATTGTTGAACAGGTTCTCGGCCGCGTCCTTGGTGGGGGGCTCGCCGGGACGCATCATGCGATAGATCTCCACCAGCGCCTCCAGGCGCGTGCGGGTCGGATCGATGCGCAGGGTGTCGGAGATGTACGGACCGCGGTCCAGATCGTTCACGTACAGGGTGCGGATCTCGGTAATGCCGGCCTCCACCAGCTTCTGCAGGCTCGCCGCGGTCAGCACCTCGTTGGCCTTGGCGATGATCTCGCCCGTGGCGGTATTGACCACGTCGTGCGCCAGGATCTTGCCGTGCAGGTATTCGCGTGGCACCGGCAGCTGCGAGAGCCCCGCCTCCTCGAGCTGGCGCACGTGGCGTGCGGTGATGCGGCGGCCCTCCTCGACGATCACCTGATCGCCGATGCGGATCTCGAAGGTCGCGGTCTCGCCGCGCAGCCGCTGCGGCACCAGACGCATCGCCGCCGTATCGCCCTTGAGCTCGAAGGTGTTCTTCTCGAAGAAGGTATCCAGAATCTCCGTCTCGCTCATGCCCAGCGCACGCAGGATGATCGACACCGGGAGCTTGCGCCGCCGGTCGATGCGCGCGAACACGCAGTCCTTGGGATCGAACTCGAAGTCCAGCCACGAGCCGCGATAGGGAATGATGCGCGCGGAGAACAGCAACTTGCCCGAGGAATGGGTCTTGCCGCGGTCGTGGTCGAAGAACACACCCGGGGAGCGGTGCAGCTGGCTGACGATGACGCGCTCGGTGCCGTTGACGATGAACGTGCCGTTGTCGGTCATCAGCGGCAACTCGCCCAGGTACACCTCCTGCTCGCGCACGTCCTTGACCGGCTTCTTGGCTCCGGCGGCCTCCTTGTCGTACACGATCAGGCGCACCTTGACGCGCAGCGGAGCGGCATAGGTCAGGCCGCGCGACTGGCATTCCTTCACGTCGAACACCGGCTCACCCAGCCGGTAGTTGACGTACTCGAGCACCGCGTTGCCCGAGTAGCTCGAGATCGGAAACACGCTGCGGAAAGCCGCATGCAGGCCGGCGCTGCGCCGCTGATCCTCGGCCACGTCCGCCTGCAGAAAGCTGCGGTACGAGTCCAGCTGAATCGCGAGCAGGTACGGCACCTCGAGAATCCCCGGCTGGCGGCCGAAGTTCTTGCGCATGCGCTTCTTCTCGGTGAATGAATACGGCATCGTGTCAACCTCTCAACGGCATGAATGCGCGTGCGGGCGTGCGGCCGGCGCAAGCCGGCCGCCCACCTGCGCGAGCGGCGGTGCGGGAGGCGCGGGCGGCGGGCGCATGGCACGCACCACCCTGCCGACCCGGGCCCAGTGGGGGCATGGAGGTTATTTGACCTCCACCTTGGCGCCGGCGTCTTCGAGCTTCTTCTTGATCGTGTCGACCTCGGCCTTCGGGATGGCCTCCTTGACCGTGGAGGGCGCGCCCTCCACCAGGTCCTTGGCCTCCTTCAGGCCCAAACCCGTAATCTCACGGATCACCTTGATGACCGTCACCTTCTTGTCGGCCGGGTATTCCTTGAGTGTCACGGTGAACTCGGTCTGCTCCTCCACGGGCGCCGCGGCGGCTGCAGCTGCGCCCCCACCGGCTGCCACGGCCACGGGGGCCGCGGCCGTCACGCCGAACTTCTTCTCCATGTCGGCGATCAGCTCGACCACCTCCAGAACACTCATCTTGGAGATCGCCTCGAGGATCTCGTCTTTCGAAACAGCCATGCTCATCTCCTAAAGATACGTTGCAGTAGCGCCGCTGCCGGCGACTGACATTTCGGTTGCTATCGCTCAGGCAGCGGCCACCGCGGCCGCCTGCTTCTGGTCGCGCACGGCGGCAAGCGTGCGTACGAGCTTGGAAGGCGTGGCTGCCAGCGTGCCGACCAGCTTCTGGATCGGTGCGCGCATCACGCCCATCAGCGTCGCCAGCGCCTGCTCACGCGTAGGCAGATTCGCCACGCGGTCCAGGTCCTTCGCGCCGAGCAGCTGCCCGGACAGCGACACGGCCGTCGGCACCAGCTTCTCGTTGTCCTTCGAGAAAGCCTTGAGCACTCGGGCCGCCGCGCCCGGGTCGTCCTTCGCGAAAGCCAGCACCAGCGGCCCTTTGAGGACCGGGCCCAGACACTCGAAGGCCGTGCCGGCCACGGCACGCCGCGCGAGCGAGTTCTTCACGACTCGCACGTACACCCCGGCGGCACGCGCCTTGGCGCGCAGCTCCGTCAGCTGTGCCACCGACAGCCCGCGATACTCGGCCGCCACCGCGGACAGGGCCCGCGCTGCCACTGCCGACACCTCGGCCACCAGTGCCTTCTTCTCTTCCAGGTTGAGAGCCATTCGACCTCCTGCCCTGAAGATCACCTCGGAGCGATCCAGTCGACAGCGTATGCCGTCATGACAGACAAACCGTCATGACAGACATACCGTCACGACACGCCGTCACCGTACCGCTCCCACACGGAAGGCGCCGCACGACCCCTGTGGGTCGCATCGCCCCTTCCACCCTCGACGGTGATCCCCTTGCGTCCGGACACGGCATGCGCCGCAGCCGGTTGCTGAAGGCCTCACCATCATCTGCGCAGGCTCGAGCATTAAGGGCCGCGCCAGCTACCGCGGCGCCGGGCGTGAAGCCCGATCGCCGCGGGCGCCTGGCTGCGCCCGCCTGCGGTCTTCGATGATGGCCGGCGATTCGCGCCGGCCCGCATCAAACCCGATGTCCCGATCAAATCCGCTGTCGTCTCCTGGCCACGGCCCGCCGCACGCGCGGACCGCGCCGTCACGCGCCCCACGATCCGATCCCTACAGTCCAAGACTCGACTGTTCCACCGCGATGCCCGGCCCCATGGTCGAGGACAGCGTGACGCGCTTGAGATACACGCCCTTGGAAGCCGCCGGCTTCACCTTCTGCAGGTCCGCCAGCAACGCCTGCAAATTCTCGCGCAGCGCACCGACCTCGAAGGTCGCGCGGCCGATCGGGCAGTGCACCACGCCCGCTTTGTCGACCCGGTAGCGCACCTGCCCGGCCTTCGCGTTGCGCACCGCGCCCGCCACGTCCGCGGTCACGGTCCCGACCTTGGGATTGGGCATGAGGCCCCGTGGTCCGAGGATCTGCCCGAGCTGTCCGACCACGCGCATCGCATCGGGGCTGGCGACCACCACGTCGAAATTGATCTCGCCAGCCCGCACCTTCTCCGCCAGATCCTCCAGGCCCACGATGTCAGCGCCCGCGGCGCGCGCAGCGTCCTGGTTCTTGCCGCCGGTGAACACGGCGACGCGCACCGATTTGCCGATGCCGTGCGGCATCACCGTGGAGCCGCGCACCTGCTGGTCGGACTTGCTCGCGTCGATGCCGAGGTTCACCGCCGCATCGACGGACTCCGGAAACTTGGCCGTGGCGTATTGCTTGACCAGCGCGAGGGCTTCATCGAGGGGGTAGAACTTGCCCGGCAACAGCTGGCCCTTCCAGGCCTGTGCACGCTTCGGGGTAGCCGCCATGTCAGAGGCCCTCCACATCCACGCCCATGCTGCGTGCGCTGCCGGCAATGGTGCGCACGGCGGCGTCCAGGTCCGCCGCAGTGAGGTCCGGTTGCTTGGCCTTGGCGATCTCTTCCAGCTGCTTACGGGTGATCTTGCCGACCTTGGCCGTATTGGGGGTACCGCTGCCTTTTTCAATGCCGATCGCCTTGCGGATCAGCACCGAGGCGGGCGGGGTGCGCATGATGAAGGTGAAGCTGCGGTCCGAGTAGACCGTGATCACCACCGGGATGGGCAGACCTTTCTCCAGCTTGGCGGTCTGCGCGTTGAACTGCTTGCAGAACTCCATGATGTTCACGCCCTGCTGGCCCAGCGCCGGGCCGATCGGCGGCGACGGGTTCGCCGATCCCGCAGGCACCTGCAGCTTGATGTAACCCTGAACTTTCTTCGCCATCTAGACCTTCTCCACTTGGGAGAAATCCAGCTCCACCGGAGTGGAGCGACCCAGAATCTGAACCGCCACCTGCAGGCGGTTCTTCTCGTAATTCACACTCTCGACGACTCCATTGAAGTCGTTGAAAGGACCGTGCACGACGCGCACCACCTGGCCGGGCTCGAAGGACACCTTCGGGCGCGGCTTGTCCACACCCTCCTCCACACGCTGCAGGATGCGCATGGCCTCCTTCTCCGAAATCGGTGCCGGCCGGTCGCTGGTGCCGCCGATGAAACCGAGCACCTTGGGCACATCGCGCACCAGATGCCAGGTCTGCTCATCCATCTCCATCTGCACCAGCACGTACCCCGGATAGAACTTGCGCTCGCTGCGACGCTTCTGTCCGTCGCGCATCTCCACCACTTCCTCCGTGGGGACGAGAATCTCGCCGAACTTGCCTTCCACGCCCTCGCGCCGGATGCGCTCCTTGAGCGCCTCGGCAACCCGGTGCTCGAAATTGGAATAGGCATGCACGACGTACCAGCGCAGCGCCACGCTCAACCTCCCTGTCCGGTAAAAAACTTGGTGGCCCAGGACAGGAACAGGTCCAATCCATAGAAGAACAAGCCCATGACGATCGCGAAGACGAATACCGCGAACGTCGTCTGGGTGGTCTCCTGGCGATTCGGCCACACCACCTTACGCATCTCCAGGCGTGAATCGAGTATGAACTGCCATATCATTCGACCGCGTGGCGAGCTGGCGAACACCACGACGGCCAGCACGATGCCGGCCGCGACAGCGCCCCAGCGCACCCAGTCGGCCTGCGTCTGCAGCACGTAGAACGCGGCGATGCCGGCGATCACCAGCAGTATCGCTGCGACGAGCTTCGCCGTATCGCCGCTGCTGCCGATCTCCTGTTGTGGAGTCGCGTCATTCATCGAATTGATCGTTGCCTCGAGTTAAACCGCGCCCCCGTGGCGCCGGCCGGTGCCGCGCGGGCGCACCTGTGCTCGGCGCCCCGTGGCGCGGTGCTGGCAGGCCAGGAGGGAATCGAACCCCCAACCTGCGGTTTTGGAGACCGCCGCTCTGCCAATTGAGCTACTGGCCTGTAGGTGAGCTGTCCTTGAACCGTTCCCCCAGATATCCAAGCCATGCAAAGGGGTAAGCCATGAGGTTGACGGCGACCCCTTCAATGGATTTACGTAATGTAAATCCATTGAAGGGGTCGCCATCAACCTCACGGTCAACTCCTTTGAGCGCTTCAATGCCTGGGGGAACGGTTCAATGCCTGCGATATGCACCTGTGCCTGATGTTGGATCACTTCAAGATCTTCGAGACCACTCCGGCCCCGACCGTGCGCCCGCCCTCGCGGATCGCAAAGCGCAGCCCCTCCTCCATCGCAATCGGGGCAATCAGCTCCACCGTCATCTTGATGTTGTCCCCGGGCATCACCATCTCCGTGCTGCCCGGCAGCTCGATCGTGCCCGTCACATCCGTGGTGCGAAAATAAAACTGCGGCCGGTACCCCTTGAAAAACGGCGTGTGCCGGCCCCCTTCCTCCTTGGTCAGCACGTACACCTCGCACTCAAAGTGCGTGTGCGGGGTGATCGTGCCGGGCTTGGCCAGCACCTGCCCCCTCTCCACCTCCTCGCGCTTGGTGCCGCGTAGCAGCACCCCCACGTTGTCCCCGGCCTGCCCCTCATCCAGGAGCTTGCGGAACATCTCCACCCCCGTGCAGATCGTCTTGGCCGTCGGACGCAGCCCGATGATCTCCACCTCATCGTTCACCTTCACCACTCCGCGCTCGATGCGCCCGGTCACCACCGTGCCTCGCCCGCTGATGGAAAA
>JASHPX010000350.1 GCA_030037905.1 Gammaproteobacteria bacterium
GGGCCGGTGATCGTGACCGGGGCCACCGGCGGCGTCGGCAGCCTCGCCGTGCAGTGCCTGGCGGCGCGCGGCTACGAGGTGACGGCGCTCACCGGCAAGCCGCAGGAAGAGCCGTACCTGCGCGACCTCGGCGCGCGGCACGTTCTGGCGCGCGAGACGCTGCAGATGGGTACGCGAGCGCTCGAGAAGGCCAGCTGGGCGGGCGCCGTCGATCCGGTCGGGGGCAGTACGCTCGGCTGGCTCACGCGCACCATGCTGCCGCAGGGCTGCATTGCCAGCTCGGGGCTCACGGGAGGAATCGAGCTGCAGACCACCGTGATGCCGTTCATCCTGCGCGGCGTCAAGCTGCTCGGCATCGACTCCGTGCAGTGTCCGATGCCCCTGCGCCGCGAGGTGTGGCGGCGCCTCGCGACGGATTTGAAACCGGCGAAGCTCAGGCAGAGTGCGCACCAGATCGCGCTGCATGAGCTGCCCTCCGCCTTCGAGACCCTGCTCAAAGGGCAGGCGCGCGGGCGCTACGTGGTGAAGCTTTCCTAGCGGCTGAGTAATCTCACTCGCTGGCTGGGCATATTGACTCATGTTGCGCGATGGCACGGTCTTTCCGCTCGACGGCGGCTGTGACTGCGGTACGGTGCGTTACCGCATGCTGACGGCTCCGCTATTCGTGCACTGTTGCCACTGCCGCTGGTGCCAGCGGGAGAGCGGCGCGTCATTCGCACTGAATGCGCTGATCGAGGCAGAGCGCCTGGTGCATCTGGCCTGCGAGCCGCAGATCATCGATACGCCGTCCCATAGCGGCCGCGGCCAGCGCATTGCGCGCTGTCCACGCTGCCGCGTCGCGATCTGGAGCAACTACGGCGGCGGCGGGCCGGTGGTCAGATTCGTCCGCGTCGGTACGCTGGATGCGCCCGATCATCTGGCGCCCGACATTCACATCTTCACCGCCTCCAAGCAACCCTGGGTGCCGCTGCCGCCGGGCGTGCCCGCCGTGCCTGAATACTACGATGCCGCGCGCTATTGGCCGGCCGAGAGTCTCGCGCGCCGGCAGGCATATCGGCCGCGCCTCGAGGCGTACCGCGCGGCTGCACCGGCGACACCGGCTGCACCGGCACCGGCGGCGCCGCGCCGGTGAACGTCGGCGGTCGCCATTACCGCACGATCTGGCCGTCGGGCGACGGCTGCGTACGCGTCATCGATCAATCGCGTCTGCCGCACGAATTCGTCACCGTCGATCTGCACACGCTCGAGGATGCGACACGCGCGATCCGCACGATGGTGGTGCGTGGCGCGCCGCTGATTGGCGCGACCGCGGCCTATGCAGTCGCGCTGGCGATGCGCGAGGACACCTCGGACGCGCAGCTCGAGCGCGCGGGGCGCGAGTTGCGCGCGACACGGCCGACGGCTCACAACCTCGCATGGGCACTCGAGCACATGCGCGCGGCGCTTCTCGAGGCGCCACGCGCCGAGCGCGTCGCGACGGCGTTTCGCGCAGTCGCGGAGCTTTGCGAGCTGGACGTCGCGCGCTGCCGCGCGATCGGCGAGCATGGGCTGACGCTCATCCGCGCGGCGCAGGCGGCGCGCGGCCAGCGCCCCGTGAACGTGCTCACGCACTGCAATGCCGGCTGGCTTGCGTGCGTGGACTGGGGCACGGCTCTGGCCCCGGTGTATCTGGCGCATGAGGCGGGCATCCCGGTGCACGTTTGGGTCGACGAGACGCGGCCGCGCAACCAGGGGGCGGCGCTGACGGCCTTCGAGCTCGGCGCGCACGGCGTGCCCCACACGGTGATCGCCGACAATCTCGGCGGCCACCTCATGCAGCGCGGGCGCGTGGACCTGGTGATCGTCGGGAGCGATCGCACCACGGCCGCGGGCGATGTGTGCAACAAGGTCGGAACCTATCTGAAGGCACTCGCGGCGTATGACAATGGCGTGCCCTGCTACGCCGCGCTGCCGTCGAGCACCATCGACTGGTCGCTCGAGGGGGGCGCCGATATCCCCATCGAAGAGCGCTCGCCGGATGAGCTGACGCACATCACTGGACGCAGCGCCAGCGGTGCACTGGCAACCGTGCGCGTAGTGCCCGAAGGCAGCCCGGCGCTGAACCTCGCGTTCGATGTCACGCCGGCGCGTCTGGTGACGGGCCTCATCACCGAACGCGGTGTCTGCGCAGCCAGCGCCGCAGGTCTGCGCGCGCTGTATCCCGAGCGCAGCGACGGCGACGCCGCGGTGCGCCGCGCGCCGGCGAGCCTGCAGGCGCGATGACGTCCGTGCGTCCCGCATACCGCGCGCTCGATACGCAGAGTCTGCGCACGTGGCTGGCGACGCAGCCGGCAGTATGCGAGCTGCTCGGTGGGGCGGCCCCCGGGTGGAGCATCCGCGAGGTCGGCGACGGCAACCTCAACCTGGTGTTCATCGTCGAAGGCACGGTGGGTGCCGTGTGCGTCAAGCAGGCGCTGCCCTACGTGCGGGCGGCGGGGCCCTCCTGGCCGATGACGCTCGAGCGTGCCTTCTACGAGAACGCCTACTATCTCGAGGTCGCGCCGCACGTCGGTGGGCTCGTGCCGGCGGTCTATCACTATGATCCGGAACTGTACTGCATCGTGATGGAGTGCCTGTCGCCGCACATCATCCTGCGGCACGGCCTCATGGCGGGCCGGCAATATCCGCGTCTGGCGAACCACCTGGGGGAGTATGTCGCCCGGGCGTGCTTTTTCACTTCCGATCTCGCCCGTCCGTTCGAGCGCAAGCTCGAGAACATGGCACTGTTCGCGGGAAACGAGGCGCTCGTGCGCATCTCGGTGGACCTCATCTTCACCGATCCCTACTGCGAGAGCCCGCGCAACCGCCACACCTCTCCGCAGCTGGATACGTTGGTCGCACGACTACGCGCCGATGCGGACCTCAAGGTCGCCGCGGCGCGCTTCGGCCAGAAGTTCCTGAATGACGCGCAGGCGCTGGTGCACGGCGATCTGCACTCCGGTTCGGTCATGGTCAGCGAGACCGACAGCCGCGTGATCGATCCCGAATTCGCCTTCTATGGGCCCATCGGCTTCGACCTCGGCGCCTTTTTCGGCAACCTGCTGCTGAGCTGGTACTCGCAGCCCGGACATGCCTCTGCGGCCGATGACCGCGCGGCGTACCGGGATTGGATTCTCGAGCAGACCTGCATCTTCTGGGACAGCTTCCGCACGCGCTTTCTCGCGCTGTGGGCCGACGCGGCCCGGGGCGACGCTTTCCCGGCTCGCATGTTCGCCAGGACCGAAGATGCTGCGGCGCTGCAGGCAGCGCGCGCGGCTTTCCTCGATACGCTGTTTGCCGACATGCTCGGCTTCGCCGCCTGCAAGATGATCCGCCGCATCCTCGGCTTCGCGCACGTCATCGACTTCGAGTCCATCCGCAATCCGGCGCTGCGCGCTGCATGCGAAGCGGGGGCGTTGTCGATGGCGCGACTGCTGCTCACACAGCCCCAGCAGTTCCGTTCGATGAGCGACGTGGTGGAAGCGGTGCCGCGCATGCAGTGGCGCGGCGAATAGGATCGGTTGCGCAGCGCGGCCGTGGTGACCCCCTGTAGGACCTGCTGACGGACAGAAAACGCGCTCTGCCGAATCCATAACCGGCGTCCGCAGCGCGCGGCAATGCCGCTGCGGTTCTACCATCGCGATCCTTCGAGGCTCGGGATAGGAGAAGCTACCATGCAACCACGCATCACGGTTGTCGCTGCCGCTGCGCTGCTGATCGCAGCGGGGGCGCTCAGCACCCCAGCGGCGCGGGCAGATGACGCCACGGTCGCGCAGAATCGGATCGACGCTGCGGCGCATGTCGTGCACGAGATGAAGCAGGACACGCACCTCGCGCGGCTGATCGACGACGCGCAGGGAGTGTTCATCGTTCCGAAGTTCGGCAAGGGTGGCTTCATCGTCGGCGGCCAGGGCGGCGCGGGCGTAGTGCTCGTGAAGCACGACGGCGAGTGGACCGATCCTGCGTTCTACAACATCGCAGGAGGCAGCGTTGGCCTGCAGGCGGGCGGCTCCGGTGGAGCAGTCGCGATGCTGCTCATGACGCCCCGCGCCGTGCATCAGTTCCGCGACACCGCCCACAGGTGGACACTGAGCGGCAACGCCGGACTGACGATCGCGACGTACACGGGCAATGAGGGAGCCCACACGGGGCCCCGCGAGGACGTCATCGTCTGGTCCAACGCCCGCGGCCTCTACGGTGGTCTCACGGCAGGTGTCACGCATATCTCGCCCGACGCCCGCATCGACCATGCCTACTATCATGGGGATGTCGGTTCGCGCGAGATCCTGACGGGACAGGCACAGAACCGCCATGCCAACAGGCTGCTGGATGCACTGGGCACTCGCGTCGCGTCCAAGTGAGCGACCGGTCTGACGGACAGTTGCTGGATAGCTGACCGATAGCTGACCGTGGATGAATTGGCGCAAGTCTGACGGGCGCCGATGCCGACTGGACGGCGCTGTCCGCGCCGTCAGACCGAGGCAATCTGTCCGGCGATCGGCAGTCGTCGTATCCGCTGCCCGGTCGCGTCGAACAGAGCGTTGACTACGGCAGGGGCGATCGGTGGGGTGCCCGGGTCGCCTGCGCCCGTGGGCGGCTCGCGCGAAGGCACGATGAACACCTCGACCGCCGGCATCTGCGTTATGCGCAGCGGCGCGAAGCTGTCGAAATTGGCCTGCAGCACGATGCCGTCGTTGAGCGTCACGGCCTGATGCAGCGCCGCGGCGAG
Source organism: Gammaproteobacteria bacterium (assembly GCA_030037905.1). GTDB lineage: Bacteria > Pseudomonadota > Gammaproteobacteria > Steroidobacterales > Steroidobacteraceae > FEN-1191. Next base: position 4,748 of record JASHPX010000350.1, read on the forward strand.
CCCGTAGGCGATCGCGCCTTGCATCTGTGCGGTAATGACATTCGGATTGATCGGCGTACCGCAGTCGACGGCGCATACCACACGGTCGACCCGCAGGTGCCCGTCGGGGCTGACTGTCACCTCTGCGACTTGTGCAACATAGGTGCCGAACGTCTCGTGCAAGGCGATGCCACGGCCGCGCCGATCCTGCGGGCCGATTGCCGCCAGCGGGCTGCCCCAGCCGGCACGACCGGCCGCAAGGTCGAGCACCGCGAGTGCTCGGGGCTGCGCGGCCAGCAGGCCGCGGCGAAACTGATAGGGGTCGACCCCCGCGGCGATCGCCAGCTCATCGATCATGCACTCGGTGGCGAACGCCGTGTGCGAATGACCGGCTGCGCGCCACCATTGCACGGGTATGCCTACATCCGTCGGGGTGATGAGCTCGATACGCACGTTGGGAATGCCGTACGGCTCTGCCGAGCCTTCGGTCGAGGTCGGATCGACTCCGCCCTGGATCTGAGAGGCAAAGAGGGAATCTGCCAGCACCGACTGACCGACCGAACGTTGCTGCCAGCCGATCAGCGTGCCGCTCGCATCGAGCCCGGCGCTGATGGCATGCACGAATGCGGGCCGGTAGTAGCCGGCACGCATATCATCCTCACGCGTCCACACGAGCTTGATCGGCACACGATGGCCCAGAGCGGCGGCGGCCTGCGCGATCGACAC
>JASHPX010000351.1 GCA_030037905.1 Gammaproteobacteria bacterium
CAGCGCCAGCGCCAGCAGCTGCACGGGGAATTGGTTGTTGAGCATGGCGTTGACCGTGCTGTAGCCGTTGCCCCAGACCTGCGGCACGCGCACCGAGATCAGTCCCACGATCAGTCCACCGAGCGCGAGCGTCGCCGTCGGGTTCCAGCGCAGCCGCCGGAAGGCTCGTCGCGCGCGGTCGAGCAGCGCCAGAAACGGCGCTGCTCCGTGGCCGAGCAATACCCCCAGCAACGCATACAGCACCAGCTCCCAGGCAGCTCCGAAGTTCAGGTGCGGAACGTGGTAGACCGGACCGTAGCCGAGGAAGTGACGGCTGGTGGCGTCCGCCACCACCGAGGAGACGATCAACGGACCGAAGCTCTCCATCGCGATGGAGCCGAGCACCACCTCGGCCACGAACAGAGCACCGGTAATGGGGGCGTTGTAGGCCGTGGCGATGCCGGCAGCCGCTCCGCAGGCGACCAGCAGCCGCAGGCGCGGCACCGGCGCCTGTGTCCACTGGCCGATCTTGGAAGCGGTCGTGGCTGCCAGCTGCACCAACGGGCCCTCGCGGCCGATGGAGCCGCCCGAGCCGATGGTGAAGAACGAGGAGGCCGCATGCAGCAGTCCAGAGCGGGCACTGAGCTGGCCGTTGCCGACCGCGACCGCCTCCATGTAATCGACCTTGCGGGCCCCGCGCAGCGCGCGCACGCGCTGGCCGAGCCACAGTAGCAGGCCCGCGAGCGCGCCGCCGACGGTCGGCACCACGATGCGAGCCCACCAGGGCAGCAGCTCCGCGGTGGCTACGAGGCCGGTGGAATGCCTCGTGAGCAGAAATTGCACCAGACGCACGCTCGCCCGGAAGGCCACGCCCGAGAGCGCGCCGCACACCCCGATCAGTGCTGCCCAGAAGATGATGCCCGTGAGCTGTTCGTGTTTGGCGGCGTTCAGTCCCGCGCGGGCGAGCCGCTCCAAGCGATCGAGCAGACGCGATCCGAACTGCAGGATGGCTTCTACCACGGGCTCACTCTAGCAGGAGCAGCGCCGCACGCGCCGTCCGACGGCCGCCGAATAACCGCACTGTCACAGAGCGGTCACATCCGCCGGCATCACATCGACCGGTCTCACATCGTCTGGCCGTCACGTCGACGGGCGCCAAGCGCTTAGATTAGCGCTCGCAGCGCTCAGGTCATATCAACCGGCCCTCACGTCCATTCGATCGGCACCCTCTGGCTGACCGCGCATACCAGCTCGTAGGCAATCGTGCCGGCGGCGCTGGCCAGCTCTTCCACCGGAAGTGCGGCTCCCCACAGCTCCACGCGATCGCCTACCGCGACGCCCGGCAGCGCGGAGACATCGGCGGCGATCATATCCATCGATACGCGCCCGACCAGCGGCACGCGCTGGCCACCGATGACCACGGGCGCGCCATTGCCGAGGCTGCGCAGCAGCCCGTCGCCGTAGCCCGCGGCGATGATCGCGAGCCGCGCGGGCCGCGGCGCACGCCAGCTGCCGCCGTAGCCGACGCGCTCCCCGGCCGGCAGGTCGCGCACGGCGATCACCATGCTCTCGAGGGTCATCGCAGCTTTCAGGCCGAAGTCGCTGCCGCGTCGGCCCGGGAACGGTGAGATGCCGTAGAGCGCGATCCCCGGCCGCACCCACTGCGCATGCGTCGCGGGCTGCGAGAGGATCGCCGCGGAGTTGGCGATGCTCAGCTCGACGCCCCGCCCCTCCAGGGTCAGGCCCGCGACCAGCGGCCTCACGCGTGCGAGCTGCTCGGCCGTGACCAATCCGTCCTCCTCATCCGCGCAAGCCAGATGCGTCAGCACGCGCAGCTCCAGCGGCGCCGGACTCAGGGTGCTCAGGCGCTGCCAGGCCGCCTGAAACTGCTCGGGCCGGAACCCCAGGCGGTTCATACCCGTGTCGACCTTGAGCCACAGCCGCAGGCGCTGCTCGCCGGGGTAGCCCTCGAGCAACGCGAGCTGCAGGTCCTGGTGCACCACCAGGTCGAGGTCCAGTCGCGCTGCCTCGAGCAGTTGTGCGGCGTTGAAGACGCCCTCGAGCAGAACGATGCGCCGCTTCAGCCCCGCCTCGCGCAGCGTCATCGCCTCCTCCAGGCGCGCGACCGCGAAGGCATCGGCATCGGCCAGCGCGAGCGCCGTGCCGACGAGCCCATGCCCGTACGCATTGGCCTTGACGACCGCCATGACCCGGCGGCCCGGCGCGCAGGCGCGGATGATCTGCAGGTTCGAGCGCAGTGCGCTCGCATCGATGCGTGCGCGGATCAGGCGCATCACCGGCGGATCACCGCAGCACGCCCTCGGCGTAGGTATCGGGAGCCCAATTGACGAAGCGCGTGTATTGGCCCTGGAACGTCAGCAGGAAGGTGCCGGTCTCACCGTTGCGATGCTTGGCGAGGTCGATCTCGGCGAGGCCTTTCTTGGTGGTGTTCTTGTCGTAGACCTCGTCCCTATATATCAACAAAATCATGTCGCTATCTTGTTCGATGGCTCCGCTGTTATGAGAGATTACTGCATCCGCTAGCCAATTCGCCGCACCCGGAACGGTCAGATCAAACACCTCTTCCTCGCCACCTGGATCGATCCCGACCACTCGGTCCCAAAACACATCGCTGTGAGCGAGCTTGCCGAGTTCCGCATCCGCGAGCCGCGTTGCGTACTCCGCAACGAGCGCGCGCGATGGCGCGTGATCGATGTTGATGTTCTTATAGCCGCGCATGCGAGCCATATGCGTGCGCGTGATGCCGCGAAGCTGCATCAGCGCGCAAATCCTCTGCATCGCCGCTTCCGGCAGCGTATCCACATTCGGATTTGCATCCGTATCCATCACATACCGATGCAACTGTGCCATCGCCGCGAGCCGCGGCCCATGGCCCCCCACGGTCATGACGAAGCGCCGCAGCGCCTCCACGCCGCTGACGTCGACGGTGTACCAGGGACGCGATTCAGCGCCGCTGCGCGTCCGGCCGCCGCTGCGCACCTCATGGATGCGCGCGACGATCCCCAGGCGCAGCAGCAGCGCAGCGACATCCAATGCAAGCTGATGGCTGCAAGTCGCAAAGTACACGCGCGGCGGCCCACGCTGTCCGGGCTTACGCACCGTGACGGACCCGTCGGTGGCCCATAGATGCCGCAAGAGACAGGCGACCTGCTCGTCCGCGAGCCTGAACACGGCCTGCGGCAGGCACTTCTCATGCGAGCGCTGTCCGTGGAGCCCTAAGTCCTTGAGCCACGCGCGCACGCCAGCCGCGCGCCCTCGCCCGCTGGCGCCGCCGGCCTCGCTGATCACGAGCTGATGCCACGTGCCCGTTGGCCCCGCGTAGCGCTTGACCGTGCTCCCGAACGCTTCCGCGGCGGCGCGCACCACGGCGCTGTTTTCCTCGGAAGCGGTCGTGTAGCGCAGCGGCTGGTTGGAGAGGTAGCTGCCATCTCCAACGAGGTGCCCGAGCAGGATCAGCCAGTGCTCGGGCCAGCGCACGGGCGCCGCGGGAGCCGGCAGCCGCCGCGCAATCGCCAGGCGCTCGCCCGGCGCGAGCTCGCAGAGGCGCTTCCAGCCTTCGCCCGCGAGCAGCCGGTGCTGCGCGGTGGCACGCACGCTGCGGCCGCTGGCGAGCGTGACCTTGAACACCGGCCGGCGGCCCACGCACCACACACAGTCGGCGCGCGCGGCATGCAGGCGCGATGCGTCATCGAGCGCCCAGACCTCGGGGCACGT
>JASHPX010000352.1 GCA_030037905.1 Gammaproteobacteria bacterium
ATCGCTGTCGGCCATGGCCGTGCCGGCGCTGGCTGCGCTGGCCGTTCTGGTGGGGCTGGTCATGGTGCTGCAAGTGCCACGCATTCGCGACGTGCGCATACCGCTGCCCGAGCTGCCCACGGATCTGGAGGGATTCACCATCGTGCAGATCAGCGACCTGCACGTGGGCAACACCCTGCGACGCGGCTACGTCGAGCGTGTGGTACGCAAGGTCAATACGCTGGCACCGGACCTGGTGGCCATCACCGGGGATCTCGTCGACGGCAGCGTGGCCAGTCTCTCCTCCGAGGTAGCTCCGCTTGCGCAGCTGCGCTCGCGTCACGGCATCTGGTTCGTGACCGGCAATCACGAATATTACTCGGGCGCCAATGCGTGGATCGCCGAGCTGCGGCGTCTCGGAATGCACGTGCTGCTCAATGAGCACGCCATCATCCGGCACGGTGCCGCAGCCCTGGTGCTCGCCGGCGTGACCGATACGCAGGCGGGGGCGTTCGACCCCCGCCAGCGCAGCGATCCGCAGGCGGCGCTGCGCGGCGCCCCGCGCGAGGTGCGCCCGCGCATCCTGCTCGCGCATCGACCGCGCAGCGCGGCGGCGGCAGCGGCCGCAGGCTATGACCTGCAGCTCTCCGGCCATACGCATGGCGGTCAGTTCTGGCCCTGGAATTGGGTGGTGCGCTACCGGGAGCCTCTCGCTTTGGGCCTGGATCGCCTGCAGGGACTGTGGGTCTATACGAGCCGTGGGACCGGGTACTGGGGCCCCCCACAGCGTCTCGGGGTGCCCGCCGAGATCACGCGTCTGAGCCTCACGCGAGAGGCCACCGGGACCGCTGCACGCCTGAGCGCGTGACCTACGTCGCGGTTGCGCCCGCACCGCCGCTGCTACAGTGCCTCGCTTGCTACAGTGCCTCGCTGTCGCAGGCGGGCAGGGGCCCGAGGCCCCACAGGGAGCGTCCCATGACATGGGTACTGGTGCTGGCGATCCTGCTGGTACTGCTGATCTACATGATCATGCAGTACAACGGCCTGGTGGCGCTGCGCGAGAGTGTCAAACAGGCCTGGGCCAATATCGATGTGCTGCTCCAGCAGCGTCATGACGAGCTGCCCAAGCTCGTGGAGACCTGCCGGCAATACATGCAGTACGAGCGTGATACGCTCGAGAAGGTGATGCTGGCGCGCGCGGCGGTCAGCGCGGCGCACGAGCGACGCGATATGCCGGCGCTCGGCACGGCGGAGAACCAGCTGCGAGCCACCCTCGGACAGTTGTACGCCGTCGCGGAGAACTATCCGCAGCTCAAAGCGGACCAGAACTTCCAGCAACTGCAGACCCGCATTACCGGCCTGGAGAGCGCCATTGCCGACCGGCGCGAGTACTACAACTCACAGGTCCAGCTGAACAATACCCGCATCGCTCAGTTTCCGGCGGTGCTGCTGGCTCACCAATTCGGCTTCCAGCCCGCGCAGCTGCTGAAGATCGATCAGCAGGAGCGTCAGGACGTAGACGTCGGCGCGCTGTTCCGCGCCTCGTGAGCTGAAGCTCTCCGCAGACCTCATGCCACCCGGCTCCGCCCACGTCGCGTGGACGATCCACGGCCAGCCTGGCACGCTGGTGCTGGCGCTCGTGGCCGCCTGCCTGGCCTGCTTCGTCTTCATGTATCGCGGGTGGGCGCGTGCACGCAGTCTGTCCAACACGGCGCGTGCGCGTGTACGCTCGGCGCCGCACGGATACATCGAGCTCTACGGGCGGACCTCATTCCCACCGCAAACCGCCGATCAGGCCAAGAGCGCGCCGCTGACCGGACGCGCCTGCGTGTGGTGGCGTTATCACGTCTACCGCCGCGCGGGGAAAGGCTGGGTCACTATCGATCACGGCGCGAGCGACCACTCCTTTCTCCTGCAGGACGATACCGGCAGCTGTGTCGTGGATCCGCGGGGCGCGGAGGTCACTCCGAGCGCGCGTCAGGTGTGGTATGGCTCGGAGTCCTGGCCGAGCAGCCCCTACAGCACCGGTTTGGGAGCGCTGGGCAGCAACTACAAGTACATCGAGCAGCGCATCCACGAAGCCGACGACGTGTGCGCGCTCGGAGAGCTGGGAGCCACCGGCGGCCTGGCCGATGGCGGCGTCGACTCCGAGATCGCGGCGCTGCTGCATGATTGGAAGAGCGACCCGGCCGCGCTATTGAAGCGATTCGACCGTGACGGCGATGGACAACTCGATGCACAGGAGTGGGAGCAGGCGCGCGCCGCCGCGCGTGCCCAGGTGCTCGAGGGGCGCGCACAGACCCCGCTGGTGAAGCAGATGGCGCGACCGCGTGACGGCCGTCCCTACCTCCTCGCCGCCCGCACCCCCGAGCGCCTTGCGCGCCGCTACCGCCTGCAGGCCGCCGCCTGCCTGGGAGGTTTCTTCGTCACGTTGCTCTTGCTCGCGCACCTGTTCGGTGCGCACTGAGCCAACCGTCGCGCCGCACCTTCCCGCGATTGCCTACGCCGCGTACAGGCGCAGCGGCAGCTTCGCGGGCCCGTGGCCGATCGTCGTGATCCAGGGCTCCTCTTCGCCCGCGACCTCGATGCGCTCGATACGGCGTACGAGCTCGGCCAGCAGCACCGAGGCCTCGAGCTGCGCGAGCGCACGGCCGACGCAGGCGTGTGTGCCGTAACCGAAGCCCAGGTGCTTACGCACATCTCTCTCCACGTCGAACGCCAGCGGATTATCCCAGGCGCGCGGATCGCGATTGGCCGCAGCGAACAGCAACCCCGTGCGCTGGCCGGCAGGGATGGTGAAGCCCTCGATCCGCACCTCGCGCGTGGTGATGCGACCCGCCATGCGAGACGGAGAGTCCCAGCGCAGGCACTCGTCGAAGGAATTCCTCAGCAGCCGGGGGTTGTCGCGCACCCGCCGATACTGGTCCGGATACTTGGCAAAGGCCCCGATCGTGGCCGCCAGGGTCACGAAGCTGGTATCCGAGCCGGCCGATAGCACGACCTGGACCAGCAGCTTCGCCTCCGCGAGGCTGATCTGGCCCTCGTCCGCAGCGGCAAAGATCTGCGCACCGACGCCATCGGGCGTCAGCCGCTCGCGCTCGCAGGCCCAGTTGAGCCACTCGACCGTCGGGCCCGCGTCCTTGATCGCCTCCTCGTACAGCTCATTCGGCGGCCCGAACGTCGCCCAGACCATGTGACCGAAACCGGTCATGTTCTCGCGTCCCTCGTCGGGCAGCCCGATCATGTCCGGCAGCACCTTGAAGACGAAGCGCTTGGTAATCTCGTCGACGACCTCGATGGTTTCGCCCGAGCGCGCCACGACCTCGTCGAATACCGTGGCCGCTTCCCGCTCGAAGGTCGGACGGATTGCCTCGAGCGCTCGCGGCCCGAGCGTATTGGCGATGATGGGGCGCACGCGCGTGTGGCGCGGAGGATCGTCGGTGACCAGGATTTCCGGGCGCACAGAATTCGGGTCATGCCACGGCCGCGAGGCCGAGGAGAAGCTCTTCCAGTCGGTGAGGCCCGCGGCCACGTCGGCATAGCGCGTGACGATCACCGTGCCGTCCGCGAGGCGGGCCACCGGCGTCGCCTCGCGCAGCGCGTCGTCCGTCGCGCGCGCATCGCGCACGCAGGCCTCGGAGAAGATGTCCACCTCGTACAGCGGAATGTCGGGCATCGTGCGTTCCCCCAAGTCGGCAGCGTAAGCCAGGCGAGCCGGAACAGCCAGACGAGCCAGAATCAGGGATTTATCCTTGCTAAAATCCTGGATTCGTAAGCCCGTCCATCGTAGGCGGCATGCCCCTGCTGCCGCTCGAGCAGGCGCGGCGCGAGATGGAGGAGATGCTGACACAGTTTCCGATCGTTTACCCGACACAGAACACACGCATGGAACTCGAGCTAAACGGCAAAGTGGTGCTCGTCACCGGCGGCTCGAAGGGCATCGGCCTTGCCTGCGCGCGCGGTTTCCTGGCCGAGGGTGCGCGAGTCGCCATCGTCTCGCGAGGTCAGGCGAATATCGATCGTGCCCTGGCGAGCCTCGCGGGGGCGCTAGGCTTCGCGGCCGACCTCAGCGACGCCGACGCCGCGGTTCAGATGGTGGATCGAGTGCAGGGCGCTCTCGGGCCCATCGATGTTCTGGTCAACAGCGCGGGCGCGGCCAAGCGAACCGCGCCTGCGGATCTCGCCCCCGCCGCCTGGCATGCGGCCATGGATGCAAAATATTTCTCCTACATTCACGTGATCGACCCCGTGGTCAAGCGCATGGCCGCTCGCCGCCGCGGCGTGATCGTCAGTGTCATCGGCAATGGGGGCAAGATCGCCTCACCACCGCACATCCCCGGCGGCTCCGCCAATGCCGCGCTGATGCTGGCCACCGCCGGGCTGGCGAGGGCCTATGCCGCCAGCGGCGTTCGGGTCCTGGCCGTCAACCCCGGCCTCACGAACACCGAGCGGTTGCAAGAGGGCATGAAGGTCACTGCGCGTCTGAGTGGGATCTCCGAGGCCGAGGCGCTGCAGACGAGCCTCGCAGCCATCCCGCTGGGCCGCCTGGCGGAGCCGGAGGAAATCGCCAACGCCGTAGTCTTTCTAGCCTCATCGAAGGCCAGCTACATCACCGGAATCACCCTCAGCATGGACGGGGCTGCGGCGCCGGTCGTGGTCTAGCATCCGTCGTGGTGTGGCAGCGAGCTCACGCTATCTGCGGCAGGACCCGCGATTCGGGGCGGCGCCCGCGCCATTGGAAAAGGCTTTCATGGCGGCGCAGACTTGCAGCTACGTGCACGCTGAGGGAGGAGTGGGCCATGCGCTATCGGACTTGGGCTCTGATATGTCTGACAATGGCGCTGTCGGGCCTCTGCCAGGCAGCCGGTCCTTACGACTCTGCGGCGCGCACGCAGATCAAGCGCGTCGATCTGTCCGGCGCCCCGGGCATGGAGGTCATTACTTCCATTGTCGAGGTACACAAGGGCCAGACGATTCCCAAGCATCTGCATCATGGCATCGAGGCCGGATACGTGCTGCAGGGAACTCTGGTTCAGTACCCCGGCAAGCCGCCCACGATGATGAAGACCGGTACGCCGATCATGAATCTGCGCGACGTCGTGCACAGCGGATTCACTGTGGTGGGCGATCGACCGCTCAAGATCTTTACGGTACACATCGTCGATAAGGGCAAACCGCTGTATCAGTGGGTGAAGTGAGACCGAGCCGAACGCAGGTCAGCGTCGCGCAGCAGTTTCTCCGGGCTTTCGCTACGTTCGCCGCGCAGGCGGGGGGGTGAAGATGCGTACCGATCTCGACTCGCTGGAGGCGCGCGTCATTGGAAGCCTCATCGAGAAACAGGTCACCACTCCCGATCAATATCCGCTGTCACTCAACGCTCTGGTGAACGCCTGCAATCAAAAGAGCAACCGCGATCCCGCGATGAGTCTCGATGAGGCGACCGTCCAGCGCACGCTCGACGCGCTGTCGCGCAGGCATTTGATCCTCGAGCGCTCCGGCTTCGGTAGCCGCGTGCCCAAGTACCAGCAGCTGTTCTGCAATACGGAGCACGGCAGCCTGAAGTTCTCGCCCCAGGAGCTCGCGGTCGTGTGCGAGCTGCTGCTGCGCGGCCCGCAGACCCCGGGCGAGCTGCGTTCACGTGCCAGCCGCATGGCACCCTTCAACGATGTCTCGGAGGTCGAAGCGGCGCTGCAGAATCTACTCGGGCGCGAGGGTGGACCGCTCGTCGCGCGACTGCCGCGGGAGAGTGGACGGCGCGAGTCACGCTACCTGCACCTCTTCAGCGGTGACGCGCCTCCGGAAGCAATCGCGCAGGACGTTGCAGTGGAATGCGAGGCTGCGGCCGGCGATCGCGAGACGCTCTCCAGCCGTGTGGCCAGGCTCGAAGAAGAGCTGCGTGGGCTTCGCTCCGAGTTCGAGGCACTCAAGTCGCGAGGTGGGTGAGCCGAACAGCCCGGAGCCGACATACCGGCTAGCGTGTAGACTTTGGCCCGAGTATCGAAGAATCCACATCGGGGGGCTATGAAATGACTTCGACGCTGAAAGTGACGGCAGCCGCACTGGTGCTGGCCATAGCGATAGCAGGCACCTGCCTTGCTCACGCGGCTACGCGCGGCAGCGAATCCCCGCGGACCCCGGCCTGCGACCGCGCCTGCCTCAGCGGGCTCATGAGCGACTACCTGAATGCGCTCGTCGCGGCAGATGCCTCACGACTCAGAGTCAGCCAACCGATCCGCTTCACGGAGGACCAGCAGGAGCGCAAATTCGGTGTCGAGGGAATCTGGAGCCACCACGTTACCCTGACCGGGTACCGGTTCGATATCATCGATGTGCGCGCGGGCGTTGCGGCGAGCCTGGTGAAGGTACGGATCGACGGCATGCCTGCATTGCTCGCCATGCGACTGCTCACGCGCGGCGGACGCATCTCGGGAGTGGAGAGCATCGTCGTACACTCACGCACCGAGGGCATGCTCTTCAACGTCAACGCCATTCAGACGCTCAGCCGAGCGATGGCGTTCACGCCGTCGCCCGCGCAGCGCAATTCGCGCAAGGACATGATTGCGATCGCTTCGCGCTACCCGCGGGGCCTGCAGATGGGCAGCTTCGTGAAGTCCGATGTGCCGTTCGCGCCGGACGCGTATCGCTTCGAAAACGGCATGCTGATGGCCGGCCCGCACTGCACGTTCCTGCCCGGATGCGAGCACATCAAGACGGAGCAGATTCCGACGTTATCGAAGCTCGTATATCGGGTTGCCGCAGTGGATGAGCGGCAGGGGATCGTGTTGATCCGCATGGACTTCGGACCAGGCTCGGTCTTCCCCGCGCCCGGCCGCCCCAAAAATCTATCGCTGAGCGTCTTCGAGGCCTTCAAGGTCTATGGCGGGCAGATTCACGCCGTGGAAGCCTTCATGAAGACCAAGCCGCAAGACCAGCCGCTCGGCTGGAATTGATCTCATAGCAGGCCCTGCGGATCCCGAAGGGTGGGGGCCTGCGCCGCCATGAATGAGAAGTTGCCGGCGATCTGCGCATTCCTCGTCGACGCCGAGCGACTGAAGCTCGTGGAGCGCAAGGCTTACGTGAGCAATGTTTCGAGGCGTGAGAATTCTGCGGAGCACAGCTGGCACCTCGCGCTCGGACTGCTCGCGCTCGCCCGCGAGCTTGATCTCGAAATCAACCTGCCCAGGGCATTAGCCATGGCGATCATTCATGATCTCTGCGAGATCGATGCCGGGGATACTCCCGCGTACGGTCCGGCGCGCGCCGACCAGCACGAGGCGGAACGCAAATGCATCGAGCGGCTCGCGGGCCATGGCATCGAGTTCGGAGCCGAGTTGCGCGAGCTCTGGCTCGAATACGAGGCTCAGGAAACGCGCGAGAGTCACTGGGTCAAAGTGCTCGACCGCGTCATGCCATTCGTCGTGAATCTGGCCTGCGAGGGTAGGAACTGGCTGGAGCAATCTGTCAGCCGATCGCAGGTATTGAGGGTCAGCGAGCCCGTGCGCCAGTACGCGCCGGACGTTTTCTCGTGGATGCTCGAGCGTGTGGACGAATGCGTGCAGAAGGGCTGGCTGAGAGACGGCTGACTGTCCATTCCTGTCCATTCGTCGACAAAGCAAGTCCACCGCCTGCAGGAGTGCAGAACTCAACCGATGCTATACTATCTATTAAGTGGATATTTAGCCTTTTACATTTGGTATGAATCAGGTTAGCGAGAGCCGCAGGATGCTGATGGCCCTTGGCCGGCGTTTGCGCCGGTCGCGGCTCGAGCGTAACGACACCATGGCCGTCTTCGCGCAGCGGATCGGCGTGTCAGAGCAGACGGTGCGTGCGATGGAGCGCGGCCTGCCGACGGTGCAGATCGGCACCTGGCTCGAGGCATTGTGGGTGCTGAACGAATTGGAGCCACTGGATCATTTGCTCAAAAAAAGGGAGAGCCTCCTCGATCTCGCGCGCCGCGCGGACAGTGCGCGTCAACGCCAGCGCGCATCCAGGCGTGGGAAATGAAACGTCTGTACGTCTGGGTGCGTCGCGCAGCCGGCACCGCTCACCTCGTCGGTGAGCTCGTCACGACCGAACCCACGGCGAGCGGTCGCTTCGAGTGCGAGTTCGAGTACGCGACGGAGTGGAGCGCGGATCCGCATGCCTTTCCTCTCGATCCGGTGTCCTTGCCATTGCAGCCGCCCGGGCGACGCTTCCAGGCCGAACAGTTTTATCCACCTCTTGCGGTGTTCGAGGACTGTCTTCCAGACGATTGGGGCAGGCGTCTGCTGTCGAAGGCGCTCAGTCTGGAGGGCCAAACGGCTTCGCCGCCGCAGATGCTACAGGCCTTAGCGGGAGGAGGACCTGGCGCGCTGATGTTCACAGACGGATCATTGCCGCCAAGCCCGGCCGCTACGCCGCCCACGCAGTCCCTCTCCGGTCTGCTTTCTGCGGCTACGCGCTTCGAGGCTGGCACGCTGCCCCCGGGTGATGCGTTTCGTGAGCTGTTGGAAGGCAGCAGCCGCGCTGGTGGCGCGCGTCCGAAGGCGCTCATTCACGATAGCAAGGGCGAGTGGCTCGCCAAGTTCCCGAGCCGCAGCCGCGATGGCATATTCGACGTCGTAGGTCTCGAAGCGACTTGCCTGCAGCTCGCCAGGCGAGCAGGGCTCGTCGTTCCGGACATGCGCTTGCAATCCGTCGGCAGACGACGCGTGCTTCTGGTGCGCCGTTTCGACGTCACGGAGCAGGGCGGCCGCACCCACATGATCAGCATGCGCACGCTCTGCAGAGAACGTCCTGGCATTGACGTGACCAGCTACACCGATCTCGCCCGTATATTGAAGAAGTACTCGGCATCGCCAGCGGAAGATGTCGCCGCGCTGTTCCGGCACATGGCCTTCAATGCAGCGACCGGGAACGTAGACGATCATCTCAAAAACTTCTGGATGCTCAATACCTTGTCGGGATATCGCCTGGCTCCTGCCTTCGATCTCGTACCCGACATCGCCGAGCGACGCGAGCACACCCTTTCCTTTCAGTACGACCACGGGTGTCCGACACGGGCGATACTCCTGGCGATCGCGCAGGACTGGCGCGTAGCGCAGGCGCAGGGCTGCGTGGACGACATCGTGCGGGCGGTCAGTCGGTTTCGCGCGACTGCACGCAAGCTCGCGGTCCGGAGCGGCAGGGGCCTGGATCTCATTTCGGCGGATGTGCGGCGGCGGGTTGAATTACTGAATGGTCCCTAGAGCGCCGCGCCGCTACCGTAGGGACGCGCTCAGATGACGGGGTAGCGTGCACTGGTCGTACGGCTGGTTGTCAGGGAGATGTGCCTGCCTGCCACCCGTAGCTCACTGACGGTGTAGGAGGTGGTCCGTAGACGGGGACCGGTCGGTTGAACACTCTGGGCGCTTCCTGCTACGGGAGCTACTGCAATGCCAAGAACCTGCATCCCACAGTATGAAGTCGGCGGACAGCCGTCCGAGGGGAAACCATGGAGCGCAGCAATTCCCTCTTGCTGCGCTGCCGGCGCACTGTTGCATCCGCAGCCAGGTTGTCCGGTTGAGAGATAGCCGACCCTTTCAGCAAGACACGACGGCGATCCGCTTCCCGCTCCTGGACACCAGGCGTGCGATATCGTCCGGGTCGCTGGTGAGAATCCGGTCTCCGGAATGGGCGACCAGCGTGACCGTCGCATCGATGGGGTCATCCGTACCGGCCCCGGCGAGCAGCGCTCCCGCGTCGCGGCCCATCCGCTCGTCGACGGGACATACGTCTACTGCTCGCAGGAATCTGGCGAGGCGCGCCTGCTGGCCGCCCGAGCTTCGCCATACCTGGGCGATCACAATGGCGCTCGTGCGCAGGTCGAGGCCGTGAATTTGCGCGATACGCAGCCGTGCGATCATGGATCGATCGTCCCTATCGACGGCGATGAGAGCACCGGCATCCAGGACGAGGGCGCTCACCGATGAGACTTGCTCGCGGCACCGAATCCGAGCTCACGTTCTGCGCGGCTCAGTTCGGCCGCGCTCAGAGCGCCGTGTTTCCTTTCCCAGGCATCCAGGCATTCCCCCAGGGCCTCGGCCCGCAGTCTGGCCGCCGCCGCTCGGGCCAGCCATGAGGATAACCCCGTACCCGCCTTGCGGGCGGCGGCGCGCACCCGGTCTCCCAGGTCGGCTTCGAACGAAATGCTGATCTTGTCGACTTTCACAATGCCATCTTACCACGGTATGTCCTACCGCGGTAGGAATACGTGTGCACGCACAGAACAGTCACCCTCTGATCGCCGCAGACGGCGAAGATAGATAATAGCCGCACCCTCGGCACTGCCATGAACAGCCTCGCGCTCCCAGCGACACCACAGGCGCTGTACCATGCTCCTCATCAGAGCTGTCTTTCCGGGAGGCTACATTGATTTTCGAAGTGGCACAGATACGCATCAAGACAGGACAGGCGGCAGCATTCGAGGCGGCCTATCGCCAGGCGCAGCAACAGCTTGCCGCAGCAGAAGGCTACATCGCGCACGAATTGCGGCGCTGCCTGGAACAGCCCGATCAATATCTGCTATTAGTGCACTGGCGTCGTCTCGAGGATCATACGGTCGGCTTTCGCGGCTCACCGCACTTTCAGGAATGGCGGCGGCTCATTGGGCCATTCTTCGATGGACCGCCGAGCGTCGTGCATTATCAATCGCTGGATGAGCACGAGCTTGGGGCCGCAGATCGAGCGGGCTGATCAGGTATTTGGGAACCCGATGCGCAATGAGCCGCTGGCTCGCGCCCAGCACGGGATCGCGGGCGAGCGCAGCGAGCGCGTCGAACCACTCGGGCATCCGCCGGATCAGCGGCCACCAGGGGTCTTCCGGGCTCGCGTGAACCTGCCGCGCCTCGATGTCGCGGGCGATCTCACCGCGGTAGCGCTCACGTTCCTCTCGCCGCATATCGCATCCAATGGGAATGACAGGTACCCGTGGATTGTTGCGCCTTGCGTGAGTGTTGCCGTGAGCTCGATCACCTCCGGGCCACCGACCCCGAGACGCGCATCACGCGGTGCCGTCCAGGATTGCGCCGCAGTCGTCTGCCAGCGTGGCCTCGCGCCGCCCCGCGCGCTGCTGGCGCCGGCGCTCCGCCAGATTGACCCGGGCCCCTGCCGTGAATACAATTCGTTAGCATGGGTCATACAATTACAGTACGTATTGAAAAGGCGCTCGCCCAGTGGCTCGAGGAGACTGCGCGTCGCACGGGACGCTCCCAGGGAGAGATCGTGCGCGAGCAGCTCCATCGTGCGCGCTCACAGAAGGGTGAGCGCCGGTTTCTACGACTGGCCGGTTGCATCGACGGCCCGCCCGATCTCTCCTCCCGAAAGGGTTTCTCACGGGGATGAGGGGCATTGCCGATACGGGCTTGCTGGTTGGCTTTGCCAATCGGCGCGACCAACATCATCGCTGGGCCGTATCGATTGCCGAGCAAGTCGAGGAGCCGCTGCTGACATGCGAGGCTGTGCTTGCCGAGGCGGTATTTCACCTGGGCAGCGCATCAGTCGTGTTCGACATGCTCTCTGATGGTTTCGTCACGATTGCGTTCGACTGCGCGGCACATGTCCTGCAGCTGCAGGCATTGGCGAAGCGCTACTCGGATCGCAGCCCGGACCTGGCGGATCTGTGCCTGATCCGCATGAGCGAGCTGCATCCGAAGCTGCCGGTCATTACCGTCGACCGGGAGGACTTCCGCGTATATCGGCGCAATAAGCGCGAGGTGATTCCGCTGATTTGTCCGACTCGGGAATGAACGTTAGCCGCCGAGAGCGCGCCGATTGCGCGGCGCTCGTCCTCGCTGCCGCACGTCGCCTCCATGCCGTATTTGGGCATGGATTCGAAATGCCTCAACGCAAACACCCTAACGATTACCCCGGAGACCCTCGCCCTCATCGCCGGGATCGACGAATTCAAGGGAGTGTGCACCAAGCTCGAGCGCGAAAGGCTCATCGTAGCGCAATTACCGGATCTGTCAGTGCGCATCCTGGATTTCGCGCGTAACCACAGACGCGGGCCAGCGCAGGGATGCCGGGGCGCTCGCTAGCTTGCGTCGGTCGTGAGGACCACCGGGCTGACTGAAGCAATCATGAACATCGGTTTGATCTCCGACACGCACGGGTTGCTGCGACCCGAGGCCCTGCAAGCACTCACGGGGGTGCAGCAGATCATTCACGCCGGTGACGTCGGCACCGTCCGGGTGCTCGAGCAACTGCGTATCGTGGCACCGCTGCACGCGGTGCGCGGGAACAACGACCACGGCGAATGGGCGCAGGCTTTGCCGCCGCAGCTCGTCCTGCAGTTCGAGCGCGTGCGGATCTGTGTGATCCATGATCTGAAGGAACTGGAGCCAGACCCGGCAACGGCCAGCTTCCAGGTCGTCATCGCCGGTCACTCGCATGTGCCGAACGTTTCCGAACGAGGCGGTGTGCTATTCGTCAATCCCGGCAGCGCCGGCCCGCGGCGCTTCAAACTGCCGGTGACGCTGGGCTACCTGACGGTTCATGACGGCGTTGCACGCGCCCGGATACGCCAACTCTGATCGACTGGCCCCTGACGGCAACTTGCTACAAGGTGCTACATATACTACGGTTGGCCATGGATCGAATTATCACTCAGCGGGAGCTGCGCAATCAGTCCGCGGCTGTCCTTCGAGAAGTGCAAGCCGGTCGGACCCTCATCGTCTCTCGTAACGGCACGCCCGTGGCAGAGCTCCGGCCCATTCGCCCGCGCCGATTCGTGCCCCGGGCCACCGTGGCTGAAGCAGCGTCTCGAGCACCTCGAGTCGATGCAGCCCGCTTCCGAGGGGATCTGGATGCCGTGATCGACCAGCGCATCGACGACTGATCCCACACGCGGGCTCCTGGATACATCCGCGGTGACCGATCACGACCTGATCGATCCGGGATTGCTACCTGATCAGTCCGCCACCGCCGCCATGACCCTTGCCGAGCTCGCCGCGGGCCCGCACGCCACCGAAGACCCAGAGGAACGGGCTCGACGCCAGGATCGACTGCAGTGGGCGACAGCAACGTGGGAACCGCTGCCATTTGATGCCGAAGCCGCCCGCATGTATGGCCGGATGTTCGCGGCAGCGCGTACTGCCGGGCAAAAGAGCCGCTCAAGGTTGGCGGACTTGCTCGTCGCGGCGACGGCCGCCGCAAACGGCCTGCCGGTCTACACGCGCAATCCTTCGGACTTTGAAGCGCTGAAGGGGATTATCAAAGTGGTGCCTCTCTGACGAGAGCTCACTCGTCACGCTCGAGCCATGCTCTTTCCACGGTCGCACGCCGTCCTGTGCTCAGACGTTAGCCTGGAGGACCTCGCGCGAAAGGAACCAGGCCCATACCTGGCTCGGCAGGCTTGGGTTCTCTCATGATGCCGCGTCGGTCGCAAGCCGGCTGCTCAACGCCATTGAAATTAGGCGCTCATATATGCTATATAAAGCATTCAATCTATTATGAATAGCTTTATATAGCATATGGCGCGCACAAGAACCCGGCTTCTGAGCTCTCCGCCTTACCCCGTTGAGACCGCTCTGCGTCGATTGGGGTCGAACCTGCGAACGGCACGGCTGGCACGTAACCTGACGCTCGACGAAGTCGCCGAGAAAATCGGAACCGGCAGGCGCGCCGTGGCAGACGCCGAGAGGGGGCGTCCGGGAACTGCGGCCGCAGTGTATCTGGCACTGCTTTGGACCTACGACCTGATGAGCCCCGTATTGCAGATCGCGGACCCCGCCGCCGATGCGGTGGGCCTCGCCTCGGTCGCACGCCGCGAGCGCGCCCGCACGAGCACCTCCGCGGGTCTCGACAACGACTTCTAAAAGCCCGTGCGTGAGTGCTTCGTTTACGTCGTGTTGCCCGGTGAGACCTCCTTCGTGCCGGCGGCCCGCTTCCAATGGCTGCCTGATCAGGGAGGGCTGCCGCTCGGACGGCTGGTCTACGGCCGGCGCTACCTGGAGCGCCGCGATGCGGTGCCGCTTGACCCTTTCGAATTGCCGCTGACTCGGCGCATTTACGAGACACGCACGCTCGGAGGTGTCTTCGGTGCGCTACGGGATGCTGCTCCAGACCATTGGGGCAGGCGCGTGATCCAGCGCCACGTCAATGCCATTGACCTCCCGGAAATCGACTACCTGTTGCAGTCTCCAGATGATCGGGCCGGTGCACTCGGCTTCGAGCTCAATGCGCAGCCGCCGGCTCCAAAGCGTGTGTTCAACCAGACCGTCGACCTCGCGAAGCTGCAGACAATGGCCGATGCGATCCTCGCGGACGAGGAGCGCGCGCCGGGCGATCCTGTCGCGGCTCAGATTGAAGAGCTGCTCCTCATGGTCACGTCGATGGGGGGCGCGCGTCCGAAGGTGGTCGTAGAGGCGGATGGTGCGCTGTGGATCGCAAAATTCAACTGCGCGAAGGACCGCTGGAACAACGCTCGCGTCGAGCATGCCATGCTTCGGCTCGCGGAGCGTTGCGGGCTTCGGGTGGCAACCTCGCGCATCGAGCCGGTTGGCGATCGCGACGTGCTGCTCGTGAGGCGCTTTGACCGCGATGCGAGCGATGCGGGCTATCGCCGCGCGCGTATGCTTTCGGGGCTGACATTACTGCGCGCCGGCGACTCGATCCATGATCGCGATCGATGGTCGTATCCGTCGCTTGCCGAAGAATTGCGCCGGCTGTCGGGGCGCCCCGCGGACGATGCGCAGGAGCTGTTCCGAAGGATGGCATTCAATGCGCTCATCTCAAACAGCGATGATCACCCGCGTAACCACGCATTCATTGCGTTCGGACAGGACTGGCAACTCTCGCCTGCGTATGACTTGACGCCGACCTCACCGCCTTCGGTCGAACGCCGCGACCTCGCGCTCGCCTGCGGCGATCAGGGTCGGCGCGCAAACGCCGAAAACCTTCTCTCTCAGAGTGGTCGGTTCCTGCTGTCCGGTGAGGCTGCCGTGAAGATGCTCGATGAGATGGAGGCGCAGGTTCGGGCCTGCTGGTACGAAGTCGCGCGGCGCGCAGGCGTCAGCGAGCGCGACTGCGAGCGGATCGCCGGGGCCTTCGCGTATCGCGGGTTCCGGTGCACCTGACGTCCGGCGTAACTTGGCCAATGCGTACCTTGCGCACCCGACATGGCTGAAGCTCGCCCGTCATTCGGACAACAACCGGACGCTGTCCGGCAGGAGCCGTTGGTACTCATCAGGATCAGCAAGCTGCGGTAGGAAGTTCATCGCGCGGCCTCGCTCGAGCACGAACCACAGTCGAAGGTAGCGATGACGGAAGCGCACCCGTCCCGCACCGATCTCCTCGAGAATTGGCAGCTCCCCCGAGAGGAAGTGCTCGAGCGCCTTGCGCAGGCTCGAGGCTGAGCGAAATCGGGTGATGCGCACGAGATCTCTTTGACTCAAGGGCTGATCCTGGTAAAGCGCCACAGCAAAGAGCGCGCGCTGCTGAAGCGCCGTGCTCTTATCAAGCAGAGCAAGCGCCAACGATTCGCTCGCGCCGATGATCTGCAGCAGTGCTCGCCCGACGGCACTTGCAGCCACCGGAGTATCCCGAGCCATGGACCAGGTCTCATGCGCAAGCTGCTGCACATCCGCGGAGCGTTCCCCGGCGATGCCCAGGATCGCCTCGAGAGCGGCCGTCGAGGCGGGTTTGCCCGAGCGCTGGAACTCGCGTGCGAGGAACTCTCGAAAAGGTGTGACACCGATTGGCTGCACCTCGAGAAGGTGTGCTCCCTCGAAGAAGGGAGCCCCCTCCTGCAAGAAAAGCTTCGTGAAGGATGCCTTCGCGCTGCCCGCGAAGTAATACGCGACACGCGACTGGCGCTGAATCTGACTGCGCAGGACTCCAAGGACATGGCGGCAATCCTCGGGCGGGAGCTGATCGGTGATCTCCTGAAACTCATCGAAAAAGACAGCAAGAGGTGCGCGCTCGGCAAGCTGACCGATGCGATCGAGGAGCCTTCGAAGCGTGTCGGTGCTCTGGGCTGTCGACATCTCAAGGTACGCCCCGCCGCGGCTCAGGAGCAGGCGAATATCCTTTAGATCAAGACCGATCTCCCGCAGCCAAGGAGTGATCTTACGGATGAGCATGCTCCTTTGACGTACGTACTCCTCGAGTGCTCCGACCATCACCGCACACAGCCCTTCGATGTTCTTCAGCCCGAGGAGATCGATGACCACGCAGGGGGCCTTGCGCGCCGCCAGCGTACGTATGACGAGAGTGCTCTTGCCGAGGCGCCGATCGCCATAGAGCGCCACGCGCTCGCGTTTCTCGAAGGAACGCACGATCGCCCGCTCGAGATCGGGACGCGAGCAGGCTGCATCCTCCAGGCGCAGGATGCGGCCGTAGATGAATGGGTTCGTCGGGGTGTTCTTCTTCACGTGCGCTATCAAGCGTATTTTTTACATCACTTAGTGTACACCAATTAGCGCATTAAATACACCAATCGGTGCACCGCCTCTTTGTCGCTCGACAGCGATCTGTCGATAATGGCTATCCAGATAGCCATCTTGGGGTCGTAGCCCTATGAAGCAGCAAGAGTATTCAGTAGCCGAAGCGCGCGACCGCCTCGCGGAGTTGATCCACGAGGCCGAACATGGGCGGCCGATTCGCATAACGCGTCGAGGTAAACGTGCGGCCGTGCTGGTGTCCGAAGAGGAGTTTCAGAGGTCCCGGGGGCGACAAAAGCAGGGGCCGGGAGATGCGATCCTGGGGTGGCGAAGGAAATACAGCGGCGTGGAACTGACGAACGCGCAGATCGACGGGTGGCGGGATCGAAGCATCGGCCGAGTTCCGGATTTCTCAGGCAAGGAGTAGCGCGCGGTGATCTTCGTGGTAGACACCAACACGTTCTCAGAGCCGATGAAGCCGGAGCCTGACAAGAAGATGCTATCGCTGCTGACGAGTAGGCAGTTCGATTGGGGAACGAGCGCGACCGCGTGGGAGGAATTCACTCTGGGGATTCGCGTGCTGCCGGCGTCGGCGCGGCGAAATGAACTGGAGGCGTACCGCCGCGGCCCGCTGGTTCGCTTGAAGGGTTCTACGGGGATTTGGACTTCAGTAACTCTAGTAATTCATCTAGATTTAACATAATATACCTTATGCGAAGTAGGCCGTAGGGCTCCTGAGGGGTTCTGAGGCGCCTCGCCCAGCTGCATACCATCCACGTCATTGGCTACGCGCACGGTTGCGATCCCGCTCGCTTCCGCCTACGAGTAAACATCGAGGGAGAGCCCGGTGCGTAGCGAAAGTCAGGCCGAACTCTATCAGGCCACCACTACGAACGGCCCGTACTGCGCCGGAACGCGCTCGTTCGTGAGCAGCGTCATCGGCTCGACGAAGACCTGTGCAACCAATATGCGATCAAAAGGATCCCTGTGCACCGGCGGCAGCGCGCCAACCTTCGCTGCGTGCAGGCCACTGATAGTCAGGAAGGTGAATCCCGTGGGTTCGATGGCTTCCAAGACCTCGTTCGGATCGGCCTTCAGACTCCCCAATGCCGATTTGATGCTGATCTCCCAGATTGAGGCGGCACTCGCATATGGAGAAGTCTGGCATCGGGGCTCGAGCGCCCTTCAGAAGATCGACGCAGGCGTTGCGATGACCGACAGTCCGTAGGTCGGATTCAGCACCACGTCCTGACCGTAGTTGGTAAGGTCGGACGGCTGCGTGTAGATGCCGCAGTCGTAGGTCATGGAGAACCAATTGTTGTCGGACATGCAATTGGGTAGATCATTGTCGTCCCATGCCCAGGCGAGCCAGCCAACCCCGCTGGCCTCTGCCGCGGTGATGATCTGCCCCGGCGTCACCATGGTCGGACTCGGTCCGATATCGTTGCCGGGACCGAACTCTCCGATGATGTACGCGGCGCCCGTCTGCTGGCTCAGCGCGGCCAGACGTTGGGCCAGAACAGCGTAGTTGCCATTGTAGTCGACCACCGTGCCGCCACCGGTGTATGCCGGCCAGCTGGTGCTGTCGACCTCCAGGGTTATCGTCCAGGCGCCCGGATAGCCACCGACGTTCACCGAGGACGGCTGCACGCCGTTGAGCTCGGTCATTCCCTGCACGCCGCTGATCTGGTAGGCGCTGATGCCGCTCCAGCTGTTGTTGGTGCCGTTGTAGCCGGGAGCGAATGGATGGGTCGCAGCGTCGCTTGCGAGGGTGATGACCGTCGGGTTTCCCTGCTGCACGCTCTGGATGGAGGCGGAGTAATTGTTGGTGTTGCCGTACATGTGCAGGGCGAACATGACGTTCTTCTCCGGATCGCTGTCGAACACCGCCTGCGAGTATTGCGTGAGATCCTGGATGTCCTGGCCGCAGCCGCCCGAGTCGATCAGGATGGGACCCGTGTAGCCGGCGCCGCGCAGGGTGGCGATCGCGCTGGTATAGGATTGGCTCCATACGGCGCTGTCGGCCGGTCCCCATTCGTTGGCGACGTTCAAGATCAGATACGGATTCAGCTGCGTCCAGTACGAAGCCTGCGACACCCAGGTTTGCACCGCCGCCGAGAGTGCATCCGGATCGGTGCTGCAGGTAGCAGTCCAGTTGCCGACGATGGGCACGTTGTGATTGTCGATGCCCTGGGTCTGAATCTCGCTCACGTTATTGGCTGGGGGCTGAGTGAAATCGATGTCCCAGCGCACGGTGTTTGCCCCGCTCAGTGCAATGCCAGCCGCGGAGTCGGAATCCCAATGCAGGCGATTCACCCCGCGAATACGAAATAGATTGCCGTTCGAGTCGTATAAGCCGCCATTGAGCACGAAAAAGCCGTTGCCGGTGTTGTAGGAGGGTCGCGTGGCCGTGGCCGTAGTGCCCGTCGTGGTCGCGGTGCCCGTCGTGGTCGTAGTGCCCGTCGTGGTCGTAGTGCCCGTCGTCGTCGCGGTGCCCGTCAGGCTCGGGGTCACGGGCGGTGTGACCGTGATCGAGAAGGCAGGAAGCGATGCGGTTGCAGCGCCGCTCGTGGCACTGATGACGATGTCCCCATAGGTACCGACGTTCGAGGCGGCGGGGGTACCGCTCATCTCGCCCGTCGAAGTGCTGAACGTGGTCCAGCTGGGCTTGTTGCGCACGCGGAAGCTGACCGAAGCCCCCGTGGTCGTCTGCGCCTGCACCTGCACTTCATAGGTGCTACCGGCAGCCACGCTCGTCGCCGGTGTACCCTGAATTGAGAGAGACTTGCTCTGCGAAAGACTCTGCGATGCGCCGCTGGTGGTCTGAGACGAGCCGCTGCAACCCGCCATCGCCAGCGCCAGCCCGACGACTGCCGCCTGGGCGCCCCAGGTGTTCTTTCGCATTCGCGCCCCTCCCTTCGAGCAGAAAATGCCGCTTCAGGGAAGATGCTAGGCAATGTAGGATAATGCTCACAACCTGTCGGCGATCGCTTACAGGCGCCTGCGAGAAGCTGTCGCAGTTTGGAGTCCCGGCGTTGGAGTCTTACGGCTTCGAAGGCTTACGGCGTTCGGATTGTTATCGTGATCGAGGCCCAACCTCAAAAGATGGACGCCGCCTTTGCGTTGACGGCGAGTCCGTAGACCGGATTGAGAACTACGTCACGGCCGAAGCGCGTCAGATCCGCCGCTCTTCGATAGCGGCCACAATCGCGCGTCATGCTGAACCAGTGATCGTCCGCTCTGCAGCCCGGCAGGTCATTGTCATCCCAGGCCCACGCGAGCCACCCGATGCCGTTGCTTTCGGCGGCCGTGATGATCTCGCCCGGCGTGACTGACGTCGGGCTGGCGCCGACGTTGCCGCCGGGGCCGAACTCCCCGACGATGTAGACCGCGCCTACGCGGGTACTGAGGGCAGCCAGACGCGCCATGCGCACCGCGTAGTTGCCGTTGTAATCGACCAGGGTCCCACCACCGGTGTAGGCCGGCCAGTGACTGCTGTCGATCAGCAGCGTCACCGTCCAGGCTCCCTGTACGCCTCCGACATTCACGCGCGCCGGCTGCACTCCGTTGAGCTGCGTCATGCCTCGCACGCCACTGATCCGGTACGCGCTGAGTCCCGACCAGCTGTTGTCGTGGCCGTTGAAGGACGGTGAGAACGGGTGCTCCGGCGCATGACTGTCCAGAGTGATTACCGTGGGATCGCCTGTGTGAACCGTGCGTATCGAGGCAGAATAGTCATTCGTATTCCCATAGAGGTGTACCGCGAACATGATATTTCGCTGTGGATCGCTGTCGAATACCGCCTGAGAGTACTTCGACAGGTCCTCCATATCCTGTCCGCAGCCGCCGGAGTCGATGAGAATCGGTGCAAGATAGCCGGCGGCCCGCAGGCGCTTCACTGCGCTGACGTACGCGTCCCGCCAGACGGCGCTGTCCACCGGACCCCACTCATTGGCGACGTTCAGAATGAAGCTGCGGTCCAGGCGGCGCCACTGCCGCGCCTGCGCAACCCAGGTCGACACGATGGACTCGAGTTTCGCCGGGTCCTGACTGCAGGTGCCGCCCCAGTTGCCCACGATCGGCACCTCATGGCGCGCAATCGACTGAGCTTTAACCAGGCTCACATTCAGTGCCGCGCTGCGGCTGAAATCGATATCCCAGCGTACCGCGTTTGCATGGCTACGCGCGATGCCATCCGCGGACTGCGAATCCCAATGCAGGCGGTTGACGCCGCGGATACGAAATTCGTCGCCCTTGTAGTCGTAAAGCTTTCCGTTCAGGACGAAGAACCCGTTCCCCGTATTGACACGCGGTCGGGTGGCGCCGCGGCAGATCGCCGGCGCCATCATGACGATCAGCGCCGCCATCAGCGAGATCACGATCTTGCATACCCGATCCACGAGCGCCGCCGAGGCTACCGGGCCTGCAACTCAAAGAGCACCAAGGAGCGGGCTGTCACTTCGTATGTATCGTTCGCGCCGAGGACCGGCTGGTCTTCATTATCCGGTAGATTGGTATCGAGCAGCCGTTTCCAGCTGCCGGCCCCGGCGGCCGCCGGCAATGTGAAGCCGACCACGCCGTGGTGGGCATTCAGCACCAGCAGCATGGTCGCTTCCTTGCCGTGCTGTCGCAGCCCCGTAGGGCGCGATCTGCCGTCCATGAGCATGCCGAAACAATGCATGCCTTCATCGGCCCAATTCTCAGCCCGCATCTGCGCGCCGGAAGCGTTGATCCAGATCAGATCCTTGACCTTGAGCTCCTCGTCATACGCGCCGGTCAGGAAGCGATTGCGCCGCAGGATCGGATATCGATGGCGCAGGCCGGTGAGCTTCTGAAAAAATCTCACCAGCGACGCATGGCGTTCACCGAGGCTCCAGTCAACCCAGCTGATCTCGTTATCCTGGCAGTAGGCGTTGTTGTTACCGCGCTGAGTACGAGCGAATTCGTCTCCCGCGAGCACCATGGGAGTGCCCTGCGACAGCAGCAGCGTCGCCAGGAAGTTGCGTGTCTGACGCTCGCGCAGGTGGATGACCTCCGGGTTGTCCGTCGGCCCCTCGGCGCCGCAATTCCACGAGCGATTGTCGTCACTGCCGTCCTTGCCGCCCTCGCCGTTGGCCTCGTTGTGCTTCTGGTCGTAGCTCACCAGATCATGCAGCGTGAACCCATCATGCGAGGTGATGAAATTGACACACGCCCATGGCCGCCTGCCGAGGCGATTGAACAGGTCCCCGGAGGCGCATAGGCGCGGTGCCAACTCGGCCGCCGAAGCAGAACCCTTCCAGAAATCCCGCGTGCCGTCCCGATAGCGATCATTCCATTCGGCCCAGCCGGGTGGGAAAGCCCCCACCTGATAGCCGCCTGGACCACAATCCCATGGCTCGGCGATGAGCTTGACGCTGCGGAGCACCGGATCCTGATGGCATGCCTTGAGAAAGCCGCTCTGATTGTCGAAGCCGTTGGGCTCGCGCGCGAGAATGGTCCCCAGATCGAAGCGGAATCCGTCGACGTGCAGCTCGTTGACCCAGTAGCGCAGACTGTCGGTCACCATCTGAATGACGGCCGGGTGCGACACATTGAGCGTGTTGCCGGTCCCGGTGTCGTTGATGTAGTAGCGCTTCGCGTCGGGTCGCAACCGATAATAGGATGCATTGTCGATCCCTTTGAAAGACAGCGTCGGCCCGTGCTCGTTGCCCTCGGCCGTGTGGTTGTAGACCACGTCGAGGACGACCTCGAGCCCTGCAGCATGCAAACGCGCCACCATTTCCTTGAACTCGCGCAGGCACTGCTCGGGCTCGAACGCATAACGCGGGTCCGGCGCAAAGTAACCGATGCTGTCATAGCCCCAGTAGTTGCTCAGTTTCCTGTCGAGCAACTGGCTGTCATCGACGAAGGTATGAATCGGCAGCAGCTCTACCGTGCTCACTCCCAGGGACTTGAGGTACTCGAGGACCTCAGGCGCGCCCAGTCCGACGTAGGTGCCGCGGTGCTTCTCCGGGACCCTCGGATGCAGCTTGGTGAAGCCTCGCACGTGGGTTTCGTAAATGATGGTGTCGTCCCAGGCAACGCCGTGGGAGCGCGGCTGACCCCGCCAGTCGAAGCTTGGATCGACGACCACGCATTTCGGCACGAAGGCCGCGCTATCCCTGTCGTCGAAGCTCAGATCGTCCCCGTCGGCACCGACGGTATAACCGAAACAGGCGTGATTCCACTGCAGCCTGCCGATATGCGCGCGCGCATACGGGTCCAGCAACAGCTTGTTGGGATTGAAGCGGTGGCCGGCCGCCGGCTCATAGGGGCCGTGGACCCGCAGACCATAGACGTCCCCGGGGCGCACGTCCGGCAGATAACCGTGCCAGATCTCATCGGTATATTCGGGTAACGCCACGCGCTCGAGCTCGCGCGAGCCGTCGCGATCGAATAGACAAATCTCCACCCGCGTGGCGTTGGCCGAGAAGACCGCGAAATTCGTACCCTTGCCATCCCAGATGGCCCCCTGTGCTGCAGGGCTACCTTCCCGGATGGCGCTACCCCTGTTCTCGGCCACTACCGCGTCCTCATCGCCCGTGAAGCCCCCCACGCTCGAAACAGGCACATTGCCGCGTGGCAGGCCGCAACAGGATAGGAAAACGGCACCGGGCAGGCGCGGAGAGCTCCGCCATTGTCCCGTTGGCGCGCGGAAGAATTGCAGCGCCACCGTCCTACATCCAGACCGGGGTCACCCAGGCGCGCCGTTTCAGGCGCGGGGCGCTGGCACCGGGCACCTCACGCGCGGGCGCCTCATGCGCGGGCCTCAGGCGCGGAACACCTCAGGCGAGCCTGTCACACGGGCGTCTCGCGCGCCGCGAGCGTGCCCGCGATGAAGCCCTGGCAGGTGGCGCGCGCCAGGCCGTGCTGGCTGAACCCGCCGGCCGCCTCCCCGCAGGCGTAGAGGTGCGGTATGAGCGCACCGTGCATGTCCACGACCTGGGTCTTGCCGTTGATGCGCAGACCCGCGCGCGTATCGTGGATGACCGGCGTGGCCCAGGCGGCGTAGAACGGCGGCTTGGCGATTTTGTAGCGCGGGCTGGGCTTGTCGAAATCGGCATCCACGCCGGCATCGACAAAACCGTTGTAGCGCTGCACCGTCTGCTCCAGGGTTTGCGGCTGCATCGGCAGACGCTGATATTGCATCCTGATGACCTGCGCCAGCTGCGCGAGTGAATTCGCCTCGAAGAAGAAACCCTGCTCGTAGTCGACGTAGGGTGCAGCGGGTGTCCAGTGCTCGCGCGCGACCGCATCCGCATCAAAAATCGCCCAGATCGGGCCGCCACCGTTGTGAGCGTCGCCGACGCCCTGGAGAGCCGCGTCGAGGAAAGCGCGTGGCTTGTAAGGCACCGCTTCCAGGTTACGCCAGCTCGCATAGGTGTAGGGCTTTACGGAGCCGTAGTCATTGGCCGAGAACTGCGGTGCTGTCTCATCGTAGAAGCGCTGGCCCAGCATGTTGACGAGGATGAGATCCTGCCAGTCCTTCACCTGCAACCCAACGGCGCGCGCCAGGTGAAACACCGGGCTGCCGGGCTCCCACCGCAGATTCACGTAGCCGTACTGCGCGCCCACCGCTCCGGCTTTGGTGATGTTCCAGCCGAATTCTCCGGTGTAGTTGAAGCCGCCCCAAAGCGAGGCGCCGATCGTCATGGCTGCCATCTCGCCGGAAGCATCCTGATCCGACCATGGCATGCCGGCGATGCCACAATATTCCTCGGTGAGCCGCGGATCGAACATGCGGCGGAAATTGACGTTGCCGCAGGACCCGCCGGTCGCAATGACGACCGCCTTGCGCGCGCGTATGTCGAGGCGCTGACCACGGTTGTCCACGGCGATGCCCAGCACCGGTCCCGAACGCGGCTCGCGGCGATAGATCGCCGTCATGCGGTGCTCGGTCAGGGTCTGCACCCCTGCCCGGTTCGCCGCCGCTTCGAGCGGGCGCATGAGACCATTGCCTGAAGACAGGGTCTTTCGGACGGCGGGATCGGCGGGGCCTCCGGTCTGTACCATCGGCCAATCCATCACGGCCGCGTGGTTCTCCCGCGGCACAGAATTGCCAACAGCCTCCCCGCCCCGCCCGTCGGGTGCCTTGTCGACGAACACGACGCCATGCGCTTCGAGAAAATCGAACGTGGCCACGCTGTTGTCCGCGAACGCGCGAATGATTTCGCGGTCGTTGAAACGGTAGTCGGGAAATCCATTGCTCTCGACCACCGACCAGTCGGTCAGATCGCGAAACACGAGATCCGGCGAATCCTCGATCCCATATTGCTTCTGGCGGCGAGTGCCGCCACCCAGCGGCACGTTGCCGCCGCTGCAGATGCCGTGCCCGCCCGTATGAGGTTGCGCTTCCACGAGGATGACCGAGTTGCCGGCCTCGCGGGCCACGATCGAGGCGGGAAACCCCGATGCCCCCGAGCCCACCACGACCACGTCCGCCGTGAGGTTCCAGCGCTTCGGTGGCTCCGCGGCTTGCGCACTCGCCGGCCCGCTGAGAACCGGAGCCGCATTTGCCGCGAAGCTGCCCGCCGCGATGATCAGATGGCGCCGGCTGATTTCCATAGCCTCCCTCCCCTGCCTGCGGTGCATGTCGCCGGGTCGCGCACCCCCGGCACGACATCAGACCGTCGTGACATCAGGCCGTCACATTCTCTCAGTAGAACTCAGCTCACCCAATCCAGCAAGCCGTACGGGCCACCTCGCCCGAGGTGTGCCCTCGCGCGGCCGGGAGCGTTCGCGTGGACACTTCGACTTCGACGCCCATCGGAGCCGCGGCTCGGGCCTCGGCCACCAAGTCCGTGCAGGAGTACATCGATGAGCTGCCCGTCTGGTCGGACGGAACGCGCCTGAGGGCGGCGCCCATGACGGGCATGCAGTGGCTCATCTGGTCGCTGGCTGCCGCCGGCAAGTTCTTCGAGGGCTTCGTGGTGTTCATGACGGGTGTGGCGCTGCCACTGGTAGTACGCGAGTTCCACATCGGCTCGGCCGAAAAGGGCATCGTCAGCGCCGCAAGTCTCGCGGGCATCCTCTTCGGCGCGGTGCTGCTCGGCGGACTGTCCGATTACTTCGGGCGCAAACGCATGTTCGTCGCCGAAATGGTCCTGTTCGTCGCCTTCCTTGCGCTATTGATTCTCTCTACCAGCTTCGCTGCGCTCGCGATCTGTCTATTCGGGCTTGGACTGGCGCTCGGCTGCGATTACCCCACCGCGCACATGGTGATCTCCGAGAACATCCCGAGCGCCAACCGCGGGCGACTGGTGCTCGGCGCCTTCGGTTTCCAGGCTCTCGGCGCGCTCGGCGGTACCGGCGTGGGCAGCATCGTGCTGATTCTGCACCCAGCGCTGTCGGCCTGGCGCTGGATGTACGCGACCGCCATCGTGCCGGCGCTGGCCATCACGGTTGCGCGCTTCTTCGTGGTCGAGAGTGCCAACTGGCTGGCGGTGCGCGGTGACCATGAGAGGGCTGAGCGCTCAGTGACGCGGCTGCTGCGCCGCGAACCCCAATACCCCACCAACATCCGGCTCGAGCGCCAGGGTGGCCGCGCCGCAGCCGATGGTCGGTCTGGGCACGCCGGACACGCCGGGCACGCTGGGCACGCCAAGCAGTCATTCGGCGCGCTGTTCGATGCCCGCCATCGGCGTGCGACGATCTTTGCCTCCCTGCCGTGGTTCATCCAGGATCTGAGCACCTATGGCATCGGCATCTTCACGCCGGTGATCCTCGCGGCAGCGATCGGCGGCGGCCCTGATCACATCCGCAGCCTGAGCGACCTCATTGCCAACGACATCCTGGCCTCCAAGGGCGCCGCCCTGATCGACCTGCTGCTGCTCGTAGGCATCGTGTTCGCCGTGGCGCTCGCCGACCGAGTTGGACGCATCCGGCTACAGATCTGGGGGTTCATCGGCTGCGCGGTGGGCCTGCTGCTCGCTTCCTTCTCGGCGGACGTGGGCGGTGAGTCGAAGATCGTGTTGATCTTCACCGGTTTCATGCTGTTCGACTTCATGACCAACCTCGGTCCGAATGCACAGACCTACCTGCTCGCCGGCGAGGTCTTTCCCACCGAGGTGCGCGGCATAGGGGCCGGATTCGCCGCGGCCTTCGCCAAGATTGGCGCGGTCGCCACCGCATTCCTGTTTCCGATCCTGCTCGCCGACATCGGTACGCGCGCGCTGCTCTATGGGCTGGTCATCGCCTCCCTGCTGGGCGCCGTGGTCACCTGGCAGTACCGTATCGAGACCACCGGCGTAAACCTCGATCACATCGGCCGCGATGTCCGCGACGCGGCGCAGGCATCCGATGGATCGCTCGGCGACCCGGCGCAGCGGGTGCCGGTATGAGGCGGCTCGGCGTCACGCTCGGCGTCGCGGCACTCCTGGCCGCGCACGCGGCAGCCGTGCCCGCGGCCAACGTGACACTCACGGAAACCGGCTCGACACTGCTCTATCCGCTGTTTCAGCGCTGGGTGGTCGGCTTCGCCGGCATCGCACCACAAATCACGCTGCACACTGCCGCGACCGGCTCGGGCGCCGGCGTCGAGGCGGCCATCGATGGCGCTGCGCAGATCGGTACCTCGGACGCCTACATGTCCGATGAGCAAGCCGAGCAGAACCACCAGATCCTCAACATTCCCGTGGCAATCTCCGCGCAGACGGTGAATTACAATGTCCCGGGACTGAATTCGGCCGCTCTCAGGCTCGACGGTCCGACGCTGGCCGGCATCTATTTCGGGCGCATCCTCTACTGGGACGCCCGGCCGATCGTTGCGCTGAATCCGGGCCTCGCGCTGCCTCACCAACGCATCGTGCCCATTCGCCGAGCGGACGCTTCCGGCGATTCGTTCATTTTTACGCAGTTCCTGGACTTCTCGACACAGGAATGGGAAGACCGCGTCGGCTACGGGACCAGCGTCGCCTGGCCCGCGGTGCCCGGCGAGCGCACGGCCAGCGGCAACGCAGCCATGGTGCAGGCACTTGCCGCCACCCCTTACGCCCTCGCCTACGTCGGGATCAGTTTCGCCGATGAGATCGCACGCACCGGTCTCGGTACGGCGAAGCTCGAGAACCAGAGCGGGCAGTTCGTGCTGCCCAGCACCGAGACCGTCAGCGCCGCAGCGTCCATGCTCGATGCACGCACTCCACCCGATGAACGGCTGAGCCTCGTGCTCGCGCCCGGCCCGCGCTCCTACCCACTGATCAACTATGAATATGTCGTCGTGTCCACACATCAGCGCGACACCGCTACGGCCGCGGCGCTACGCCGCTTCCTGCTCTGGGCAATCTCGCTCCAGGGCGGTAACGCAGGTGGTTACCTCGACGCGGTCGGATTCATCGCGCTGCCGGATTTCATTCGGGGCATGAGCGAGCACCAGATCGGCCTCATCGGCCCCGGCAACGTGCCGTCTGACTAGACGTCTGACTAGGGTACGGCGGACCTCGATCCGCGGTGTACTCCCGCACCGATCCCCCCGCTCCCGACAGCGTTACACTTCGCCGCGGACACGGACCGGATCGGCCGCTTGGCCGAATCGGCCGCACAGCCGGATCGTCCGCTCTCCGGATCGGCCAGGCCGGCCGCTCGACACGAGCACTACTGTTCTCATCGCGAGGGGGCATATGCAAAAGCGGCAGCTTGGACACGACGGTCTTACCGTCTCGGCCCTCGGCTTCGGCTGCATGGGCTTGAGCTTCGGCTTGGGTCCTGCCTTGGAGCGGCGTAGTGCGATCTCCCTCATCCGCGCCGCCTTCGAGCTCGGCGTTACCTTCTTCGACACGGCCGAGGTCTACGGCCCGTATGCGAATGAGGAGTTGCTGGGCGAGGCGCTCTCACCGGTCCGCGATCAGGTCGTGATCGCGACCAAATTCGGCTTCAGGGATGCCAATCCCATGGCCGGCGTGAACAGCCGGCCCGAGCGCATCCGCAGCGTCGCCGACGCTTCACTGAAGCGGCTGCGGACCGATCGCATCGACCTCTTTTATCAGCACCGCGTCGATCCCGCGGTGCCGATGGAGGACGTCGCCGGAACGGTTGGCGAGCTGATCCACGCCGGCAAGGTCAAGCACTTCGGTCTCTCGGAGGCCGGCGTGCAGTCCATCCGCCACGCGCACGCGGTACAGCCGGTGGCGGCGCTGCAGAGCGAGTACTCGCTGTGGTGGCGTGAGCCCGAGTCCGAAGTGCTACCCACCTGCGAGGAGTTGGGCATCGGCTTTGTCCCCTTCAGTCCGCTCGGCAAGGGTTTTCTGACTGGCAAGATCGATGCCGGCACCACTTTCGCCGCGAATGATTTCCGTAACATCGTCCCGCGCTTCTCACCCGACAACCGCAGAGCGAATCGGCAACTGGTCGAACGCCTCGAGTCGATCGCCGCGTCCAAGGGCGCCACACCGGCGCAGATTGCGCTCGCGTGGCTGTTGGCTCAGAAGCCGTGGATCGTTCCGATCCCCGGGACCACGAAACTCGAGCGACTCAAGGAGAATAACCGCGCCGCGGATCTGCAGCTCTCCGCTGAAGATCTGCAGCTGATCCAATCGGCACTCTCGCAGATCAAGATTGAGGGGGAGCGTTACCCGGCGCACCTCGCCGCGATGGCCGGCAGATAGTCATAGCCCCGCGTAGCCGGTCACGGCGCACGTAGCCGGTCACGACGAACGTAGCCGGTCAGAGCTCACGTAGCCAGTCAGCCGTGTAGCCAGTTAAAGGCCGCGTATCAGGTGTTCCTGGATCAGCTTCTCGACCGCGCGCGTTTGTTCTGCGCTCAGATCCACGAACTCCATACCGTACTGGCACGCCGACCCATTTGTCGTGCCGCTATCGCTGGCGCGGGTGCTACGCACGATCACCCCCAGGCGAATCTCCGCCTCACCGGTTGATGCCGCCGGCAGTGCCAGGGTCAATGAGTCCTTGACCGTGGCAAATTCCGTTTTTGCGAGCACGCAGGTTCCCGAGGCACTGATATCCATCACGGTCGCGGGCTCGCGTGTCTCCCCCTCCTGCGTCTTCTTCAGCAGCGCGCCTTCGCACTGGATCGCGATCCGCGTCGTCTTGCGAACCACCACGGACTCGACTTCCTTCGGGTACGTCAGGTAGACGTGCGGGAACGGCGCCAGGGCCACTTTTATGATGCGTGTCTGAAATCCGAAAGCCACGCGGCCGGCGAAGCCGCGGCAGACGAAAGCCTCGGCTTCGGCGATGGGGAACGATGGGTCCGCATTGCTCGGCAAGGTGACCAGTACCGCCTGATTGGCCAGATAGCCGATCAGCCTCGCATAGACGCGGGACTGATCCAGCCGCAAGAGCTGCAGCTGAATGACTTGGCCGAATTTGAGCGGTATGTCTTCGAGCGATGCCATGGATTCGATCTCTCGGACGCCGGCCCTGGGGCCCGGTAGCTGATGAGGTCGCCCCTCATTCTATGAGCCTGGCAGTGCTGATTAACGTGACTCATGTCCGAAGAACTTCGCGGTAGCCGCCACGCATGTCCCCCGTGCAACGGATGGAGCCACGACTGGAGCACAGTTCCCGCGGCGCGCGGGCCACGTCCCCCGCCCTGCACCCCTCGACCGGCGACGTGCCTTCGACCGCCGGCGCGTCGCCCAGCTCCGCCCTCCCTCGTCGTCGCGGCGTCCTTATTTAATAAAACAGTATGGTATTATTGTTTTACAGAAAACACGTGCTACCATGCCGGCCACGAGCATCTCGTCTTCACGACATCTACTGGAACCCCGGCACCCACACACGTCATGGAACTGGGACGCGAAGCGGACCTGGAACGTAAGGACTTCATCTGATGCCCATCATCGTACGACTGGACGTCATGCTCGCCAGGCGCAAGGTGCATTCCAACGTGCTGGCTGCCGCCATCGGAATCACCGAGTCGAACCTGTCACTGCTCAAGTCCGGCAAGGTACGCGGCGTGCGCTTCTCCACGCTCGAGGCCATTTGCCGGTTTCTCGACTGCCAGCCGGGCGACCTGCTCGAGTACGAGCCGGAAGCGAAGAAGCCGCGGCTGCGACGCAGCGCGTGAGCAGGTAGCCCGTGTCCCGGAAAATGTCCCCACGCCCCACGACCCCGCTCAACCGAGCGCGAGCGGGTTACGAGTCGCGAGCGCTCCGAAACGGCTGAAATCCCGGTCAACGGTGAACAACTCCCGTACATTCGAGTAGATACAAAGCGCAGCGATCCGCGCATCGTGGATATGCGGACCCGTGACCTTCGTCTTCGCCAGCAGCTGCGCCAGTGTCATCCAATACCCGTCTCCTTCCGCCAGTAGTACCACGCTCGGTGACTCCAGCCACGCCTGAACTTGCTCGATGGCTCTGGTGAGAGGGCTCGGAGGCGCGTAGATGCGCTGGTGAGTCACGATCGCCAGAAATTCGTGAATGCATGGCCACGGCACAGCCCACGTGCCCGCTCCTTCGGCCAACTCGCGCATACACTGCGCGGCGCGCTCGTGCCACGGGCTATCGCGACGATGGGCGTACACCAGGATATTCGTATCGACCGCGATCAACCGCCGTGTCCCTCGTAACTCAACGCACGCAGTTGATCCCAGGACAGCCCGGCGGCCTCCGGTCGTAGCCCCTGTCCCGAAAACGAGGCGTCGCGCAACCTGAAGCGACGCACGACCTTGCGCTCGGCAAGCGCGAGCTTGAGCCCCCGTTCCACCAGCTCGCGGATCGTCAAGTTCTCCTTGCGTGCCACGGCCTTCGCTTCTTTGAGGAGTGGGTCTGCTATATCGAGAGTGGTCTTCATATGTGGAGCAATTCTAGTGGATATGGGTACCCATATCAATCGTCGTCGGTCCTCGTGTCGTTCGTGCCTGTCTCGTTGGTCCTGCCCGGACGCCTCGCGATCACGCGGGCACGCGAACGAGGCCGGACCCATGAGGGGGCATGGGGGCATGTGGCGTGTTACATCTGACGTAACACGCCACATGCCCCCATGCCCCCTCGTGGCAGAGGCCCTCAGTCGTCGATCGCCTGATAGACCAGCGTGCGAAAGTCCGCGTTGATCCCGGCGATGGTCGGCGCGAAGCTCAGGCGCTGCACCATGAGAATCGCCGTCAGATCCTCGCTCGGATCCGAGTACCAGGAGCTACCGTAGACCCCATCCCAGCCAAAGCCTCCCGGGCTCATCCACGGGCTGTCGCGGCGCGTAACCACCGCGAGGCCGAAGCCCCAGCCGCGGCTGTCCCAGAACCCCGGGAAGAACCCCGGGCTCAGCGCCTTCTGCTGCGCGGTCAGCTGATCGGTGATCATCGCCTGCACCGTCGGCCGTGCGAGGATGCGTCGCGTCCCGAAGCGCCCGTGCTCGAGCATCATGCGCGCGAAGGCCGCGTAATCGTCCATTGTAGAGACCAGGCCGCTGCCACCGCTCGCAAAGGGCGGCGGGCGACTCCACTGACTGTCGCGCGCATCGTCGAACAGCCGCGGCGGATGACCCGGCCCTCCGTCCTGGTAGCAGCTGGCGAAGCGCTCGAGCTTCGCGGCCGGGACCCAGAAACCGGTGTCACGCATGCCGAGCGGCTCGAACAGCCGCTCGCGCAGCAAGTCCTCGAACGACTGTCCCGCCAGCCGCGCAATGAGCACGCCGAGCACCTCCGAGCCCATGTGATATACCCAGCGCTCGCCGGGCTGATACATCAGCGGCAGGCTCCCCAGGCGCCGCAGCCACTCGTCGGGAGTGTGCGGCGGCCAGGGCTTGCGACCCCAGAGCTGCAGCTGTGTGATCGCGCGCTGGATCGGGTAGCGGTCGGGTGGCTCCAGCAGCATGCCGAACCCCAGGCGCAGGGTCAGCAGATCGCGCAGCGTCAGGGCGCGCTCGGCGGGCACGGTATCCTCGAGCGCTGCGTCGATGCGCCGGAGCACGCGCCGCGCCGCGAGCTCCGGCAACCAGGGGTCGAGGGGCTCGTCGAGTCCGATCCTGCCCTCCTCCACCAGCATCATGGCAGCGGCGGCCGTGACCGGCTTGGTCATGGAGGCAATGCGAAACAGGGTATCGCGCTGTATCGGATCGCGCCGCTCGCGATCCTGCCAGCCGAGGGTCTCGACGTGCGTCGCGCCGCGCCGGTTGATGAGCGCGGCCACGCCGACCACCTCGCCGCGTTCCACGTAGCGCTCGAGTCCGGCGCGCAGCCGTGCAAGCCGCGCCTCGGACAACCCTGCCGCGCTCAGTGCAGTCTGCCCTGCCATCTCTGCCTCTCCTGCGCTGCCGCGGCCGCTGCCGCCTCCCTCGGTGGCGCCGCATCGGCCAGGAAGCCTCCGGACTGCCGCCGCCAAAGCTGTGCGTACAACCCTCCGGCCACGAGCAGCTGCGCGTGCGTGCCCATCTCGCAGATGCGCCCGCGGTTCAGGACGATGAGCCGATCCATGCGTGCGATCGTCGACAGCCGGTGCGCGATCGCGATCACCGTCCGGCCCTGCATGAGTGCGTCGAGCTGTCCCTGGATCGCCGCTTCGGCCTCCGAATCCAGCGCCGAGGTGGCCTCATCGAGCACCAGGATCGGCGCGTTCTTCAGCACCACGCGTGCGATGGCGATGCGCTGGCGCTGTCCGCCGGAGAGCTTCACACCACGCTCACCGACATGCGCCTCATAGCCGCAGCGGCCGAGCCAGTCCTCCAGGCCCAGGATGAATTCATGCGCCTC
The DNA here is from genome assembly GCA_030037905.1 of Gammaproteobacteria bacterium. GTDB lineage: Bacteria > Pseudomonadota > Gammaproteobacteria > Steroidobacterales > Steroidobacteraceae > FEN-1191. Next base: position 33,046 of record JASHPX010000352.1, read on the forward strand.
GGCACGCCGCGCCGCCTCCTCGATCATGTCCTGGCTCGCATCGGGCCGGCCGTAACGTATGTTGTCACGCACTGATCGGTGCAGCAGCGCCGTGTCCTGCGTGACCATCGCGATCTGCCGGCGCAGATTCTCCTGCAGGACCGTGGCGATATCCTGTCCATCGATGAGGATGCGCCCGCGCGCCGGCTCGTGGAAGCGCAGCAGCAGATTCACCAGCGTCGATTTGCCCGCGCCGGACGGCCCGACGATTCCAACGCGCTCGCCTGGCGCGATGGCCAGATCGATGCCGTGCAATACCGGCACGCGCCGGTCGCGGCCATAGTCGAAGTGAATGTCCTCGAAGCGGATCGCTCCCTGCGGTACGGCCAGCGCCACTGCACCCGGCGCGTCGGGCATCTGCCGCGTGACCGCTATCGAGCGCATGCCATCCTGCACGACGCCGACGTTCTCGAAGATGCTGGTGACGTTCGCGGCGACCCAGCCCGCCATGTTGGCGATCTGCCAGGCCATCGGCAGCGCGGTCGCGACCGCGCCCACGGCGATGTGACCTGCGCGATACAGCAGCACTGCGACCGCGCCGGTGGCCACGACCAGCGCGGCGTTCAGCACCGCCAGCAGCATCGTGAAGCCGGTGGCCAGCCGCGTCTGATTGCGAAACGCGCCGGTATGCTGATCGACCGCCTCGCGCACGAATGCGTCCTCGTCCTGGGCGCGCGCGAACAGCTTCACGGTGAGGATGTTGGTGTAGCTGTCCACGACTCGCCCGGTGAGCGCCGAGCGCGCCTCGGAGATCGCGCGCGAGCGCTCGCGCAGCCGCGGCACGAACGCGACCAGCAGCAGTGCGTACACGCCGAACCAGCCGAGGATCGGCAGTGCCAGCTGCCAGCTCATCGCCGAGAGCAGCGCGACGCTGCTGCCCCCGTAGACGATGATGTACCAGACGGCGTTGGTGGCGGACACCATGCTCTCGCGTAGCGCCGGCCCCGTCTGCATCACACGGTTGGCGATGCGTCCCGCGAAATCATTCTGAAAGAAGGTCCAGCTCTGGCGCACCACGTGCCAGTGGCTCTGCCAGCGGATCATGTTGGTGACGCCGGGATTGATGATCTGGTTGGTGACCAGGTACTGCGCAAACAGCGCCAGCGGCCGGCCGACCAGGAACACCAATGCCATCGCCAGAAGCTGCGTACCCGCGGCCGCCAGCAACTGTGCCGGGCGATAGGCGGACACCAGCGTCACCACTCGCCCGATGAACAGCGGAATGGTGACATCCAGCGCCGCGACCGCAAGTCCGGTGGCGAACAGCGCGACGATCAGTCCACGGATCTGGCGCAGGTAGTGTGCGTAGAACGCACCGAGTCCGTGGCTCGGCGGCTCGGAAGGCGTGCGCGCGGTGGGCTCGAACAGCCCTTCGACCCACCTCAGCATGCCGCGCAGGCGAGGATGCGGCTTCGGCCGCAGTGGCGATGGAAAATCAACGCAGTAAGCGCAATGGACGGCAACCGAGACCTGAGTGAATGCAGCTTAGCAGAAGGCAGGCGCAGCCGCGCGCCGTTATTCACCGGCGTTATTCACCGGCGTTATTTATGTTCGCGGCGCAGCGCGATCGAGGCGCTGACCTGCTTCGGGTGGTAGCGTGACAGATCGTTCGGACTCAAGAATTCCTGCAGCGGTCCTCCGCCTCGCCAGTGCCCCGCGACGACCTTGAGCGTCACGAGCGTGGGAATGGCGATGACGATGCCGGCGATGCCCCAGAACCAGCCGCCAAACCACAGGGCGAGGAACACGATGATGGGATTGAGCTCCAGGCGCCGCCCGACCACCAGCGGCTGCACGATCTGGCCCTCGATCGTCGCCAGTGCAACGTAGCAGCCGGCAACCGCGAGCACACGACCGATCGTGTCGAATGACACAAATGCCACGACGGTCAGCAGCAACAACGTCGTCGCCGACCCGACGTAGGGCACGAAATTGAAGAGCGCCGCGACCGCTCCCCATAGCAGCGGGTTGGGCATGCCCAGCAGCTTGGTGACCCCGGCGGTCGCGAGCCCCAGGCCGAGATTGATCAGCGCGATGCTGCCATAGTAGCGGCCGACCTCGTGTCGTACTGCCTCGATGACCTTGAGCATGCGCGCCGACTGCACGTCGCTCGCCAGCGCCCCGCCCATGCGCGCGAACATCGGCGGCCCGCCGGCCAGCAGGAATATGGTGACGATCACGACGGTCACGAACGCCACCAGAGCGGTGCGGGTGACGCTGAGCAGCGTCAGGGCATCTGATCCGGACACCGGCGACACGGGTGCCGGCGCCGCAGCGGGCGCGGCGGGACGTGCCTCCCGGGGCGCTGCGCGCTCGTTGTTCGTGCGCGGCTGTGCGATCTGACCCGCCCGGTCGGTGAGCAGCTCGACACGCTGCACGAGACGCGACACCGGGCGCAGCTTGCGCTCGATCGTATGCAGCGTTCCCGGGGCCGAAGCCCACCAAGCCTGGGCGGGCGTCCAGATCAGGTTGACCGAACCGCCCACCAGGCCCACGAATATCAGCAGGATGAGGATGGCCGCCGCACCACGGGGTACCCCTCGACGGTGCAGTGCCTCGACGGGAGTGGTGAGCACCAGCCAGAACAGCACGGCCAGGGCCACGGGGATGAAGGCCGCGTGCCCGAAGTAAAGGACCGCACCCACGGCGATCCACGCGAGCACGCGCAGCGGCATATGACTGGCGCGGCGGCGCTGCACGCGGGCGCGCAGCTCGTCCATCACGCGCCCCTTCGCATCACGCGACCCATCCCATCACGCGCCCCGCTCCATCGCGCCGCTCACCATCGCGCGGCTCATCCATCACACCGCCCCAGGCACATCGTGGCACACTCGACCTGAACGGAGTGTAACGCCCCGGCATCAGCGCGCGCTGCCGGCGTGACGGACTAATCCGACAGTGGCGGTCCCTCGTCCGGCGACGCCGAGCCGTTGTCCGGCGAGGCTGGCGGCGGGGCAGGCGGGCCGATGTCGGGCGCATGCAACGCGATGCCGAGCAGCTGGCGCGAGAGGATTTGCGGGGCCGGGCCGTTGAGATTGGCGAGCACGATCACCGCAAGCTGCGCCGCGGGTACGTAGCTGATGTCGCCGTTGAACCCGTAGATACTGCCACCATGTGAGTACAGCGCACCGATGCCCGGCAGTGTTCGCACCGCAAGGCCCAACGCATAGTTATTCATGAACGGCGTGGTCATCTGCCGCAGGGAATCCGCCGACAGCAGCTTGCCGCCGTACAGGGCCTGTTCCCAGCGCAGCAGATCGTGCGTGGTGGAGTACAGGCCACCGGCCGCGTACGGGACACTCATGTCGATGTATTGTGCATTGATCGGCGAGCCGTCCGGGCCAGGCGTATATCCCTCCGCGCGCTCCGGAATGATCGCGCTGTTGGAGTCATAGCCCGTGTCGCGCATGCCCAGTGGCTCGAAAATGTTCTCGCGTAGAAACTGCGCGTACGGCTCTCCACTGATCCTTTCGATCAGGTAGCCGAGCAGCGTGTAGCCGGAGTTGCTGTAGCGCCAGGCCGTACCGGGCTCGAACTGCAGTGGCTGGTCACGGAATCGCGCCACCAGCTGCTCGGGGGTGGCCGGCAGAGCCTTGGTGGCGTCGAAATCCGGCAAGTCCGAATAGTTTGGAATACCCGAAGTATGGGTCAGCAGATTGAAGATCGTGACATGGCTCCAGGCTGCGGGAGCGTCGGGCAGATACTTCGCGACCGGATCGTTGACCCTGAGCTGCCCGCGTTGCTGCAGGAGCAGGATCGCGGCCGCCGTGAACTGCTTGGTAATCGAGCCGAGACGGTACTTGGTGGCGGGCGAGTCCGGCACCTTCAGCTCCAGATTTGCATCCCCGTAACCGCGGTCGAGCAACACCCGCCCTGCCTGCGCCACCAGCACCGAGCCCATGAAATGCCCCTGCTTCGCCAGAGTCTCGACGGCGCGCTGCATGCGCGCCACGTCGCCACGCGCGGCGCGGGCGCTCGGCACGACCGCGACGGCGGCCATCAGCAGCAGCGAGACGCACAGTACGCGGCGGCGCATGGACCGCATGGGCTGCATAGGCCGCATGGGGGGCTTCATGGGCAACGTTGGCGGCATGGGCCGCAGACTCCTTCGCACCTGCGCGGGTAGATCTGCAACCCTGGCATTCTGCCACGCCGCCGTGGATGAATCTCGTCTCGAGCAAAAGGTGTAGCATCGTGCGCAGAACGTGCGCAGGGGGAAAGCACCATGCAGTGGTATGACTACCTGATGTGTTTCGTCGGCGGAGCCTTCCTCGCGAACTTCGTGCCGCACTTCACCCGCGGCGTCAGCGGCAGCCGCTTTCCGACACCGTTCGCAAGTCCCCCAGGGCGCGGGCTGTCGCGCCCGCCGGTCAACGTGCTGTGGGGCATGGTGAATCTGGTCATCGGCTATGTGCTGCTGCGCTACGGACGATTCTCCGTGCTCAGCTGGCCGACGATGATTCCGGCGCTGGCGGGCGCACTCGTCATGGGTCTGCAGCTCGGCCAGGTGTTCTCGCGCGTGGATCGCCCGGTCGCGGCGGCCCCCTCACCCTCCTGACGTCAGCGCGATTGAAGTCGGCATCGTGAGCGACACGCAGTCCCAGTCGCAGGCGGCTGATCCCGGCAGCGAGCAGGCGCTCACCTGCCTGCGCTCGGTGCTGACCGCCGAGGAGAAACTCGAGGCCTGGGCGATTCAACTGCGTGTCTTCGCACTGCTGCGCCGGCGATTGATCGTGGGTGCGACCAGCGGCCGGCTGCTGGCCGTGTCCCGGCCCCTCATCGGAGGATTCGATCTGACCGATATCCGCTGGCAGGACTTGCGCGAGGTGCACATCCACGTCGGCGTGCTGGCCGCGCGCCTGCAGGTGAGTGCCTTCAGCAGCCCGGACCTCGCTTCGGCTTCCACGCAGCTGCGTACGCTGGTATTCGACGGGCTGCGCAAGGAGCAGGCGCAGGCGCTCTATCGCATCTGCCAGGCGAACGATCAGGCCTGGCGCGAGAAGCGCCGCATACGTGAGCTCGAGGAGCTGCGCGCGCGTGCCGGCGGCATTCAGCTCGGCATCCTGGGCGGCGGCGGCAACGTCACCGGCAGCGGCGCTGCTGGCATCATGCCGGGTGCCGGAGCCGGCGCGGCCAGCGGGGCCGCAAGCGCGGGCGCGCCAGGCAGCGGTGCTGCAAGCGGCCAGCCCGCCGGTGAGGACGCCACGACACGCCTGCGCAACGCGCGCTCCATGCTCGAGGCTGGCCTGATCTCGGACGCCGAGTACGAGGCCATCAAGGCGCGCATCATCAACAGCGTCTAGCCGCCCCGCCAGGCAGTAGCACAGCAGCGCTCGTCGAAGACAACCCGCGTGGATATGGTGACCCACTGGGCGAATACATCTGATGTATTCGCCCAGTGGGTCACCATATCTACGCGGGATTCCTACGTCATGCGCTGCTGTGCTACTGCCTAGCGGGGCGGCATGCGCAGCGCCCCGTCGAGCCGGATCGCCGCGGCGTTCAGGTAGCTGTTTCGGCAGATCTCCAGCACCAACGAAGCGAATTCCTCCGGGCGTCCAGTTCGCTGCGGGAACGGTACTGCGGCCGCCAGAGCCGCGCGCGCGGCCTGTGGTGCGCTCGCCAGCAGCGGTGTCTCGAACACGCCGGGCAGAATGGCATTGATGCGCACGCCCTCCGCCGCGAGGTCACGCGCCACCGGCACGCTCAGCGCCACGATGCCTCCCTTGGAAGCGGCATAGGCGGCCTGACCGATCTGTCCCTCCTCGGCGGCCACCGAGGCGGTGTTGACGACGACGCCCCGCTCCCCACCGGCGTCGGGCGCATTGGTGAGCATGCCGGCCGCCGAGAGCGCGAGGCAACGGAACGTACCGACGAGGTTGACGCTCACGACGCGTTCGAACAGATCGATCGGGAAAGGCCTGACGGCCCCATCGATGGCCCCGGCTTCGTCGCGCCGGCGCGATGCGGTCCTCGCCCCCGCGAGGATGCCGGCACAGTTAACCAGGATGCGCTCCTGTGCGTGCGCTGCTCGTGCCGCCGCGAATCCCTGCTCGACGCTCGCCTGCGAGGTCACGTCCACGCGTACGAACAGCGCGTCGATCTCGGCGGCGAGCGCCTCACCGCGAGCGGCGTCGGTGTCGAACAGCGCCACGCGCACACCGGCCTCCCTGAGCAGGCGTGCCGTCGCTGCCCCGAGTCCCGAGGCACCACCGGTCACCACCGCCGCCACCGAGGCGTCGAGGCGCATGCAAATTCTTCGATGGAACTCGCGGGCCTGGGACCCGGCAGCTCTAGGCCGCGTCCCCAGCGCGACGCAGCAGCGGCCCGCGATTTTCGGCCGCCACACCCGCCGCGGTCGCCGGGGACGCTGCCGGCAGAGCATTCAGCAACGCAGCGAGCTTCTGCGCATCCAATGGCTTGACCCAGTGCGAGTCGAAGCCGGCCTCCTGCGAGCGACGGCGGTCGGCGTCCTGTCCCCAACCGGTCACTGCCACGAGCGTGATGGTGTGACCCCAGTCCTCGGTACGGATGCGGCGGGCGACCTCGTAGCCATCCAGTCCCGGCATGCCGATGTCGAGCATTGCCAGATCGGGGCGCGTCCGGGTTGCCATCGCCAGCGCCTCCAGGCCGTCCGCGGCCTGGTAGACCTCGTGGCCGTCCAGCTGCAGCAGCTGCGCGAGGCTCTCGAGCGCATCGCGGTTGTCGTCGGCGATCAGGATGCGCCGCAGTGCACCCTCCTTCGTGACAGCCAGAGCGGGCTTGACGGGCGCCGTGGCCGCATCGCTCGGCATCCGCGGGAAACGCACCGTGAACTCACTGCCTTTGCCGACGCCGTCGCTGTGTGCCTCGACGTGTCCGCCGTGCAGCTCCACCAGGCGCTTGACCAGCGCCAGCCCGATCCCCAGGCCAGCCTGATTGCCCGGCTCGCCACCCGAGGCTTGCGCAAACAGGTTGAAGACCGTCGGGATCAGCTCCGGATCGATACCGATGCCGTTGTCGCGGATGCGGATCTCCACGTCCTCGCCGCAGCGACCGGCCGTGAGCTCGATGCGCCCGCCGGCGTGCGTGTACTTGACGGCGTTACTGAGCATGTTGCCGACGATCTGGATCAGTCGCGTCGGATCCCCATCGATGAACAGTGGCTCCTCGGCGACATTCAGCGCCAGCTCGTGCCCCTGACGCGACAGCATCGGCTGCACGGTCTCGAGCGCCCGTGTCACCACCGTGGAGAGTGGCACCGGCTCGCGCGCCAGATTGATCTTGCCGCGCGTGATGCGCGCCACATCCAGCAGATCATCGATCAGGCGCGTGAGGTGGCCGAGCTGCCGCTCGATCATGTCGCGCGCCCAGCCGAGCTGGGTCGCGGGCAGCTGCGGCTTGCGCATCAACTGCACCGCGTTGTGAATCGAGGCGAGCGGATTGCGCAGCTCGTGCGCCAGCATCGCCAGGAACTCGTCCTTGTTGCGGTTGGCCTCTCGTAGCTGCGCGTTCAGCTCCTCCAGTTCGCGGGTCTTCTCGGCCTGCAGCGTCGAATGCGCCTCGGCCAGCCTTGCGTTGGCCTCCGTGAGGTGTTGGTTGAGCCGCTGCAGCTCGCTCCGCTGGCAGTACAGCTCCACCAGCACGGCCACCTTGGTCCGCAGGATCGCCGGCACCACCGGTATCGACACGTAGTCCACGGCCCCGAGTGTGTATCCGCGCAGGCGGTCCATCTCGTTGATATGCACGCCGGTGATGAAGATGATGGGCGTCTTCTCGAAGCGCGGGTGCTCGTGGATCATGCTTGCGACTTCGAAGCCGTCCATTCCCGGCATGTTCACGTCGAGCAGCACCACGGCGAAGTCGTGGGCCATGAGCCGCTCGAGCGCCTCCCTACCGGAGCGCGCGCTGATGAGGTTGTGCCCGAGCTCGCTCAGGATCGACTCGTAGGACAGCAGCCGCGCCGGCTGATCGTCCACGAGCAGGATGTTGACCTTTTCGGTGGGTCCGTGCGGCGGCGCCGTCGCCTGGACGGCGGATTCAGAGCTCATCGTGTCGTCCTCGCCGTGCCTTCAGCCTAGCGGTGCAGCCACATGCGGACCAGTGACAGCAATTGCTCGGTGTTCACCGGCTTGGCGACGTAATCCGAGGCTCCGGCCTCCAGACATTTCTCACGATCTCCCTTCATGGCCTTGGCGGTCAACGCGATGATCGGCAGCCGGCGCAGCTCCGTCCGGCCTCGAATACGCCGGATGGTCTCATAGCCGTCCATCTCCGGCATCATGATATCCATCAGCACCAGCGCCAGATCCGGGGTCCCCTCGATGAGCCGGATCGCGTCCTGGCCGTTGTTCGCGCTGATGACCTGCATATTGTGTCGCTCCAGCAGGCTGTTCAATGCAAAAATATTCCTGATATCGTCATCGACGACGAGCACCTTGCGGCCGCGCAGCAATTCGTCGCTTTCGTGCAGCTGCTCGATCATCTTCTGCTTGGCCGGCGGCAGCTCGCCGATCACACGGTGCAGGAACAACGCGGTCTCGTCGAGCAGCCGCTCCGGCGATTGCACGCCCTTGAGCACGATGCTCTTTGCCTTGCGCTTGAGCTCGTTCTGCTCCGCATCGGAGAGCTCGCGGCCGGTGAACACCACGATGGGCACATCCTGCAGCCGCTCATCCTGCTGCATGCGATCCAGCAGCTCGAATCCGGACATATCGGGCAGCCGCAGATCCAGCACGATGCAGTCGAAGCCGCGCTCGGCCAGCAGTCCCAGTGCCTCGGTGCCGGTGCCCGCCGCGGTGATCTCGATGTCATCGTGCGCGATGAGCTCGCGAATGCTCAGCTGCTCGGCCGGGTCGTCCTCGATGACCAGCAGTTGCCGCACGCGCGGTGCGGTGAAGGTCTTGATGCGATCGAACGCCGCCTCGAGCCCGTCGGTGGTCACGGGCTTACGGATGAAGGAGAAGGCGCCGCGCTCCAGACCGTACTGCCTCTCCTCCTCTACGGTGAGGATCTGCACGGGCACGTGCCGCGTCTGCGGATCGCGCTTGAGCTGGTTCAGCACCGTCCACCCGAGCATGTCCGGCAGGAACACATCCAGCGTGATGGCGGTCGGCTTGTAGCGGCGCGCGAGCTCCAGCGCCTCCGCGCCCGTCTTGGCGACGAGCGCGCGAAAGCCACGGTCGCGCGTCAAATTCAACAGCACGCGGGCGTAATGTGGATCGTCCTCGACGATCAGCAGCGCCGGCTCGTCGGGCTGCAGCTTCTCACGGTCGTCCACGATCTCCTCGGCGCGTGCCACGCTGATGACGCGCGGCTGATAGCGCAGCGCCGCCGCGCCGGCGGCCGCACTGTCGGCGCTCGCGGCCTCCGCCGCCGCCTCGCCGGCCGCGACTCCACGGTTGTAGGCGGGACCTGCGTATACCAGCGGCAGGTACAGCGTGAAGGTACTGCCACTGCCCGGAGTGCTCGTGAGACGGATTTCCCCGCCCAGCAGGTGCGCCAGCTCGCGCGAGATTGCGAGCCCGAGGCCCGTGCCGCCGTATTTGCGCGCCGTGCCGGCGTCGGCCTGCTGGAAGGCCTCGAAGATGATGCGCTGTTTCTCCGGTGGAATGCCGATACCGGTATCACTGACGGAGAACTCGATGACGCGTGGGGCCTGGCTGAGCACCGGATGGCCGGAGTGCCAGCCGCCGGCGGCCACGCCCACGTGCAGGCGCACCCCGCCGTGATCGGTGAATTTGAACGCGTTGGACAGCAGATTCTTCAGGATCTGCATGAGGCGCTTGTAGTCCGTGGTGATCGTGCGGCCGACGCCGGCATCGAACTGGCTCGTGAACGAGAGCTTGCGACTCTCGGCTTCGTGGCGGAAGTTTCTCTCCAGCGTCTCGCGCAGCTGCGTGAACGGCAGCTCCTCGGACTCCACGGTGACGGTACCCGACTCGATCTTGGACAGGTCCAGGATGTCGCTGATGAGATTCAGCAGGTCGGTGCCCGCGCCGTGTACGGTCTTGGCAAACTCCACCTGGCGCGCAGTGAGGTTGCCGTCGGGGTTCTCGGCCAGCTGCTGGCCGAGGATCAGGATGCTGTTGAGAGGCGTGCGCAGCTCGTGCGACATGTTCGCCAGGAATTCGGACTTGTAGCGCGAAGTCAGCGCGAGCTCCGCGGCCTTGTCCTCCAGCGCGCGCCGCGCGAGCTCGATCTCCTGGTTCTTGCGCTCCACTTCGGCGTTCTGCTCGGCCAGCAGGCGCGCCTTGGTCGCCAGCTCCTCATTGGTCTGCTGCAGCTCCTTCTGCTGCATCTGCAGCTCCACCGCCAGCTGCTGGGACTGCTTGAGCAGCCCCTCGGTGCGCATCGTGGCCTCGATGGTGTTGAGCACCACCCCGATGCTGCCGGTGAGCTGCTCGAGGAACGCCAGATGCGAAGCGGTGAACTCCTTGAGCGAGGCGAGCTCGATCACTGCGCGCACCTGCCCCTCGAACAGGGCCGGCAGCACGATGATGTTGCGCGGCGTAGCCGAGATCAGCCCGGAGCGCACCGGGGTGGCTTCCGGCGGAATGTCGGTCAGCAGAATACGCTGGCGGTCGAGCGCGCACTGCCCCACCAGACCCTCGCCGATGCCGTAGCGGCGCGGCGGGCTGCTGGCGTTGGGATCCGCGAAGCTCGCGAGCTGCGTGAGGTGGTGCCGGCCGCCCTCATCGCTCTCCAGAACGTACAGGATGCCCTGGTGCGCATCGACCAGCGGCGCCAGCTCCGACAGCAGCATCTGTCCGACCGTGACCAGATCGCGCTGGCCCTGCATCATGCGGCTGAACTTGGTGAGATTGGTCTTCAGCCAGTCCTGCTCGGTGTTGCGATCGGTCGTGGCGCGCAGATTGCCGATCATCGCGTTGATGTTGTCCTTCAGATCGGACACCTCGCCGCGTGTGTCCACCTGAATGGAGCGCGTCAGGTCGCCCTTGGTGACGGCGGTCGCCACCTCGGCGATGGCGCGTACCTGCGTGGTGAGGTTCGCAGCCAGCAGGTTGACGTTGGCCGTCAGGTCCTTCCACGTGCCGGCGGCTCCAGGCACGTGCGCCTGACCGCCCAGACGCCCCTCGACGCCGACCTCGCGCGCCACCGTGGTCACCTGATCCGCGAAGATCGCCAGCGTGTCCGTCATGCTGTTGATGGTGTCGGCGAGCGCGGCGACCTCTCCCTTGGACTCCACCGTGAGCCGCTGGCGCAGATCACCCTCCGCCACCGCGGTCACCACCTTGACGATGCCGCGCACCTGGTTCGTCAGGTTGTTGGCCATGACGTTGACGTTGTCGGTGAGGTCCTTCCAGGTCCCGGCGACGCCCGGCACGATCGCCTGGCCGCCGAGCTTGCCCTCGGTGCCCACCTCGCGCGCCACGCGTGTCACCTCGGCCGCGAAGCTGTTGAGCTGATCGACCATCGTGTTGATGGTCTCCTTCAGCTGCAGGATCTCGCCTTTGACGTCCACGGTGATCTTGCGCGAGAGGTCGCCGCGCGCGATCGCGGTGGCCACCTCGGCGATGTTTCTGACCTGGCCGGTGAGGTTACCGGCCATGGAGTTGACGTTGTCGGTGAGGTCCTTCCAGGTCCCGGCGACGCCCGGCACGATCGCCTGGCCGCCGAGCTTGCCCTCGGTGCCCACCTCGCGCGCCACGCGCGTCACCTCGGCCGCGAAGCTGTTGAGCTGGTCGACCATCGTGTTGATGGTCTCCTTCAGCTGCAGGATCTCCCCGCGCACATCCACGGTGATCTTGCGCGACAGGTCTCCGCGCGCCACCGCCGTGGTCACCTCGGCGATGTTGCGCACCTGCCCGGTGAGGTTGGTGGCCATCGCATTGACCGAATCGGTCAGATCCTTCCAGGTCCCGTCGACGCCGGGAACCACCGCCTGACCGCCGAGCTTGCCCTCGGTGCCCACCTCGCGCGCCACGCGCGTGACCTCCGCGGCAAAGCCGTTCAGCTGATCGACCATCGTATTGATGGTCTGCTTGAGCTGCAGGATCTCCCCGCGCACATCCACCGTGATCTTGCGCGACAGGTCTCCGCGCGCGATGGCGGTCGCAACCTCCGCGATGTTGCGCACCTGACCCGTGAGGTTACTGGCCATGGAGTTCACGTTGTCGGTGAGATCCTTCCAGACGCCCGACACTCCCTGCACCTCGGCCTGACCGCCGAGCTTGCCCTCGGTGCCCACCTCGCGCGCCACGCGCGTGACCTCGGCCGCGAAGCTGTTGAGCTGGTCCACCATCGTGTTGATGGCGTCCTTCAACTGCAGGATCTCGCCCTTGACGTCCACGGTGATCTTGCGCGACAGGTCTCCGCGCGCCACCGCGGTGGTCACCTCGGCGATGTTGCGCACCTGTCCGGTGAGATTGCCGGCCATGGAGTTGACATTGTCGGTCAGGTCTTTCCACGTGCCGCCGATGCCGGGCACATAGGCCTGGCCGCCGAGCTTGCCCTCGGTGCCCACCTCGCGCGCCACGCGCGTGACCTCGGCGGCAAAGCCGTTCAATTGGTCGACCATCGTGTTGACGGTCTCCTTCAGCTGCAGGATCTCCCCGCGCACGTCCACGGTGATCTTGCGCGAGAGGTCTCCGCGCGCCACCGCCGTGGTCACCTCGGCGATGTTGCGCACCTGGCCG
>JASHPX010000353.1 GCA_030037905.1 Gammaproteobacteria bacterium
TATCGGTCTTGATCTTATCCACGCTCTGCCCGGTGTGCCTGGCGAGGATGCGGTTCAGGCGATCGCGCGTGATCAGCATCTCCTTCGCGTGAATTTCCAGGTCGGCGGCCTGGCCCTGAAAACCGCCCAGCGGCTGGTGGATCATGATGCGTGCGTGTGGCAGGGCGTAGCGCTTGCCCTTGGTGCCGCCCGCCAGCAGAACCGCACCCATGCTGGCGGCCTGTCCAATGCAGATGGTGCTCACGTCGGGCTTGATGAACTGCATCGTGTCGTAGATGGCCAGCCCCGAGCTGACGACCCCACCGGGAGAATTGATGTACAGCGCGATGTCCTTGTCGGGGTTTTCCGATTCGAGAAACAGCAGCTGTGCCACGACGACGTTGGCCATGAAATCGTCGATCTGGCCGACGATGAAGACCAGCCGTTCCTTCAGCAGGCGCGAATATATGTCGTATGAGCGCTCGCCCCGCGAGGTCTGCTCGACGACGATGGGTACCAGGTTCAAGCCGCGTTCATTCATGGCTGTGCTCGTCCGAGTGTCCTGTCAGCCGGTTTGACCGGCAGTTTGACCAAATCCAGTCACCTCGCGAAAGCTGGATGGCCGGTCCGTGATTTTAACCTGCGAGAGCATCCAATCGATCGCCTGATCCTCCAAAGCCGCCGACTCGAGCTGGTGCATCGCCTCGCGGCTTGCCAGGTACTGGCGCCGCGCCTCCTCGGGATGTCCCGTGGCGGCCGCTGCGGCCTCCAGGCGCTCCTCGACGCGCGTGCGATCAACCTTCAAGCCCTGCGAGCGCACGACTTCACCCAGCAGCAGCCCCAGGGCCACACGGCGCCGTGCAGCCGGCTCGAAGAAGTCGCGCCCCGGCAGCTGCGCGCTGTCGGTTGTCCCGAGGCGACGCAGCATCTGTGCCTGCAGCTCCCCGAGCTGCTCCTCGATCAGCGCGCGCGGCAGCTCCAGGGGATTGTCGCGATACAGGGCCTCGAGCAGCTGCTCGCGTAGCTTCCCGCGCACGGCCTCCGTCAGCTCCCGCTCCATATTCCGGCGTACTTCGGTCCGCAATGCCGCGAGACCGCCCTCGGTGATGCCGAACTTGCGCACAAAATCATCATCCAGGGCCGGGAGGCTGCGCTCCTCGACCAGGGTTACCCTGAGCTCGAACTGCGCCTCCTTACCGGCGACGGCTTCGGCGCCGTAATCCTGCGGAAAGTGCGCCTGCACCGTGCGCACCTCGCCGGCCGCCATGCCCACGAGGGCCTGGTCGAGCTCCGGGAGGATGTGGCGTGCTCCAACCACGACCCGCACTCCGGTCCCGGTGCCACCCGGAAAAGCCACCCCGTCGATGCGGCCTTCGTGGTCGAGCGTCACGCGATCACCCGCGGCTGCGGCACGGGAAACGGCGGAGAAATTCGGTCGCTGGGCGCGCATGCTTTCGAGCATCGCATCCACATCCTGCTCCGAGACCGTCGCCGTGGCACGCTCGACCGTCAGCGCATCGAGCGGCTTGACGGTCACCTCGGGCATCACCTCGAACACGGCCGCGTAGCGCAGTTCGCTGCCGGGTTCCACCGCGATCGGCTCGATACGCGGACCGCCCGCGGGACGCAGCTTCTGCTGGTCGAGGGCTTCGGCGAACGTGCGCTGCATCAGGTCCGAGACTGCCTCGGCGTGCACCTGGCTGCCGAATTGCTGTTTCACAACGGCATAGGGGATCTTACCGGGCCGAAAGCCGCGTATTCGGGCCGTTCGCGTCAACCGTTTGAGCCGCTGGTCGACCTCTCCGGCCACCTGCTCGCCCGGCACTGCCACCTCCAGCCGCCGCTCCAGGCCCTGGGTTTTTGTCACCGATACCTGCATTACCTCACCCATCATGCGAGAAGGCTACGCGAGAGCCGCAGAGCGGAAGCCTTGGTGCGAAAGGAGAGACTCGAACTCTCACGGGTTGCCCCACTGGCTCCTAAGGCCAGCGCGTCTACCATTCCGCCACTTTCGCCGGATCGGTGCGCCACCCCGGAAGACATCAAGGATTATAAGCGAAGACTTCCGGCGCCCGGCCCGCCGAGAGCGCTATGCTGCAACGCAGTAACGAGACGAATCACCGCCCAACGCCGCTCGAGGCACTCGGTTACCATCGCGGTAACCGTAATCCATCGCAGTAACCGTAATCCATCGCTGTAACCCCTACGTACCGCACGGCCCGTTGAGGCGCCCCCACCGCTGACCGCAGGCCCCCCATGAATCACCGATTCCTGTATATCCTGCTACTGATTGCAGGTGCCCTGCTGGAGCTGAGCTGTACTGCCGCCGGCAGGCAACCGCCAGCCGCCGCCGCCGCCGCTGTCCCCGCAGGCGCCAGCACCAGCACGGCCCCGGCGGGCACCGCCCCAGCAGCCGACGGCAGTACGACGTCATTGGGCGAAATTGGCCCAGGCGTTCAAGCTCCTCCTCCGGTAGCCGACGGCGCCTCCAGCGCCGCAATAGCGGCTGGTCACAACGGTACGGCGACATCGAAGGCGGTGGCGCAGGCACAGGCGGCGCAGGCACAGCAGCAGCTCGCGGCGCAATGTTCGGACATACGTCAGCAGATACGCGGTGAACAGGTTACCGAGCGCGCCGCACCCAGTAAGAGCATCGACGAGGACATCGTCAATGCGACCATCGCCAAGGCCGATAAGCGCATCGACCAGCTGCAGCAACAGTACGAGCAGCTCGGCTGTCCTGATTCGCAGCTACCTGCGACGCATCAACGGGTACCGCAGCTGCCACCGGCCCCAGGCGCCTTGCACCCTTGATCACATGCGCCTGGGCCACGTGCGCCTGGGCCACATGTTTCGTGCGGGCTATCAGGTCGCGTCGCGCGCCGGCAGCTCGCGTGGATAGATCAGCGTCCCCTCGGGCGTCAGCCGCGCGACCGGTGTGAGCTTCGCGGGCTCTGCGCGGTCATTTCCCATCAGGTGGTAGACCGTCTCGCCAGCGGCCAGCAGGTAGTCGGCAATGATGCGCCGGTGACAGCGCCACCACACCGCTTCGGCGCACATGAGCGCGCAACGGCGCTCGTGTCCGAGCTCGCGCAGGCGCTGCAGTCCCTGCCGGAAGGCGGCGGTGGCGGCATAGTCGGCGAAGTTGCGGAAGCTGGCGTTGTCCCAAAAGTCGTTGACGGACGGGGGAGCCCCGCGCGGCCGCCCGCGCAGACCACCCAGCGAGGCCAGGTGCTCGTAGCCGATTCCGACCGCTGCGAGCGCCTGCGGCAGGCTATCGGCGTTGAACTGCGGATTGGTGCGCGAGCGCGGCACGGTACGCACGTCGAGCAGCAGCTGCACCTGCGCGCCCTGCAACATCGAGATCAACTCGGACAGTGTGCGCGTGGAATGCCCGACGGTGAAGAAGGTCGCCATTGCGGTAGTCGAAGATGTCCTGATGGCGTTGCATAACGCGCTTGGCGAAGGCATGTCAATGTGGCATGTCGGCGCAACGCCACCGGCCGGCGCTTCCACCACATCGCGAGGCATGAGTGCCGCGATGGCATTGCTGTAAGTCATCCGCCGACTCGAGAATCCAAAGCAGTGGGCGTGCCGGCGGCGCTAGCATCTGCGGCGAATGGCAGGCAGCAGTCCGCAGCTTCCCAGCAGCTGGAGGTCGTCATGGCGACTCCGCCCCCGACCGCTGGGGGCAAACTCTCATGAAGGGCCGCGAAGCCCTTGCCGCCAGAGATGAAGGCCGCAAGCCTCGGACGCTCCATGCATGGGACTTTCCTGGGCGTCGAGGATGTAAGCCGCCAGGGAGCGCTGCGTTATCGCCGCCCCGGGGAGAAGGCCTTCGTCGCGCACGACACCTTGGCCGTGCCGCCGGTCGCGGATCTCGAGGAGCTCGAGGTCGTGGCACGCGAGATCACCGCGAAGCGCATGGACGATCTCACAGCGCTGCGACGATGGCTGAAAGTCCTGGTGGCTCCTGGGGCGTCGCTCGGCGGTGCTCGTCCGAAGGCGAGCTTCATCCAAACGAACGGAAGCCTGTGGATCGCGAAGTTTCCCGCACGCGATGACACCCGAGACGTCGGCGCCTGGGAATCGCTCGCGCAACAACTTGCCGCACGGGCAGGCATCGCGGTGGCGGCTTTCGAGCTGCGCCGCTTCGGCGGCGAGTACCGCACCTTCTGCGTGCAGCGCTTCGATCGTTCCGGTATCCGACGGCGCTTCTATGCCTCCGCAATGGCAATGCTTCGAAAGGCTCAGAGCGAGGGGACCAGTTACCTCGAGCTCGCTGAGTTCCTGCACGCGCGCGGAGCCAAGGATCACATCGCTTCCGACCTCGAGCAGCTTTTCCGGCGAGTAACCTTTAACGTCGCAATCGGCAACCGCGACGATCACTTGAGAAACCACGGTTTTCTTCTCACCGCGACAGGTTGGCGCCTCGCCCCCGCCTTCGATCTGAACCCGAACACGGACAGAGCCGACCACGTCCTGAACATCGATGAGTCTGACAACCGCCCGTGTCTTGCGACCGTCATCGAGACTTCGGAATGGTATGTCGGGTCGAAGGACAGAGGTCGCACAATCGTCGAGGAAGTCCTGCACGAGACGCGGCAGTGGCGGCAGGCAGCGCAGGCACTCAGAATCGCGCGTGCCGATATCGAGCTGACCGCGACGGCGTTTTCAGAGTCGGACACCGTTCGTGACTAACTAACTCAACCAACCGGCCGGTCGAGCGCGGAACGCTTGGTCGCAATCAACTGGAACCGTGGTCGCGATCAGCCGGTAGGCGCCGGCGCGATTGCCTCCCCGGTCTTGGCGCAGTGTGCGAATAAGGTGACGTCCGTTTCGTCCGTAAACAGATCGACCGGGCGCCGCCCGAACTGCGACCGCCCAAACAGGGACCGAAGGTCCTCGGGGGTGCGATGGTGAGCCTTCCAGTCGAGCACGTGCTCCATCAGTTCGCGATCGGGACTGGTTGCGGCAAGATTGGTGATGATCACGCTGCCCCCGTCGACCAAGGCATCGAAAGTCCGATCCAGAAGCGACACCACCTGTTCGTCACCGAGATACTCGCAAAACCCCAGCGCATAGACCACGTGCTGCGGCAGTAGCAAGACGCCATCTCCCGCCGAGGGAACGGCATTATGCTGGATCAGGGTGACGCGCTCGGTCAGGCCCCTGCGTTCGGCACGGCGCGCGGTCGCCAAGAGCGCCTGGCTGTCGATGTCGACGCAACTTGCGCTGAGCGCCGCAGCCTCCGGCGACCCGCACAGGTCCAACAGTTCCGCCGCGACACCACTGGCAAGACTCGCCACCCTGACCGCTTGGCCTGGAGGCCATTGCCCGACCTCTTGCAGCAAGGTCTTCCGCATCAGGTCGCGACTGGCGCGGCGTGAACGGCAGATCGGGCGGTCGAGGAACCAGTGATCGATCAGTGGACCGAGCCGGTCATCGCCGTCGGGCCGATTGGCGTATATGGCTGCGATCGTCTCATAGTCATCGGGAAAGCCGCGCGGCTTGGCGAAGCAGCGCGCCATGGTCGCGCTCAACATCATCGTGCGGAAGGTCTCGCGGAAGACATAGTCGCCGATCCCCGCCTCCAGCTGGGAGGAATCGCGGAACGCCAGCAAGTCGGTCCATCCCATCTCTACCAGCGGGTCGCTCGCGGTGAGCTGACTGAGCAGGCGCACGACCTGATCGCAGGTCGCCGCAACTCGGCCCGTCGCCTGCTCTTCGGAGAGCGTGCCGGCGCGTAATTCCTGCTTCACCGACAGCATGACGCCCTCGAATTCGCCCAGCCCGGTGCTCAGCTCGTGCGGAATCTGGCGTGCGCTGATGTTGCCGGTGCGCGCTACGCGGAACGGATTGACCTGCGCCACCTCCCCCGCTCCGGCCCGCGCCAGCCGTTGGGAGGTGATGCGCAGGCGTCGGATCAGCGTGATCGCGATCGAATGATAGAAGCGGACCGCGAAGCCCGGCTCGGAGGCCATCACCGACTGCAGGGCCTCACCCTCGATGACGTTGATGACGGCATCGTCCTGTGTGACCACCGAGGCGCTGGCCGGCGAGTTCTCGACGAATCCCATCTCGCCGAAAATCTCGCCGGGGCCGAGCAGCGCGAGCGCAATGCCGCGGCCGTTCTGTGCCTCCTCGACGCGCACCGTGCCGCTCTTGACGAAGTGCAGCGCGCGACGGTAGCCGCCTTCGGCCAGGATGACGTCGCCCCGCCGATAAGCGAGGGGCTTGGAGTGCTCATTCAGCAATGCCCAGTCCCGCGGAGTCAGCATAGGGAGCGTATCTTCTTTCACCCTTGCCTCTCCTGCGCGGCTTGCTTGTCCAACTGGGTCGGCAGGCGAAACTCCGCCTGTGCACCTGCAAGGACCTGTTCGATCATCCGGTCCCAAATCCAGGCGCCAACCCTGGTCGCCCAGCCGCGCAGGCCGGGGATCACCCGCTGGGCGATGGCAGCGGAGGCGAAGAACGGGCGCATTGCCCCCACCGCCCAGGTCCAATGAGAGCGCGGATAACCGAGCGCATCGGCCAGCTCGTTGCCGATGAGCTTGCGCGAGAGACCGTAGCAGACCGTCGCCGGCCACTGCGCCCCCTCGAGCTTGGGATGATAGGGCGCATTCATCAACGCAACGATCAGCGCTCGGGAATCGTCGTCGGGCAGACCTCCCGCATCGCGGATGAGCCCGCCGATGACGCGCGCTTCGTTGCGGGTCGAAATCAGCAGCTCGGAATCGATGCCGGCAAGGTAGCCGGAGTATCGCCACATGTGTAGCAGCGCTTCGGCGTCCGCATTGCTGATGCGGAAGCCGAATCGCTGCATACCCTCGATCAGGCCGGCGGAGAGCGCCGCGTTGGTGCCGGCCATGTAGAGTTGGTTGATGGGCTCGCCCCATTCCGGCTTCCACCGACCCGAACGCCAGAGCAGGCGCCGCACCTGGGCATGCATCAGGCGCACCCTAACCGTGACCTTGAAGCCCTCGGCGAAGCGGCGCAAACCACCTGGACGGCTGGAGGCGAGCACGAAGCGGGCTGTCTCGGCCAAGCGGCGCGGCGCACGGCGCAGCAGATGGCTGGTGAACACCAGCGGCTTATTTCCGTCGGCGGAGCTGTACATGATGGGCAGCGAAAACAGGTTGAGCACCGCGATACCCAGCGCCCCCGAACGAAGGAAAACGGCACCGCCGCGGTCGATGCGATCCCAATCGACCCAGAGTGGAATCGTGTCGAGCTGCTTGAACAGGTCGACCAGCGCCGCAGGCGGGTCGTCGATGGCCCCGATCCCGTGGTCCAGCGCGCTCTCCAGCATCCGGCGTCCACTTCCGGCGGAACGCTCTGCGAAAGCAGCGGCAGCGGCATCCGCTAACGGGTCAACCGCATTCTGAAAGCGCGCAAAATTCCGATACTGTTCAGCGGCGATCGGCGGCATGGACCGACCTCGGCTCGGACGTCATGCGAGAAGACGGGGACAACAAATGCTCGGCCAACGTCGGTTTCCCGGACGCCCGAAGGAATTTGATCTTCTCGGTATGGACGTCGACGTCTCCCCGGGAGCAAAGATGTACTAAACGCTCCTGCCTTGCAAGAGTGTCCGTGCGCATGCACACCTGCTGAAGCCAAACCGATCGCTACGGCACTCGCTGGCGCATGCTAGGATAACGTGCATTGCCGGGATCGGGTCCGGCCCAGAGAACGGCCCAGAGAACGGCCCAGAGAACTTCCACGGCGCTCAAACTCCACACCATCATTTGCAGCACGCGTCCTGGGCGGGTCGGCCCCTCGGTCGCACGCTGGTTCGATGACTTCGTCCGGGAACACGGGAAGTTCGATGGCCTGCTCGTCGATCTCGTCGACTTCAACCTGCCATTGCTCGACGAGCCGCAGCTGCCGATCATGCACAGCTACCAGCATGCACACACCAAGGCCTGGAGCACGAGCGTCTCGGCGGCGGACGCCTATGTTTTCGTCTGTCCCGAATACAATTACGGTCCCACGCCAGTGCTGGTGAACGCGCTGGATTGCCTCTACCGCGAATGGAATTACAAGCCGTGTGGCTTCGTGAGCTATGGCGGCATGGCCGGCGGTGTACGCGGCGTGCAGGTCAGCAAGCTGCAGGTGACCACGGTCAAGATGATGCCGATGGCTGAAGGCGTTGGTATCCCCATGGTCGCACAGATGATCGACGACCGGCGCGTGTTCACGCCGAACGATTTGATCACGAAGGCCGCCGCGCGGATGCTGGACGAATTGCACCGCTGGGCGCAAGCCCTGAAGCCGATGCGGGGATAGCAGCAGACCCGATCGGCGGGTCCGGACGAGCGCTCACTGCGCCGCGTGAAGCACATACATGCGCATCGTGCCGTAGTCCTTCGCACTCGGTAGCCGCCCGACATATTCGCAGGAAAATTGGGTGAAGCGCTCGAGCATCAGGGCGGCCGCAAAGGGCTCGGTGACATAGACTTCGTTGACCGGTGTCACCGGTTCCAACCGGGCGGCGCGCGTCACGTGGGTCCCAAAGTAGTTCCGCTCGTTACGGATTGGGTCCAGCGCCTCGATGGTCGGCCCAAAATGACCGGCGAGGCGCAACGCTGGCGGACCTGGCAACAGGTTCGGATCGAGTGAAGCCAGCTTCGCTTGGATAGCAAGGGCGCAGTGGGCCGCCGCGATCACCCCATCGATTACGACATAGAAGGCATCGCCCCAGCTGTTGCGATAGAGCACGGCATCGCCGAACGGCATGAGTACGTCGGCAACGGCCTGCATGAATACCTTCTGGAAGGTCAGGATATCGGTTTCGCGCAATTTGCTATAGCCGTGAAAGTCGCCGAATAGAAGTGCCCGCGCTTCGCGCTGCGGATGAAGGCGAGATGCCGTCGCCGGTGCGGGCGGCGGTCCCATATCGGCGCCACGCTTGCCCGTCGCGGTCACGGGAATTACATCGGTGTGGCGATCGCAGCCCCGCCAATAGGCGATATCGGCGGCGGTTCCGGCGATCCCCACCGATGGTACGCCGTCCCAGACTGCGGCCTGCACCACGTCGGCACCAAGATTGCGGGCGCGTAACACGGCGAGGCCCATCGCCAGCCGAGCGGCATAGGAGAGCACGCTGTCGTCGCGTTCGTCGTTCGCGTAAGTCACGGAATGCGCGCCGGCGAGACAATCGTCGAATCGCCTGACCCAGCCCGGACCGCCTTGCGAGACCGACACCTCTTTGAATTCGTCGCTATTGAACGGAAGGACGAGGTTGAGCTCACGACCTTGCGTGAGCACAGCCTCCGCAAACAGGATATCGGCACCGCACGCAAGCGACCCAAAGGCGATGCGGACGTCTCGATCCCGAATGTAATCGGCAATGCGTTGAGCGACGTCCCGCTCTCGATTTGCCGGAAAGCGTCCCTCGGAACCGGGCCGCGAAATCAGGTGGCCGATGAAATGGATGATCCTTGGCAGCCGGAGCGCATTCAGGAACGCGTTGGAAATGCCCTTGTGGCGACAGATGAGGAGCAATTGTCGCCGGGTGGCGGCGATAGCGCTCCAATCATCGAAGCCGTTGCCTATGGCACGCACCAACGCGGCCTCTGCGCCCGATACGTCGCCCCGTAGCAAGGCAAGTTCGGCGCGAGTTACCTCGCAATAGTAGACAGCGAACCGCCGGTCGATGGTGTTTTCGCCAGCGCCGTCCGACACTAACGCGGCCGCGGAATCACAGGCGCGTTCCGTTGCCGCGATCACGGGCGCGGCCCGCGTGACCTCGCCCGTCAGTGTTAAAATCGTCGCCGCATTGACCCCGGGATAGTAATCGCCGGTCGCACGAAACAGCGCGGCATAGGCGTCGGCGGCCTCCAGCATCCGCTGGATGCGCTCTTTGCCTTCGCAGTGCAAGGCCTCGTCCTTCAGCAGCCGCGCCCGAAGCGCTAGCGTGTCGGTATCCGCCTCGTGACCCAGATCGCAACGATCATAGAGGCGCGCGGCCCGACGTATGGAGCCGCATTCGGCCAGCGAAAACACCGCCAGATAGGCGAGCTCCTTATCATGCGGCTGCTCCGCCATCGCCTTGCTCGCGAGGTCGAAGGCAAGCAGGTGCTCGCCCTCCGTGATTCGTGCCCTGATACGGGCCTTCCAGGTCGATGGATCACTCGCGGCAGACGGAAGTGTCGCGATACTTATCACTTATCGCCTATAAGCCATTGAAATTACGCTGAAATATGGTGGGCCGTGTAGGGATCGAACCTACGACCAAGAGATTAAGAGTCTCCTGCTCTACCAGCTGAGCTAACGGCCCGGTATGGGGTGGACGACGGGATTCGAACCCGCGACAGCCGGAATCACAATCCGGGACTCTACCAACTGAGCTACGTCCACCGTTGTCGTTGGCGCGCCCGGCAGGACTCGAACCTGCGACCACCGGCTTAGAAGGCCGGTGCTCTATCCAGCTGAGCTACGGGCGCATTACCGGTCAAGCTGGTCGGGGCAGAGGGATTTGAACCCCCGACCCTCTGCTCCCAAAGCAGATGCGCTACCAGACTGCGCCATGCCCCGCCATCGATGCCTAAAGCGCCCTACAGCTTCCCACGTACGGGGGCGCGCATCATACGGAACGGGTCTCGGCGGCGTCAATTTGACCCGGCGGTACCCGCCATTGCCGCCGCGACAGCCGCGGCAGTGCCCCGGTCCGGTCCGCCGGCACCGCCAGGGCCAGAGCATGCCCCGCGCGGGGCCTGAGCCGGTCCAGGTTTCAAAAGTCATGCGAAATGGTCAGGCTGGTCGCCTGCATCATGTACCACTCGACCGGATCGCCATTCGTCAGCGCCGCCGCATCGGATGGCAGCACCTTGTCCCGCTGCAGAGCGTCGTAATAGCGCTCCTCGAGCGATACATCCCAGTGGCGCCACAGGTTGCGCCACTGCAGACCGTAGCCGTAATAGTAGCCCTGCGCCGGCGTGGGGGCGGAATAGCGCGCCATGCCTACGAAGCCGCCGATGGCGACGTGAGTGCCGACCCGGTAGCGCAGGTCGAGGATCCGCAGCCCCATCATGAGGCCGTCGAAATTGTCGAAATCCGCCTGCACCCCGATATCGAAGTAAGTGCTGATCGGGCGGCGCAATCCCACGCCCAGGTCCGGGGAGAGCTCGCTGCGGTACTGCAGTGGGGCGGTCTCGTACTTCCCGAAGCCGCCCTGGTCCAGCCCCAGCCGCCCCGTGCTCGCCCCGAGGCCCACGTAGCGCTCGAAGCCCGCGGGGCTCTTCGCGCTCGACTGCTGCGTGCCGCTGTCGTCAGCGTTGTCTTCGTCCTCGTCGTCCTGCGCCGAGGCATCACGGCCGCCGTCCAGTCGCACGAACGCCTCCAGGCGCACGAAACCCGCGGCATACTCGTCGCGTCCCACATCCAGAGTCAGTCCGCGGGTGTAGCCGTTGCGCGGCTGTGAGTACTCCACGGTCAGCATCTGCGCGGGCGAGTAACTGCGCAGCGGGGTCCCGCATTCCGCCTGGCAGACGGAAGCGTAGCCGGCGTTCTGCAGCAATCGCAGCTGCAGATCGAGGAGATCTCCGGAGTACAGCGAGAAGCCCAGCTGTGCCATGAGCGAGCGCGCCCCGGCAGCATCGCTGAACTCGCGCCACGCGGCGCCCCAGTCACCGATCACGCTACCGTCGTTGACCATGCCGCTCTGCCAGACGTAGTCCGTGTACCAGTTGTTCTGCCACTCGGACGCTTCCAGCGTCAGGTCGTAGTGCTCGAACAGTTCGGGGATGTGGACACCCGCGGACAGAGCGGTCTCATGGAAGCGGTAGAGCTCCCCATGCAGCGTATCCCGGCCGTCGTACTCCACATAGGTTTCCAGCGGCGTTGCTCCGGCGAAGGTATACGTCGAAGTGAGCGAGACCTCGCGATTGGCAAAGCGATTGTTGATCGAGCTCGACGTGCATGTGCCCGGCGGCGCATTGGGCGCACAGGTGTTCGGCAGAGAGGTGCGCTGTAACAGATAGTCGAACAGCCCGCCGAGCGAACTGGGGCGCGCGCCGCCACCGTACTGCAGGAGCATGTTGCCCGCGAATGACCAGCCCGGCAGCGGAGTGATCCCCAGGTGCAACGTGGCGAGATTCGGATCCCCGGCGGTGTAGCCACCGTTTACGAGCTGACCCTGCTTGTTGTCTACGACCCAGGCGATGTTGTCCTGATAGCTCATGCGCGCGAGCGAGAACTGATACTCCAGGCCCAGCGGCGTAAAGGGCATCTGGCTCGACACCGTCAGGGACGGCATGGTGGGGGCCTCGGTGCTGATCAGCATGCTGCTGTCGGTCATCGGCGAGAGCCACTGGTCGCGATAGCCGGCATCGAACTGCAGATATTGATCGCCCGTGCTCACCATCGTGCCCTCCGGATCGAAGCGACCGCCCGGACCGCCAAAGGCGTTCCCGCCCGCGCTGAAGAGCAGATGATCGAAGGGCCGATAGGAGGCCACGAGCGAGGCATCCCAGGGCGAGTCGATGCGCTCGCCATGCTCGTTGGGCAGCTGAAGGCTGGCGGAGCCCGGCGTGCAGGTCTGATGACATTGGCTACTAGAGCCATCGCTGGCCGCGACGTCCCCGGCAGCGTGGGTGACGGCGAGGGTATTGAAGTAGCGGTCCAGGTAGCGCCGTACCTGCTCGCAGAGCTTCTCGTCCCGCTGGCACGCCTTGGGCAGCGCCGTCAACACCCGCGAGATCGGCACCGGGCGCGTCATCACAGCCTGATCACCCAGGATGAGCACCTGCTCGACCTTGCGCTCGATGTCTGGCGACAGATTCAGCGGCAGGTAGGGACTGGTGCCGCTTGCGTGCGCAGGAGCGCTCGTCGCAGCCGCGGCCACGGCGGCCACCACGGCCAGCGCCAGCAGGCAACGCAGCTGCCTCACGCGCTCATCTCGGCGCCCGCCGGCAGAGCCTGCTGGCGCACGCTGTCCCAGGGCGGGGTGTTCAGGGGTATCGGGGTGCTGTCGCGAAAGAACGCGGGGTTTTCGACGGCGGCGCGCATGGCCTCGACGTCATAGATAACCTCCCCGACCGCTCGGATGCGCTCGCGCAGCGTCCCGCTGACGGCGCCGCGCCGGTGATAGCCGACGTAGCCGGCGTGGTACGCCCGCGGCCTATAGGGGTATGCGATGGGGCGAGTGTCCCCCTCGCTCTCCTGGATGCGCCGGATCAGCCCGTCCTGCTCCACATAGGCGGCTCCGACGTGGCTGGCGGGGAAATGGCGTGCGCAGTATCCGCCGGGATCCGCGAAGTAATCGCGCGTGACGTGCGGCGCGAGCAGCGTCGTGATCACCGAGCGCTCGAAGCACACCCCGAGCGAGCAGTAGTCCCCGACAGTGAGATAGTAGATCTGCGGATCGGCACTCTCGGAAACCTCCCGGTTGGTATTGCGCGTGCCGATCGAGCAGAACAGCCGGGGCTGCGCAATCTGCACGGCATAATGCCAGCGCAGAAAGTCGCGCGCGACTATCACATCCTCTTCCACCATGAACACATAGCGGCGCGACAGCGATGCCGCCAGCAGATAGCCGCCCAGCAGGTTCGCGCTCTGCTTGGTGCGCCGGTAGGGACAGACAACGGGCTCGTCGATCTGATGGCTCGCAAAGCGTGGAGAGAATTCATCAATGACGGCGTGGATGTCGTGATCGTAGCCGGTATCGGCGCGGAACAGCAGATGCAGCTCGCCGATACCCTCGGCGCGCGACAGGTTGTCCAGGCAGTGCCACAGGAACTCCGGGCGCCGCCAGCAGGGAATCAGCAGCACGTCACGGGCCACCGTCATCGAGTTGACCACCCCTGCAGGGACGGCGCCGATTCGACCCGCGTGCACCGCGTGGCGGCCTCGCCCATGCTCACGTGGCGCGCCTCCACGCGGTGCGGTCCGGCAAATCCTCGAGCACCACACCGGCGTGACGCAGCTGCGCGCGGATGCGGTCGGCCGAGGCATAGTCACCCGCGGCACGCGCGGCGCGGCGCTCGGCGATCAGCGCATCGATCTGCGCCTCATCGAGCGCGGCCGTCTGCCCCTGCACCGGGCGGCCCTCCACCGCCTGTCCCTCCACCGCCTGTCCCTCCACCGTCTGTCCCTCTCCGGCTTGTCCCTCCGCGACCTGCGCTTCCCCGACCGGTCCGGCCATGACGCGGTGCTGATCCAGGGAGCGAGCTGGCGCCAGGCGGAACCACTGCTGCACCGGCACGGCGAGCAGTCCGAGTATGCCGGCGAGACGGCGTAGCTCCGCGGCCAGCGGCACCACCCTTTCCAGCGCTGCATTCGACGGCGCCGCGGCACGGGCAGTGTTGAGCTCGCGCGCCAGCCCCTGCAGCGCCGCCAGCGCCTCAGGCGTGTTGAAATCGTCATCGAGCGCCGCCTCGAAGCGCGCCCGATACATGGCGGCGGCCGCGACGGCGCTGCTATCGGCGGCGGCGCCAGGATCGGCGGCCGGCACGTCACGCAGCGCCGTATACAGGCGCGTCAGCGCAGCGTCGGCGTGCGCGAGTTGCGCCGGGGCATAGTTGATCGGCCCGCGGTAGTGGCTGCCGAGCAGAAACGCGCGCAGCACCTCGGGGTGGCGCACGTACGGCAAGACCTCGCGCACCGTGAAGAAGTTGCCGAGGGACTTGGACATCTTCTCCCCGGCCACATCGTTCACGAAACCGTTGTGCATCCACACGTGCACGAACGGCGAGCCGTTAGCAGCGCACGACTGTGCGATCTCGTTTTCGTGATGTGGAAACTTCAGGTCCATGCCCCCGCCGTGCAGGTCGAAGTGCTCGCCGAGCAGCTGCGTCGCCATCGCCGAGCACTCGATGTGCCAGCCGGGCCTGCCCTCACCCCACGGGGAGGCCCAGCTCGGCTCGCCGGGCTTGCTGCGCTTCCAGACCACGAAGTCCAGCGGATCGTGCTTGGCTTCGTTGATCTCGACACGGGCGCCGGCGCGCAGATCCTCTAGACGCTTGCCGGACAGCCTGCCGTAGTCGGAGAATTTGTCCACCGCGTAGAACACGTCGCCGCTGGCTCCGATATAGGCATAGCCGCGCGAGAGCAGCCGCTCGATCATGGCGATGATCGCCGGAATGTATCCGGTGGCGCGCGGCTCCTCTTCGGGAGGCTCGATCGCCAGTGCCGCGAAGTCGGCGTGCATCGCCGCCGTGAAGCGGCGTGCCAGAACCTCGGTCGACTCGCCATTCTCGGCGGCACGCCGGATGATCCTGTCGTCGATGTCGGTGATGTTGCGCACATAGCGCACATCGAAGCCGCGGTGGCGCAGCCAGCGGCGCACGACGTCGAAGGCGACGTAGCAGCGCGCATGACCGACGTGGCAGTAGTCATACACCGTCACGCCGCACACGTACATGCCCACCCGCGGGGCATGCAGCGGGCGAAACACCTCCTTCAGGCCGGTCAGTGAATTATGGATCTGCAGCACACGCGACCCGCTGCGCAACCGTCAGGCGCCGTCTGCAAAGCACAGCAGCCGCGCGCGCGCACGCTCTGGGGGCATCCCCACCAGCAGGGGCGCAGGCTCCGGGCCGTGTAGCCGGCCCGTCGGGGCAGCCCGCAGCGGCACGAACGAGAGCCCCCCGGCGCCCGGTGGCATTGGCGGCGCTCGCGAGCGCCGCGCGTGCCGCTTGCACACCGGCGGGCACCCCCGAGGGCATCCAGCAGCAGGCGCTGGCACGGAGTGTTGGCGAGATGCTCGGCGCCCCGCGGCACGAAGCGCCCGGCGGCTGCGCGCCAGCGGCAGGTTGAACGGCGCGGTGCGCGCGTTACCCAGATGCAGCTCGCCCGTGGGACTGGGCGCGAAGCGTGTGACCACCATATCGGCCGGCATCCGTACAATGTAGCGTAACTGCCGTCCCCGGGCGATGCGCCGTGACTACGCTGTTCGTCTCCGACCTGCATCTGGATGCGGCCTGCCCCGCCGCCGCCGCACAGTTCCTGCAGTTCCTCGCGCAGCGCGCGCGCGACGCCGAGGCGCTGTACGTACTCGGGGATCTGTTCGAGACCTGGATTGGCGATGACGATGATGAGGCCTTCCGCAGAAACATCTGCGCAGCGCTGTCGCAACTCACCGCGCACGGTGTGCCCTGCTACATCATGCACGGCAATCGCGACTTCCTGCTCGGCCCCGGCTTCGAGACGGCCAGCGGCGCGCGCCTGATCCCCGATCCGCTGCTCGTGCAGCTATACGGGCAGACCGTGCTGCTCACGCATGGTGACGCGCTGTGTACCGAAGACCATGCCTACCAGCGCCTGCGCGGCGTGGTACGCGCTGCGCGCTGGCAGCGCCGCTTCCTGCGATTGCCGCTGACCGTGCGCCGCTCGCTCGCCGAGCGCGCGCGTTCCGGCAGCCGGCGGCACACCGCGCGTGCGGACGAGGAGATCATGGATGTCGACCCACAGGCGGTCAGCGCGGCGATGCGAGCCTGCGGCGTGCAGTGCCTGGTACACGGCCACACGCACCGCCCAGCGGTACACGAGCTCGTACTGGAGGGAAAGCCCGCCCGACGCATCGTGCTCGGCGCCTGGCATGACACGGGCAGCTGCCTCGTCTGGGACGAGGCAGGTGTCAGGCTGGAACGGCTGCCGCGCTGAGCAGCCACGCCGCGCGCGCCGCCTCGAGCGCCTCCACGGTCTGCCCGGCGTCGGCAAACCGATCCTCGCGCCGCTTGGCGAGCATGCGATCGAGCAGCGGTTGCAGCTCGGCCATCGTTTCCGGCAGGCGCGGCAGGGGCGCATTGCGATGCATGTAGATGATCGCCATCGGATTGTCCGCGCTGAAGGGCTTCTGTGCCGTGAGCATCTCGTAGAGCACGACGCCGAGGCTGTAGAGGTCGCTGCGCGCATCGAGCTCCTGGCCGTGACCCTGTTCGGGGCTCATGTAGTGTGGCGTGCCGAAGATGAGTCCCGCGTCAGTGAGCTCGAGCTCCAGTCCCTCGTGCTTGGCCAGTCCGAAGTCGATCAGCGCCACCTGATCGTTGAGGCGCAGCATGACATTGCCGGGCTTGAGGTCGCGGTGCAGTATGCCCTCCTCGTGCAGTGCGCCGAGCGCGCGCGCGATCTGCGCCGCGAAGCCGAGCGCCTCGGAGGCGGATAGCCCCGCGCGCATGCGACGGCGCAGGTCTCCGTGGTGGAAGTATTCCATCGCGAGATAGGCGTGATCGTCCGCGACCCCGAGCTCATAGAGCCGCACGATATTGGCGTGACGCACGCGCTGCGCGATCTCGTATTCCTGGATGAAGCGCGCCAGCGCCTGGTCCACGCCGCTCTCGTCGCGGCGCGAGGGAGTGACCTTCAGGGCCACGAGCGCGCCGACCTTCTCGCTCTCGGCGACATACAGCTGCGACACCGAGCCGCGCGCGAGCAGTCGCGCGCGCCGGTAGCCCGGGATGCGCGCGTCGCCGAAGCGGCGCGACTCCTCTGCCTCCGGCGATACGCGCCAGTCGGCGAGCGCGCGCCGGTGCTCGACGCTCGCCAGCTGCAGCAGCTCGATCAGGTGCGCGTGATCGACGCGGTCCTTGCAGATCACTCCGCAGGCGCCGGCGTCGGTTACACGGCTGCGCAGCGCCTGCTCCTCGTTGTCGGCCAGGAAGATGACCGGGGCGAAGCCCGGGCGGCTCACCAGCTCATGTAGCCACACCAGTCCCTGCCCCTCGCGCAGGCTGGAGAGCAGCACCGCATCGTAACCCTGTGCCAGAAACTCCACCGGCAGCGCTCCGCGGGCCCCCGGCGGGTGCGCGCGGATCTGGGCGTCGGGCCAGCGGCAGCTGACGTGATGGCGGATCAGCGCCCTGACCTTCGGATCCTCTTCGACCAACAACAGTCGCATACGCGGCTGCCTTTCTATCGGCTCGGCGCAGGGTGAGAAAGTCGTTTGGCGGGACGCAGCCCCGTCATGGAGCGCCGACGGCCTTCAATCCGGACTGCGCCAGACGCCGGCGCGCGCGGGCCTCGTCCGAGCGCGAGCGCTGCAGCCGCTCGAGGTATTGGGGAGTCACATCACCGGTGACGTACTGACCCGAGAAACACGAGGTATCGAACTCGTCGATGTGCGCATCATCGTGCCGGCAGGCTGCCACCATATCCTCGAGATCCTGGTAGATGAGCCAATCGGCGCCGATCAGCTGCGCCACCTCCCCGATGCTGCGACCCGCGGCCACGAGCTCATGAGTGGCCGGCATGTCGATGCCGTAGACATTCGGGAAGCGCACCGGCGGGGCCGCGGAGGCGAAGTACACCTTGCGGGCCCCCGCCTCGCGCGCCAGATCGATGATCTGCGCCGAGGTGGTGCCGCGCACGATCGAGTCGTCCACGAGCAGCACGTTCTTGCCGCGAAATTCCAGCTCGATCGCGTTGAGCTTGCGCCGTACCGAGCGCTCGCGCTGCTCCTGCCCGGGCATGATGAAGGTGCGCCCGATGTAGCGGTTCTTGTTGAATCCCTCGCGGTACTTCAGTCCGAGAATCTGCGCCATCTGCAGCGCGCTGGTGCGGCTCGTGTCGGGCACCGGAATGACCACGTCGATGTCGTGGTTGGGCCGCTCGCGCAGGATCTTGGCGGCGAGCTTCTCGCCCATGCGCATGCGGGCGCGATACACCGAGATGTTGTCGATGATCGAATCGGGACGGGCGAAATAGACGTACTCGAAGATGCAGGGCGTGTGCCGCACCGTCGCGACGCACTGCTGGGTGTGCAGCCGCCCGTTCTCGTCGATGAATACGGCCTCACCGGGCGCCACGTCGCGCACCAGCTGGAAGGACAGCATGTCCAGCGCCACGCTCTCCGAGGCGAGCATGTACTCGGTGCCGCGTGGCGTGCGTCGCTGACCGAGCACCAGAGGTCGGATGCCATTCGGGTCGCGAAACCCGAGGATGCCATGTCCGATGACCATGGCGACCACCGCATAACCGCCGCGGCAGCGCCGATAGACCGCGCTGGCGGCCGCGAAGATGTCCGCCGGTGTCACGCGCGTGGTACCGACACGCTGCAGCTCCGAGGCGAACACGTTCAGCAATACCTCGGAGTCCGATTCGGTGTTCAGGTGGCGGCGATCCTCGCGGATCAACACTTCGGCGAGCTCTGCGGCGTTCGTGAGGTTGCCATTGTGCGCGAGGCAGATACCGTAGGGCGCATTGACATAGAAGGGTTGCGCTTCGGAGGCGCTGTCGCAGCCGGCGGTCGGGTAGCGCACGTGGCCGATGCCGACGTTGCCGGCAAGCTCGAGCATGTGGCGCTGCTCGAATACGTCGCGCACCAGACCCGCGGCCTTGTGCGAGCAGAGCTTTCCCTCGAACGCCGTCATGATGCCGGCGGCATCCTGGCCGCGATGCTGCAGGACGGTCAGCGCGTCGTACAGGCGCTGATTGACCGGACCGGTGCCGACGATGCCGACGATGCCGCACATGCCCGTGCTGTTCCTGGCCTGCTAATCCGAGGCGCTGAGGGAATGACCGACGGCAATTTTACGCTCGCCCACCATGCCGCGCAGCACATTCGCGACGTGCTCGCTGTAGGGAATCAGCACCGAGTGGCGCCACCACGGCTGCCCGTCCAGACGCAGCGCGTGACACAGGATGACAAACAGACCGATGATCACCCAACCGCGCAGCAAACCAAATATGCAGCCGAAGAAGCGGTCCACGCCCACCAGCAACGACAGGCGCACGAAGTGGCTCAGCGCCACACCGATCGCCGTGCCGACCAGCAGCACGCCGATGAAGATCAGCGTGCGCGCGGCCCACGGACGCACGCCCTCGGTGGCGAGCGCGCCGCCGAGATGCGGCTCCAGCAGCGGCGCGTACAGCCACGCGAGCCACACCGCCGCGACCCAGGTGATCAGCGCTATCACCTCGCGCAGCAGGCCACGCAGCAACCCCGCGATGCACGAGATCACCACGACCGCGATCAGCACATAATCAATCCAATTCATCCTTCAGGCGTCCCCATACTCAGGCGTCCTCATGGTGCGCAGTGTGCTGCACCCGATTTTATCGGCGGCCCATGCGCAATCTGCGCCGCCAGTTCTCATTGCCGCATCTAAGGTTCTGCGGCTGTGATCTTCATCGCGGTCTCACGTTCGCGGCGGGCCTCACGTTCGCGGCGGGCCTCACGATCGCGGCGGGCAGCCCGGCTGCATGCAGCTTGCCGAGGGCCTGCTCGGCGGCGGCGCGGCCGGGGAAAGCGCCCAGCGCCACGCGGTACAGCCCGCGGGACGAGCGGCTCACATGCACCGAAAAGCCCTTGCCGCGCGCCACACGCACCAGGCGCGCCGCGTTGGCGGACTTGGCAAACAATCCCAGCTGTACCGACCAGCCCGCCCCGGCGGCAGCGGAGCGGGACCTGCCCTGGCTCCCGATGCTGGCAGCGGCACCCGTGCTCCTGGCGCGGGCCAAGAGGGGGTGCGCCGGAGGCGATCTCGGCGGGCTCGACGCACTCGCCGCGCTCGGCGCACTCGGCGCGCTCGGCGGGCTCACCGGGCTGACCTGGCTGACCTGGCTGACCTGGCTGACCTGGGACGGCGCGGGCGGTCCGGACGACCCGGGCGGCCCCGACAGTCGCATGGGGGCCGCCGCTGGGGCATTGGCGTCCAGATCGATCGTGTAGGAGCGAACCGACGGACCCTCGCTGCTCGGAATCGCGTGCACGGTGGCGGCCGGGGGGGCCTGGCTGTGGAACATTTCGGGCACGATCAATACGATCAGCGCCACCAGTATCGCAGCCCCTGTCAAACGCTCCTTGAGGCGATTTTCCATAAGCCGACGCCTCAGTATAGCCCAAGCCACGTCAGCGCCGGCCCGACGACGTGGAAGGAGCCCAGCACGACGACGCGGTCGCCGGGGCGCGCCAGAGCGCGTGCGCGTGCGCACGCCTCCCCCACCGAGGAGTCGCGCAGGGGCGTGGTGCGCAGCGGGGCCAGCCGCCCAGCCAGCGCATCGGCAGACAGGCCGCGTGGCTCGTCATGCACGCTCGCGAGCACCCATTGATCGATCACCGCATCGAGCGTACGGCTGATCGCGGCGGCATCTTTGTCCGCGAGAATACCCGCGACCGCCAGGGTACGGCCGGCGCAGGGCCGTGCGCGCAGGGCCGCGGCGAGCACCTGCGCGGCCGGCTCATTGTGGGCGACGTCCAGGATCCACTCGATCTCGCCATGACCGGAATGGCCGCGAGGAGGGACGATCTGGAAGCGGCCCGGCAGGACGAGCGCGCGCAGCGCCTCCGAGATGCATTCGCGTCCGCACTCGCCCGCACCGCCCACGAATTGCAGCGCCGTGAGTGCACAGGCGGCGTTGCCGTATTGGATGGCCCCGGGCAGCCCCGGCGCCGCCAGCGGCCCGAGCACGCCCTGGGGGCCGCGGTAGTGCCAGGGCTCGAATGCGTAGCCCGCGCCCTCGATCTGCCAGGAGAACTCGCGCGTAGCGCAGAGCGCGCGGCAGCCCAGCGCCTGCAAGCGCTCCCATACGCTCGAGGGCATGTCGGGGCTGCCGAGCACCACGGGCTGACCGCGGCGGAAAATACCCGCCTTCTCCGCGCCGATCTGCTCGAGGGAATCCCCGAGCCAGTCACGGTGATCCATGCCCACCGAACACAGCAGCGCCACGTCGGCATCCACGATGTTGGTAGCGTCGAGCCGACCCCCGAGCCCCACCTCCAGCACCATGACGTCGACCGCCGACTCGCGGAACAATTCCAGAGCGGCCAGCGTCCCATATTCGAAGTAGGTCAGCGTCAGGGCGTCGCGCGCGGCCTCGATACACTCGAATGCACCGACCAGCGCCTCATCGGTCGCTTCGCGCCCGTCGACCTGCACACGCTCGTTGTAGCGCACCAGGTGCGGGGATGTGTACAGGCCGACGCGCCGGCCGGCCGAGCGCAGCAGCTGCGCGAGCATCACCGCGGTGGAACCCTTGCCGTTGGTGCCGCCGACGATCGCGGCCGGGCAGCGCTGCTGCAACAAGCCGAGCCGCGCGGCCACCTCGCGCACCCGATCGAGCGACAGGTCGATGCTGCGTGCGTGTACGCCCTGCTGGTACTGCAGCCACTGCGCGAGGGTGCGTAACTTCACGCGGCCTGCAACGGCGGACGCTTCTGCAGTAGCCGCAGCAGCTGCGCCACGCGCTCGCGCATGTCGCGCCGGTCGACGATCATGTCCAACCCACCGTGGTCGAGCAGGAACTCGCTGCGCTGAAACCCCTCCGGCAACGTCTCGCGCACGATCTGCTGGATGACGCGCGGTCCGGCGAAGCCGATCAACGCGCGCGGCTCGGCGAGATTGAGGTCCCCGAGCATCGCCAGGCTCGCGGACACTCCGCCGGTGGTCGGGTCGGTCATCACGGAGATGAACGGCAGGCCGGCCCGCGCCAGGCGCACCAGCGCGGCGCTCGTCTTGCTCATCTGCATCAGCGAGAGCAGCCCCTCCTGCATGCGCGCGCCGCCGCTGGCGGAAAAGCACACCAGTCCACAGCGCTGCGCGACGCAGTGGTCCACCGCACACCGGAAGCGCTCGCCGACGACCGAGCCCATCGAGCCGGCGAGGAATCTGAATTCGAACGCGCAGGCGACCAGCTCCTCGCCATGCAACCGGCCGGCGAGCGCCACGAACGCATCCTTCTCGTGCGTGAGCTTCTGCGCCTCACCGAGCCGCTCCCTGTAGCGCTTGCGATCCTTGAACTTCAACGGATCATCGGGCGTGATGTCGGTGGCGATCTCCACGATCGGCTCGGGGTCCAGGAAGCTGCGCAGCCGTTCGCGCGCTCCGATGGGCCGATGATGCGAGCACTTGTGACAGACGTTGAGATTGCGCTCGAGCTCGGCGCGAAACAGCACCGCATCGCAGGCCGGGCATTTTTCCCACAGCCCCTCCGGCACCGACTTCGAGCGCCGTTCGGTCTTGATGCGCGATGGCACCATCTTGTCGAACCACGACATCGAGCGGCGCTCCTGCCTCAGATCGGGCGGTCCGGTATGACCGCGGGCATCATAGCCGAATCGGGGGGCAGCCCGAACTGCGGCGGGTATTCGATACGCCAGAGGTACAGCCCGCAGGCCGCGGCGGTCACGATGTGCGCGTCGCGCTGGCGCGCTTGCAGTCGCGCACGTGCATGCTCCGGCGGCGCGCGCCCGAGCCCGATCGCGAGCAGCAATCCCACGAGGTTACGCACCATGTGATGCAGGAATGCATTCGCCGTGGCTTCGATCGTCACCCAGTCCCCACTGCGCTCGACATCGAGCCGTCGCAGGATGCGCACCGGAGAGCGCGACTGACACTCCACCGAGCGAAAGGCGCTGAAGTCATGCTCGCCCAGCAGCCACTGCGCACCCAGGCGCATGGCCTGCACGTCCAGCCTCTGGTGCACGCACAGCGCGCGTCCCGCGGCCAGCGCCGAGCGCGCCATGCGATTGAGGATCACGTATCGATAGGTGCGTGACAGCGCGCTGTAGCGGGCATGGAAGTGCCCGGGGACCGTGCGCACCCATTGCAGGCTGATATCCTCGGGAAGGTAGGTGTTGGCGCCCAGCAGCCAGCCACGGCCGCCGCGCACCACCTGCGTATCGAAATGCGCCACCTGTGCACGGGCATGCACTCCGGCATCGGTGCGTCCCGCGCAGATCAGCGCGACAGGCGCATCGGCGACGCGTCCCAGCGCCGCCTCGAGCGCGGCCTGTACGCTCGCCGTCCCGGCCTGCACCTGCCAGCCGCCGTAGGCGCGCCCGTCATACTCGATCCCGACCGCGATGCGCCGCCAGCGGATTTGCGACGCGACGTCCCCGGAGTCCGGCGCGCTTCCAGCCGGCGCCGCAGCCGCGCTCAACCCGGCAGTGAGTCCATCAGCCGTCGGGCCTCCTGCTTCTGCGACAGCGAGCCCTCGCTGAGGACTTCGGACAGGATGCTGCGCGCTCCCTCCGGATCACCCATGTCCATGTACGCTCGCGCCAGGTCGAGCTTGGTGCCGACCTCGCTCAGCGTCACCGGTTCCAGATCCGGCAGCGCCTCCGCAGCCGCCATCTCGCCCGGGGCGACGGCCCCGCCAGGCAATTCGGCGGCTGGCAGCTTGCGCGTCTTGATGTATGTGGTGTCCCCCGAGGCAGTCCCCACGTCCAGATCCAGGCCATTCGCCGGCTGATCATTGAGACTTTCGAGGCTGCTCAAGTCCAGATCCAGATCCGCGCTGTCCAACGCGGCCAGCCGCGAGGTCGAGCTGGTATCGATGGGCGGCTGCGCGGCGATCTGCGTGATGAGCTCGGTCTTGGCCTGCTGGGTCGCATCAGCCTGCGGGGCCGGCTTTACGGCGGCCATCGAGGCGAAATCGGTATCCGTGAACATCCACGTGCCGGTCGCCCGCATCGCTCCAGCGGGACCCGCGCGCGTCTGGGTCGCTGCGGTGTCAACACGCTCGGCATCGGCCCGGGCCAGCTTCTGCCGCGTGTCCTGGTCCATCTCCGCGAGCATCGTGGGCGCATCGGCGCTGTTGGCCACGGCGCGTACTTCTTCCTGAGGCTCGAGCGCGCCCAGATCCAGCCCCAGGTCGTCGATCGCCAGCTCTGCGGTCTGATCGCTCGCAGCCGCGCCGTGGCGCATGGCCGCATCGATCTTCTGACGGATGGTCGCGCCCTCATCGCGGCCGAGCTGCGGCTGCTCCACGGTGGGCGCATCGGCGCTGGCCCCCGAGGCCACGGCAACGCGCTCCGTGTCGCCCATGCCGCGCGCGGCATTGGGCATGGCGGGCATCTCGCGTGTGATCGCCGAGCTGCTGGCTGAACCGGGCATCTTGCGCGTGGAGCCAGTCGCATCACTGGCGAGGTCGGTTCCTTCAACGACGAAATCGACGCTGCCGTTGAGCTTTTGGGCCTCGCTGGTCGGATCGGCGTCGCCGATGCGCTCGTGCGTGCGATCCGCATCCTGCTCGGCCTCGTGTTCGCCAAGCGCGGTGCCCAGATCGAGGTCCACACCCGTGTCCTTGTGGGATGCACCCAGCGTCGGCTCTCCGAGCAGGTCGAAGTCGACGCGGTTCTGCCCGCCCTCCAGATTGAGATCCACTCCCGCGCTGGCCGCGCCGGACACGCCGCGAGCATCCGCGAACAGCGCATCCTCGGGCGCGATCTGGCGGCCCATGATGACGATCTTTTCCCACTCGCCTGCGGGCGCCTGGTTGCGTGTGGCCGCCAGCTCGTGCGCACTCTGCAAAAAGCGGTCACGGTTGCCCCAGACGAAGAACACTTCGAGCAGCTTGAGCTTCAGGTCACGTCGTTGCGGCTCACGACCGATGGCACCCTGAACCAGCTCGGCAGCCTGGTCATAGAGCCCGTACGCCATGTGAAAATCGGCTTCCGCGAGCGGATCACCCTGATCCAGCGCCACCGGCGCTTCCCCCGCGACTCCCTCCTCCATGGCGACGTGCTGGCCGGTGTCCTCCGCTACGGCAATCGGCTCGTCAAATACCGGTTGCTGGTGCGTTCCCGACTCCTCGACGCGGTAGGCAGGCTCCTCCTTCGCGCTGTTCATCGTGCGCACCGGAACCGTGTCGGTCCGCGGCTTGGACGGTGCAGGAGTTGGGTCGAGCTCCGGCGTGGACAGCCGCCCGAGCGAGCGGTCGAAGGCATCCTCCTGACGCGTACGCACCACTTTCAGCACCAGCAGGGCGATCACAATCGCCAGCAGCGCGGCGGGCACGTACCAGTACTCGAGCACCAGGTCGAGCATCGAGTTGCCAGGCTCGCTCACGCGCGTGCGCGCTCCCGGGCGCACACGCGCGACGGGGCGTCGTACCGGCGCCGAATGGGGACGAACCGGTTGGGCACGGACCGCGGGCGGCACGGCAGCCGGAGGCGGCGCGGCGGCGATGGCAGGCGGCGAGGTCTGGCTCGGCGCCGTCGCCGGCGGATTGATGGGAGGCACTGGATTGGCAGCAGGCGTGGGTGGCGCGGTCACGCTGCCGGCGCCGGCCGTCGCACCCGCCTTGCCCTGCTGCGCAAGGCGCGCCTGCATGGCGGCCAGCTGGGAATCGCGCAGCTGCAGCAATCGCTGTGACTGGGCGAGCTGCTGCTGCAGCTGCTGCACTTGCTGTCGCAGGGCCGCGTTCGTGCCCGCCCGGCGTGTGCCTGTGCCGGGACCCGCCGCGGGATTCGAAGCTTCCGGGGAGTTCTGTGCGCTCTGCGAGCTCGCTTCCTGGGCCCCTTCCTGCGGAGTGACCAGGCGCAACTGACCCGCAGCGCCGCCGCCGCCGGCCGTTTCTGCGGCACCGCCGCCGGCGCGCTCGCCGCGCCAGGCGTCGTATTGATCGCGCACCTCGGTCGAGGCTTCGCCCGGCCCGATGGCGATCAGCTCGGAATCTCCGGGCAGCATGAGCACAGTGCCCGCGCGCAGATCGTTCATGTTCTTGCGACCGAAGGCGCGCGGGTTGTCGCGGTAGATCGCCACCAGCGCGCGGTCGCGAGTCGTGCGGGTATGGGCCCCGTAGGCCTGCGCGGCGATCGTTGAAAGGGTATCGCCTCTCTGTACGGTGTAGGTGCCCCCGCTCTGCGCCGCGCCGCCGGCCCCGGCCCCCGCGGCCGCGTTGCTCGCCGCCGGTGATGTGGAGCCTGCGGCCTGCGCGCCGGAGTCGGATGCACTGGAGGCCGGCGCGGCCGGACTCGTAGCCGCAGCAGCTGGCGCTGCCGACGCTGCCGCAGTGGTAGCCTCAGCTGGGGCGGCCGCGGCGGATGGAGCAGCTTCACCCGCACCCGCACCCGCACCCGCGTTCGCACCCGCGTTCGCGCCCGCGTTCGCACCCGCGCCCACGTTCGCATTCGAACTCGCTTCCGCACCCGCACCCGGCGCGTTCCCGGGCGCTGCGGCTTGCGATGCGGGGGACTCGATCGTGCCCGCGCGTGTACCGTTGTCCACCGTGGGGGCGGCGACGGCGCTGTTGGTCGCGTTCGCCGAATTGAACACCGGCGGATTGAACAGCACGGTGTACTCGCGCACCACGTGTCCGCGCGACCAGTCGGCCTCGACCAGCAGGGTCGCGAACGGCTCGTCTGCAATACCAGTGGAAGTCACGTGCAGGACGGTGCGGCCATCCGCGGTCTTCTGCGGCGTGAAAGTCAGGGTGCCCAGAAAGGCCGGGTAGTCCGCGCCGAGCTGGGTGAACGTGCTGCGCGAGGCCAGCGTGGCCTTCAGCGTGGACAGGTCATCGGCGTCTGCATCCACGATGTCGATGTCGGCGCTGAGCGGGGCATCGAGCGCGGATTTGAGGTGGATGTCGCCCAGGCCGAGTGCCAGGACCGTATGGGGCGACAGCAACGCCGCGCCGGGCAGCAGCCATGCCAGCAGCATGAGCCGACAACGATTACGCGCGAACATCATGTCTCCCTGGGGCCCAGCTGGTCATTTATCCTTTACAAACAAATATTTGGCGTGAGACATAAGCCCCATGCGGTTCGGGTCGCAATATAGCTTATAAGTGGTCACGAGCCAAAACCTCGGCGATCTGGATGCTGTTGGTAGCGGCGCCCTTTCGCACGTTATCCGCGACGATCCACAGATCCAGACCGCGCTCATGCGACATATCTTCCCGAATGCGGCCCACGTAAACCGTGTCGTGGTTCGCTGCTTCAGTAACCGCAGTGGGGTATCCGCCCGGACGGCGCTCATCCAACACCCCAACTCCGGGCGCCGCCTCCAGCAGGGTACGCGCCTCAGCCGCTGAAAGTTTGCGCCGTGTCTCAATATGAACGGCCTCGGAATGCCCGTAGAACACCGGTACCCGCACCGCCGTCGCATTCACGCGAATCGACGGGTCCTCGAGGATCTTGCGGGTTTCCCAATACAGCTTCATCTCCTCCCTGGTATAGCCGTTGTCCTGGAACCTATCGATCTGCGGCACACAATTGAAGGCGATCTGACGGGCGATGGCGTGTGCCTCGCCGGGAGCGCGGCCGCTGAGCAGTGCGGTGGTCTGTGCGGCCAGTTCCTCGACGGCCTCGCGACCCGCGCCCGAGACGGACTGGTAGGTCGCGACGTTGATGCGCTCGATGCCGGCGGCGTCGTGCAGCGGCTTGAGGGCCACGACCAATTGAATGGTCGAGCAGTTCGGATTGGCGATGATGCGCCGCTGCCGGTATTGCGAGATGGCGCGCGGATTGACCTCCGGCACCACCAGCGGGATGTCCTCGTCGTAACGAAACTGCGAGGTGTTGTCGATGACGATACAGCCGGCCGCCGCCGCCTTGGGCGCGTGCTCGGCCGAGATCTCGCTGCCGGCCGAGAACAGCCCGATCTGCGCGCGCGCGAAATCGAAGCCCGCCAGCTCGAGCACCGGCAGCTCGCGTCCCCCAAACTGCACGCTGCGGCCCAGCGAGCGGTTGCTCGCGAGCGGGAACAGCTCCGCAACCGGAAAGTGCCGCTCTTCGAGCACCCGGATCATCGTCTCGCCTACGAGGCCCGTCGCCCCGACCACCGCCACACGCCAGGCCCTGCTCATCGTGGCGGTTTCGCTGGCGGCTGCTGCGGCTGGCGCGGCTGCTCCCCAGCGGGATTTGCCGCCCGTGTGATATCCGGCGTGCGCGAGCGCACCTCGGCGTTCTGCGCGCGATGGCGCAGGTGGTGATCCATCAGCACCAGCGCCAGCATCGCCTCGGCGATCGGCACGGCGCGCAGTCCCACACAGGGATCGTGGCGACCGGTGGTCACGACCTCCACGGCCTGTCCATCCAGATCGATGGTGCGGCCGGGAACCTGGATGCTCGAGGTCGGCTTGAGGCTCAGGTGCACCAGGATTGCCTGTCCGGACGATATGCCGCCGAGGGTTCCGCCGGAGTGATTGGATGCAAATCCCGTGGGAGTCAGCTCATCGCGATGCTCGCTGCCGCGCTGAAAGGCCACCGCGACCCCATCGCCAATCTCTACGGCCTTGACCGCGTTGATGCCCATCATCGCATGCGCGAGATCGGCATCCAGCTTGTCGAACACCGGCTCTCCCAGCCCCGGCGGGACCCCCTCGGCGCACACCGTGACGCGAGCGCCGATCGAGTCACCGGCCGCGCGCAGATCCCAGAGCAACTGCTCGAGCTGTGGCAGCTGCTCGGGATCGGGGCAGAAGAATGGGTTGGCGTAGGCGGCCGCAGGATCGCGCGGCTCGAGCCGGTAGGGGCCGATCTGGCTGAGATAGCCGTAAATGCGCACATCCAGCCGCTCGGCGAGGTACTTGCGGGCGATGGCGCCGGCGGCCACGCGCATCACCGTCTCGCGCGCGGAGGAGCGGCCACCGCCGCGGTGATCGCGCAGGCCGTACTTCTGCTGATAGGTGTAATCGGCATGACCTGGCCGGAAGCGATCGCGCAGCCGCTCGTAATCGCGCGAGCGCGCATCGACGTTCTCGATAACGAGGCCGATGGGTGCACCGGTGGTGAGGCCCTCGAATACGCCGGAAAGGATGCGCACCGTATCGGTCTCGCGCCGCTGGCTGACGAACTGCGAGGTGCCCGCGCGCCGCCGGTCCACATCGCGCTGCAGATCCGCCTCGGCCAGAGCGAGCCCGGGAGGACAGCCGTCCACGACGCAACCGAGCGCCGGCCCATGGCTCTCGCCAAAGCTGGTCACCGTGAAGACTCTGCCGAACGTGTTGCCTGCCATTGCTCAGTTGCGCCTCGCATGCGCTTGTGCCAGCTGCTCGCGAGCGAGCAGGAACACCCCGCCGCCACCGCGCCGGAACGAGAGCCAGACGAAGGGCAGGCGGGGAAAAGCGCGCTCGAGCGCCGCCTGCGAATTGCCTACCTCGACGACCAGGATCCCACCTGGATTCAGGTGGACCGCTGCATCGCGCAATATGATCCGCACCGCGTCCAGGCCGTCCCTGCCGGCTGCCAGGGCCACGCGCGGCTCATGCCGGTACTCCGCGGGCAGACTCTGCAGCTCCACCTCCCCGACATAGGGAGGATTACTCACGATGATATCGTAGCGCGCGCCGCGCAGTCCGCCGAAATGACTGGAGTGGCGCAGCCGCACCCGCGCGCTCAATCGGTGGCGATGCACATTGATCCGCGCCACATCGAGGGCATCGCGTGACACATCCGCCGCATCGACCCCCGCCCGCGGGAAGGCTCGCGCGCATGCGATCGCGATGCAGCCGCAGCCCGTGCCCAAATCGAGCACGCGGCGCACGCGCTCGAGCGCGATCCACGGAGCGAAGCGCCGCTCGATCAACTCCGCGAGTGGCGAGCGCGGAATCAGCACGCGCGCATCCACGTACATCGGCAGCCCAGCGAACCAGCAGCGATGCGTCAGATAGACGGCGGGGATGCGCTCGCGGATGCGCCGTTGCAGCAGTTCCTCGAGCCGCGCACGGCCCTGCGTCGACACCGCTGCGCGCAGCCGCGCTGCCTCGAGGGTGATCGGCAAGCGCAGCGCATGCCGGAGCAACGCGGCCGCCTCGTCGCGCGCG
Source organism: Gammaproteobacteria bacterium (assembly GCA_030037905.1). Taxonomy (GTDB): domain Bacteria; phylum Pseudomonadota; class Gammaproteobacteria; order Steroidobacterales; family Steroidobacteraceae; genus FEN-1191. The sequence continues at coordinate 30,412 of JASHPX010000353.1, forward strand.
TTGTCCGTGCCGTGCCCGTAGTGCAGCCCAGCCCGCGCAAGGCGTCTCGCGCTGGAGCTCAGCAGGCCCGCAATCGTCGGCGGCGCGCGTCTGCGACCCCCGTCGCGCGCACTGACGGCGGCGCCGCGTACGCCGCGAGTCGTGTGCAATAATCGGCGCATGAAACGTGGAACCCTGCTGCTGTGGGCGCTGGTGGGTGCCGCCGCAGTGGCCTGTGGAGTAATGCTCGCACAATTGCTGGCGCCTGCCACCGTGTCGCTGGGAGCCGGCACCTGGTTGCCGCGCGCCACGCCGGTTGCGCAGTTTCACCTGACCGATCTGGCCGGACACGACTTCAGCCTCGCGAGCCTGCGCGGTCATCCCACGCTGCTGTTCTTCGGCTTTACCAACTGCCCGGATATCTGCCCGCTCACGCTCGCGACGCTCGCTCAGATTCCGGCCGACGCGATGCCGCATCGGCAAGTGGTGTTCGTCACCATCGATCCGGAGCGCGACAACGCACCCGTGCTGCGCACCTACCTGTCTGCCTTCAGCCCGCATTTCATCGGAGTGCGCGGCGCGCAGGCGGCCCTCGAGCCGCTGCTGCACAGCCTGCACGCGAGCGCACAGCGCGAATACCTGCCGGACGGCAGTTACACGATGATCCACACGGCCACTCTCTACCTGCTCAATACACGCGGCAGACTGGCTGCCGTGTTCACCCCGCCGTTCTCCGCGCCGGCGTTGACGGCCGACCTGCGGCACATCGCCGCGAGCGGGCGGCTCTAGGCGCCGCGCGCCGGCGCCGCGCCGTCACGCCCCAGCGCTGCCGTAGCGCCACGCTTCCGGGACCCGCGCGGTGGACCGGCTGTTCGTCACGCTGCAGTACCTGCTGCCGCATCATTTGCTCTGTCGGCTGGTGTATGCGGCCAGCCGTGCGCGCAGCGGCTGGCTGAAAAACCGTCTCATCCGAGCGTTCGTGCGCCGCTATCGGCCGCGCACGAGTGAGGCGCTCGAGCCCGACCCGCTGTGCTACGAGAGCTTCAATGCGTTCTTCACGCGCGCATTGCGGCCGCAGCTGCGCCCCCTCGATCCCGATCCCGCAAGCGTGCTGGCGCCATGCGACGGCACGCTGAGCATCGCGGCCTCGCTGGATGGCGCCGCCTCGCAGCTGCTGCAGGCCAAGCGTCACCGCTACAGTCTCACGGCGCTGCTCGCGGGCGATGAGCGCTGGAGCGAGCGGCTGCGCGGCTGCGCCTACGCCACACTGTATCTGGCGCCGTACGACTACCACCGCGTGCACATGCCGCTGGGCGGGCGCCTGTGCGCCGCCTGGCATGTGCCCGGTAGGCTGTTCTCGGTCAATGCAGCCACGACTGCGCGTGTGCCGCGGCTGTTCGCGCGCAACGAGCGGGTCGTATGCCTGTTCGAATCGGACCTCGGAGCCTTCGCGGTGATCCTGGTGGGCGCGCTGTTCGTCGGCAGCATGAGCACCGTCTGGCATGGAGAGGTGACCCCCTGGCGGCGGGCGGCTCCGGACGGCGCTCACGAGACGCAGGGGCCGAGGGGGGCAGGGCGAATGCATCAGCTGGAGGCGAGCACCGGCGTGGACGCATGGCAGGCGCGCGGCGCGGAGCTGGGCCGCTTCAACATGGGCTCCACCGTGATCCTGCTGCTGCCCGAGGGCAGCGTCGATTGGGATACCACGCGCTCGCCGGGAAGCGCGGTCAAAGTCGGTGAAGCGCTCGGACGGCTGCGCACGCCGCGCGTCGGGCTTGCCGGAAGCTCATGAGGGTCGCCGCAATCTCATGAGCACACCCCCAAACGGTGCCGGAGGAGCGGGCAGCGAGCGCGAGGTGCCGTGGCGGCCCAGCGCGCCGCTGGCGACGCTGCGGCTGCGCGCGCAGCTGCTCGAAACCACGCGGCGCTTCTTCGCCGCGCGCGGCGTGCTCGAGGTGGACACGCCCGCGCTCGTGCGCTGCGCGGTGAGCGAGCCGAATCTGCACTGCGCCGAGGCGCACCTGAACGGATCAGACACGCTGTTCCTGAGCACCTCGCCCGAGTATGCGATGAAGCGGCTGCTCGCCGCCGGCAGCGGTGATATCTATCAGCTCTCGCACGTATTTCGCGGCGCTGAGACGAGCCGGCTGCACAACGCCGAATTCATGCTGATCGAGTGGTATCGGCTCGGCTTTGGGCTGCAGCAGATGATGCTCGAGACTGCGCAGCTGGCGTGCGAGCTCATCGGTCTGGCGGCGGATACGCCGGCAGAGGAGCTCACGTACGCGCGGGCCTTCGAGCGCGAATTGGGGGTGGATCCGACACGGCTCGACGATGCAGCGCTGCAGAGGCTGAGCGCGGCGCACGGGCTCGAACTGGCGCTCGCGCAGCGATGTATACGCGAGGAGCTGCTCGACTGGTTGATGGGCGCGGCGCTGGGGCCGCGTCTGGGCCATGAGCATCCTTGCTTGCTGCATCACTATCCAGCCAGCCAGGCGGCGCTGGCGCGCCTGGACCCGGCGGACCGGAGCCACGCGCTGCGCTTCGAGCTCTATTACCGCGGCGTCGAGCTGGCCAACGGCTTCGAAGAGCTCGCCGACGAGCCGGAGCAGCGTGCGCGCTTCCAGAACGAGCAGCGCGAGCGCCGGCGTCGCTCGCTGCCCGTGCACCCGATCGACGAGCGGCTGCTCGCGGCGCTGGCGCATGGTCTGCCGCCGGTTGCCGGGGTCGCGCTGGGGTTCGACCGCGCGCTGATGCTGCGGGTGGGCGCGCGGGACATCCGCGAGGTGATCGCGTTCCCGACGGATATCGCCTGACCGACGGATATCGCCCGCGCCCGGCTACTGCTTGCCGCGCGAGATGTAGGCGCCGGTGCGCGTATCGACGCGGATGACCTCGCCCTCGTTGATGAACAGCGGCACCCGTACCACGGCGCCGGTCTCGAGCTTGGCGGGTTTCTGGCCGCCGGTGGCGGTATCCCCGCGCACACCCGGGTCGGTCTCGACCACCTTCAGCTCGATATGCGGCGGGGCGGTCACGACGATGGGCACGCCATTCCACAGGGTCACGATGCACAGGGTCCCATCCTTGAGCCACTGCGCGTTATCGCCCACGACGGTCTTGCTGGCCGCATGCTGCTCGAAGGTCTCGGACACCATGAAATGAAAGAACTCGCCGTCGCTGTAGAGGTACTGCATGTCGACGTCCATGACATCGGCCGCCTCCACGCTTTCACCGGATTTGAAGGTGCGCTCGATGACGCGTCCGGTCTTGAGGTTACGGATGCGCACCCGGTTGAATGCCTGCCCCTTGCCTGGCTTGACCATCTCGTTCTCGACGATCGACCAGGGATCGCCGTCGATGATGATGCGCAGACCCGACTTGAATTCGTTGGTCGAATAGCTGGCCATTTATTTTCCGCCGGGGGCGGCCGCACAATGACGGCCCTGCAAAAAGGGCGCGTATGATAACGGCATCACACACCCCCCGCCAGCCGGCCGAGGTCACCGCCGCCGCTGCTGCCGCAACTGCCAGCTCCGATGCCTGGCAGCGAGAGCTGGCGCAGGCGATCACCGACCCCGCCGAGCTGTGCCGCCTGCTGCAGCTCGATCCGCGCATGGCGCTCGCCGCCCTCGAGGCCGCGGGTCGTTTCCGCGTGCTCGTACCGCGCGGCTTCCTGCGCCGCATGCGTCGCGGGGATCCGCGCGACCCGCTGCTGCTGCAGGTACTGCCCGGCGCGCGCGAATTGATCGAGCAGCCCGGTTACAGCGCCGATCCGCTCGGCGAGCAGGCCACGCAGCGCGCACCCGCATTGCTGCACAAGTATCGCGGACGAGCGCTGCTGATCGCCACGGGAGCTTGTGCGGTGCACTGCCGGTACTGCTTCCGGCGCGAGTTTGCCTACCCGGATCACGCCGACGTCGCGGCAGCACTCACGGTCATCGCCGCCGATAGCTCCATCGAGGAAGTGATCCTCTCGGGCGGCGATCCGCTGTCGCTCGGCACCTCGCGACTGCGGCGGCTCACGGATGATTTGCGCAACATCGCGCACCTGCGGCGCCTGCGGTTGCACACGCGCACCCCGGTGGTGTTGCCCGAGCGCGTCGATGCGGATCTGGGCGCCTGGATCGCTTCGCTCCCCTGGCCATGCATCGTGGTGCTTCATTGCAACCATGCGAACGAAATCGACGCCTCGGTGCGCGCGGCCACCGCCCGCCTGCGCGCGGCCGGCGCGACGCTGCTGAACCAGTCGGTACTGCTGGCCGGCGTGAACGACTCGGTTGGCGCTCTGCACGCGCTCTCCGAGGCACTGTGGTCCGCCGGCGTGCTGCCCTACTACCTGCACCTGCTCGATCCGGTGCGTGGCGCCGCGCACTTCGAGGTGCAGGAGAGCCGCGGCCGGCAGCTCCTGGCGCAGCTCGCCGCGCAGCTGCCCGGCTACCTCGTGCCGCGCCTGGCGCGTGAGACGCGCGGGGCCCCGGCGAAGACGCTGATCGCCCCCGCGCCCTGGGAAAGCCTACGGGAGAGCCCACGGAAGAGCCCACGGGAGAGCCTCGACGACGCGGCGTACTGAGCCGGAATCCGCATCACAGCGCGGCACGTTCGCAGCAGATACGCTTCACAGTCGAGCGAAGCGCTGATGCTAGAATCCGGGCGCCTCTTGTGGAGGGATATTTGGACGATACCACGGCGGTTCCGCTGATCGTGCACAGCGCGGCGCGCGATCCCGTGGAGGCGCTCAACGCGCTGCTGCGTCGAGCGGGCATCGCCGCGCACTGCACCTGGATCCCGGCGCTGCAGGATCTGCCGGAGGCTCTCGAGCAGCTCAACCCGGAGCTGCTGCTGTGCTGCCCGCGCGCCGCAGACGAGATCCGCAGGATCGCCGCCGCGCGTGATCAGGTATCGAGCATCCTGCCGCTGATCGCCATCCGCGAGCAGGTCGACGAACAGCGCATCGCCGAGGACATGGGACAGGGGGCACGCGACACGGTATCGCTGCAACAGCCCTCACGCGTACACGCGGTCATCGCGCGCGAGCTGCATTCCTTCCGCCTGGAGCGCACGCTCAACGCGACGCTGCGTGCCTCGCAGGACTACCGCAGTCAACTCGAGGTGGTCCTGCAGCGCTCCAACGATGCGATCGCGCAGGTACAGGAAGGCATCCTGGTCGACGCCAATGCTTCCTGGCTCGAGCTGTTCGGCTTCGTGGAGGCCACGGGCCTGGTCGGCCAGCCGGTCATGGATCTGTTCGATGATTCCACCCAGGCACCCCTCAGGGCGGCGCAGACCGCCTGCCTGCAGGGACACTGGAGCAATCATCCGCTGAAGGCCGGCGCGGTACTCGGCGATGGTTCGGTCATTCCGCTGACGCTCACGCTCACGAGCGGCGAGTTCGATGGCGCGCCGAGCGTGCGGCTCATCGTCGCGGCCCAGAAGCGCGACGATGAGCAGCTGGCGCGCGAGCTGGAGACCGCCATGCAGAGCGACCCGGGAACCGGGCTGCCTACGCGGCGGCACCTGCTCACGGCGCTGCAGGACCGGCTGCAGCATCCCGTGGCCGGGGGGCTTCGCTATCTCGCCTGCGTTCGGCCCGACAAGTTCTCGGCCATCGAGCGCGAGGTGGGGGTGCTCGCGAGCGAGCAGTTCCTCATCGCCTTCGCCAACATCGTGCGCTCCATGATCGGACCGCACGACCTCGCCGGCCACTTCGGCGGCACGACGCTGCTGTTGCTGCTCGAGCGCGGCAACCAGCGCGATGTGGAGGCCTGGTGCGAGAATCTGATCGAGCGCGTCAGGCGCCAGGTCTTCCAGGTCGACAGCCACACGCTGCACGCCACCTGCACGGTGGGCGTGGGCGTGGTGCCGCTCACCAATCCGAGCCTCAACGCCACCGCGAAGGACGCGCTCGAGGCGCTGCGCCGCGGCCGCGAGCGCGGCGGCAACCAGGTCATCACCGTGGATCGGGCCGATAACGATACACGCGTGCAGGCCTACGATCAGATCTGGGTCAGGCACATCAAGGCGGCGCTGATGGAGAACCGCTTCCGGCTGAATCAACAGCCGATCGCGGCGCTCGGCGGCGGTCAGCAGAAGATGTTCGACGTGGCGATCCGTATGCTCGACTCCCAGGGCAAGGAGGTGCTGCCCTCGGAATTCCTGCCGGCGGCGGCGCGCAATGACCTGCTGAAGAACATCGACCGGTGGGTCATCGGGGCATCGCTTTCGTTTGCGGCGAAGCGCAAGCCCGACCTGCTGTTCGTGCGTCTGTCGCGCGACAGCGCGCTCGACACCTCGCTGCTGCCGTGGCTGGAGCTGCAGCTGAAATCCACGCACGCCGATCCCAAGCGCCTGTGCCTGCAGATCACCGAGGAGGTCGCCGGCCGGCAGCCACAGCAGACCCTGGAGGTCGTGAAGGGGCTGCGCGAGCGCGGCGTGCGCTTCGCGATCGAGCACTTCGGCTCCGGGCGTGATTCGCAGGGCTTGCTCACCAAGCTGCCGTTGGACTTCGTCAAGATCGACGGCTCGCTGATGCAGGGGTTGACCGGCAATCCCGAGCTGCAGCAGCGCGTGCGCGTGATCGTGGATGCGGCCCGGGCGCACAACGTACAGACGGTCGCCGAGCGCATCGAGGACGCCAATACCATGGCTGTCGTGTGGCAGCTGGGCGTGCAGTACATCCAGGGCTACTTCGTGCATGCGCCCGAAGAGGTGGTGCTCAAGTCGTGAGCGCGCGGGCGCTCGCGGCCCTGCTCGTCGGCGCGGCCTTTGCGCTCGGCGGCTGCGGCGCCGCCGCCCCCCCAGCCGCCG
>JASHPX010000354.1 GCA_030037905.1 Gammaproteobacteria bacterium
AAGAGCTCGGGCGCCTGCCAGATCTTCGCCAGCGGGTTCTCGCAAATCGTCGCGCAACCCGGTCAGGCAGCGCATCGTCCCGCAGGCCTCGCCGTCGGACCCGATGGAGCGCTTTACGTGGCGGATGACGTGGCCGGCAGGATCTATCGCATCACCTATGTTGCGGGATCCGGCGAAACGGGATCGGGCGACACAGCCGCCGCGGAAGCGCCGGTCGGTCCGCCGTGCCCCGATCCCTCCACTCCGCTCGGCGCGATCGGCGCGGCCAATGCGCAGCCGTCCGAAGGCACCGGTGCCGGCACCGGTGCGGGTGCCACTCTGGCCGTGCCCGCCGGTGCCACACGGGCCATGGTGCAGCTCGGCGATCGCATCTATCACGGACAGGTCGCCGCGGCGTCCTGCACCGGCTGCCATGGCAGCGATGGGCAAGGCACGCCGCTGGGTCCACCGCTGACCGCGCATCAGTGGCTGTGGAGCGACGGCAGCTATCGGGGCATCGCCAGAACCATCACCGCAGGCGTGCCGCAACCCAAGCAGTATCGCAGCCCCATGCCGGCCAAGGGCGGCGCACAGCTCGACGCCCGGCAGGTCTCCGCGGTGGCCGCCTACGTGTGGGCGCTCAGTCACCCCCAGAGCCGCTGAGGGTCGCCCGGGTGCGCGCGCTGGGGCGCGCGCTCGCGCCGCGCGCTCCGGAGTGCGCGCCGGGCTTCGGTGCGGCGTACGCCTGCATGAGCCTGTCGAGGAAGCCAAACAGTTTCTGGTTCATCGTGACATAGTCGTTGGCGCGCAGAACATCGGGCGGCTGCACGAACCGATGAGCGGCCAGCTGCGTGAGCTCACGCTCGGAAGCGCCGATCAGCGACTCGATCACCTCGGGGGTGAACTCCATGTGGCACTGGAAACCATAGACGAGATCGCCATATTCGATGATCTGGCGAGGGCATCCCTCGCTGTAGGCGATGATCCTGGCGTCTGGAGTCAGGCCCGGCATATCGTTGTGCCAGTGTCCAACCTCCAGGGTGTCGCCAAAGTGTGCGAACTTCGGATTTGCCTTGCCGTCGGGCGTCAACGTCACGGGAAACTTGCCGATCTCCTTTTCCGGGCTGTGCTCGTACCTGGCGCCGAAGGCCTCGCCGATCAACTGTGATCCCAGGCATACGCCCACGACGGCTTTGTCAGCAGCCGCGCATTTCGCGATCAACGCGCGCTCGGCGGCAGCGTCGAAGTGCGCGCACTCTCCTTGGGTGGTCGAGGGGCACTGCGGCCCTCCCATCACTACCAACAGATCAATGCCTTCAACCGACTGCGGGAGCGGTTCATTGGCGTACAGACGCGAATAAGCGGCCTCATATCCGCGCTCATCGACCCACGTTTCGTATGCGCCGGGCGCTTCGAAGGCCTCGTGTAGAACGAAATGCACTCTCATAGGCGTACTCGGGCGAGTCGCTGCATGGGCGCGCAAACGTGCTGCCGGCTCTGCCGGCTCCCTGCGCTCATGGGAGCGGGAGCGCGTAGGCCTTGAAGGGTCCCGGATCCTGCCCGCGCAGCTTCGCATCGAACAGGTAGTTGAGCTTGGATTCTCCGACCCACAGCACTCCCCCGACCGGCGAGACGGCCGTGGGCATCTGGTAGCCGTCCTTGATCACCTGAACGGTGGCCTGATCACCATCGATCGTCAGCGCCGAGATGCGCCCGGCGCGGTTCTCAGCGACGTAGATCTTGCCTTTCGCCGCGCGCATGCCGTCCGGCCCCTGCAGCGGCTGCGACAGAGCGATGTCGACCGGCGCACCCGCCTTGCCGTCCGATCCGATCGGCAGACGGTAGATATGTCCGGTCTGCACATTGTTCACGTAGAGCGCGGGCCCGAGGAACGTGAGCCCGTCGATGCCCACCAGCCGCGGATCGTGCAGCCAGATGTCGAGCTTGCCCGCGTGCCGGTCGAGTCGCAGCACACGGCCGTTGGTCGTGTCACTGACGAAGACGCTGCGATCCGGCGCAATGCTGATGTCATTGCAGAGGCTCGTAACGCCGGGCAGGCGGTAGCTCGCGCGTACCCGTCCAGTGCGCAGATTGAAAGCACGTAGCACGCTGTGGGAGGGCGCCAGTCCCTGGCGCCCGGCACCGCCTGCCGCTGCGGGAGCTGGGGCGTTGGGCATGCGTACGCACACCCACAGCGTGTTCGACGCCGTATCGGCCAGCACGCCCAGGCTCGTGTCATGACCGCCGTCCTTCAGACGGATCCAGGGCTCGGCCGTGCCGCTGCCTGGCGGCGCGCGGAAGATCGTCGGCTGGGCAAGACTGCCGAAGATGACTTCGCCGGAGGCGGTAGAGGTAATGCTCTCGGGGAATGCCCGCGCGGCGTTCACGGTGACCTCGGATGGCGCGGCGAGGGCCGGCAGGCACCCGGCGCCCAGCAGTCCCAGAGCGCCCAGAGCGCAGGCAACGCGAACGGGGGTGCAGGCAGCGGAGGGGCGGGCAGCGGAGGGGCGGGCAGCGCGGGTGCGGGTGCGGGCAGCCCCCCGTACCCAGGGAGCGGCAGTGGCGAGGGTCATGACGGGATCTCCACCGGGTCGTTGTTATGCGCGACACGTTCGCCGAAGGTATGGGCGCCGTCAAGGGTGCGGCTTTGATGGCGCGCCCGGAGGGATTCGAACCCCCGACCCTCAGGTTCGAAGCCTGATGCTCTATCCAACTGAGCTACGGGCGCGCGGGTCCCCATGCTCGCATGAACGTGTAGCGGCCGCACGCACACCTTGCGCCAATCCGGGGCTCCCTTGCACGCCCCGCCAGCAGGCCTCACCGCTCGGCGGGCTCACCGCCTGCCATCCGGACCGACGCAGTGCAGCACGCCGGCTCGGGGCACGCGCCGGAGGCCCCGGACAGGGCGAGGGTTCCGCCCCTCCCCTGCGTATGTTTCCCTTGAGAATCACAGCGGGTTGGCATCGAGCGCGGGTGAGCACCCTCGTCTTGATCCGCCGGCGTGTCGTTTCTATGATTTGCATAGCTGCCTGGCAGTGCAGCCGCGGTGCCAGCGCGGCGGAGACATCATCGGCGAAATGGCCACTCAAGCTTCACTGGAGAGACTCGAGCAGGACGTGCTGTCGCGGATCAGGGCTCATCGGGAGCGCGCCAACAACCGTAGCGCCCTGCCCGTGAGCGCCGTGGTCACAGCCTGTGCTCTGATCGTCGGACTGGGCGTTGGCGTCGCCAGCGCGCAGCACCGGCAGAGCACCGGGGCGAGCGAGGCGGTCGTGCTGGGCGAGGATGCGTCGCTGGCGCCCTCGAGCCTGCTCGCGAGCGGGCCGTGACTCCCTTTCAGCGCCAGCTGATCCTCACGGTTCTGCTGGCGGGTATCGCGGGTTTCGTCGGGGTCTGGGTCGGCGTCAACCGCCTGGATGCGAGTCTGTATCCGCCGGCGCGACCGCTGCGTGCCGCAGTCGACGAGCTGTCGCGCCGCGGCCTGACGGGACTGACCAGTCAACAGAAGCAGCAAATCAACGCCATCGACCAGCGCTACGCCCATACGCGCACCGTACTGCGCGCGCACATCGAAGAGGCCAATGTAGAGCTGAGCAACGCGCTCGCCGAGGAGATGGGATTCGGCCCCGCGGTCGAGAAGTCGATCGATGACCTCAAGACCCAGGTGGGCGAGCTGCAGAGGCAGACGGTATTGTACGTCCTGAGTTTGCGCGCCGTGCTGACGCCGCCGCAGCAGGCGATATTCGACGAAAAAGTCGTCGCGGCACTGATGACGGATACGCGTTGACCGATACCGGGGGGGAGACGGATGCGGCCTTGGTCAAACGTGCGCTGAGCGGTGACGATACCGCCTTCGCGCACCTGATGGGCCGCCACAAGCAGTGGGCTTATCGCTTCGTGCGGCGCTACGTGGGCAATGCCGATGATGCCTACGACGTGCTGCAGGATACTTTTTTTTCCGCGTGGCTCGCACTCGCGCGCTATCAGACCGCGCGTCCCTTCGACATCTGGCTGCGTCGCATCGCACTCAACAAGTGTCGCGACCGTGCGCGCCGCGAGGCCGTGCGCCGCGTCTTCGCGCGCCTGAGCAGCGATGAGGCGCAGGAGATCGATTTGCCTGATACAGCGGCTGGGCCCGAGAGCTCGGCAGCGACTGGGCAGGAGCTCGAGCATCTGGAGCGCTCACTGTCGGCCCTGCCCCGCTCACTCAAGGAGCCCCTGCTGCTCACCGCCCTCGAGGGACTGTCACATCAGGAGGCCGCCGAGGTGCTGGGCTTGAATGCCAAGGCGGTGGAGATGCGTATCTATCGGGCGCGAGAGCGGCTGAACGCCGTGCGCGCAACGCGCGCGCGGCGCTGAGGCGCTGAGGCGCTGAAGGAGCACTGGGCGGCGCTGGGGCGGCGCT
>JASHPX010000355.1 GCA_030037905.1 Gammaproteobacteria bacterium
CGGCGTCGGTGTTGCTCTGCGCGGCCGCGAGCGTTATCGCGCCGGCGCAATCGCTGCAGCCGATTCCACCGCTCAACGCGCGCGTCACCGATCTGACCGGCACCTTGACCGCGGGTCAGCAGGCCGAGATCGAGCAGCGCCTCGCTGATTTCGAGAGCCGCAAGGGCTCCCAGATCGCCGTGCTGCTGGTGCCGACCACGGCCCCCGAGGCGATCGAGCAGTACTCGATCCGCGTCGTGGAGGCCTGGAAGCTCGGGCGCAAGGGCGTGGACGATGGGGCGCTGTTGCTGATCGCGAAGAACGATCACACCGTGCGCATCGAGAATGGCTATGGGCTCGAAGGAGTGCTCACCGACGTGGCGAGCAATCACATCATCGAGAACACGATGGTGCCGCTGCTGCGACAGGGGCAGTATTTCGCCGCGATCAGTGCCGGAGTGGATCAGATGATGGGACTGATCGACGGGGAGGCGTTGCCGCCACCCGATCAGCACTGGCAGGGCGCGAGCAAGCAGCCCTGGAGTGCCGTACTGCCGCTGTTCATCGCGGCGCTCATCGGCGCGAGCGTGCTGCGCGTGATGTTCGGGCGGGCCGTCGGCGCGGTGCTCACAGGAGCCGGCACCGGATTGCTCGCTCTGCTGCTCACGCAGATATTCGCATTCGCGATCGGCGCCGGCGTGCTGGCCTTGCTCGGCTCGCTGCTGTTTGGGTTTGCCAGCGGCGGCTGGAGCAGTGGCGGTCGTAGTGGACGCGGCGGTGGCCCCTTCGGCGGATTCGGCGGATTCGGCGGGCCGTTCGGCGGCCTCGGTGCATGGGGAGGGCTCGGCGCAGGCTGGGGCGGCGGCTTCGGTGGCGGCGGCCTGGGCGGTGGCTTCGGCGGCGGCTTGGGCGGCGGTGGGTTCAGCGGCGGTGGCGGAGGTTTCGGTGGCGGTGGCGCATCGGGCAGCTGGTAGATCTGCCTGGCAGCGGCTGCGGCGCGTGGTGCGGCACTTGTGCTGCACGCGCGCAGGGACGCGTGCCCTGTTCACACCCGCGGTGCTGGCGCAGATCGAGCACGCCGTGCGGCAGACCGACGCGCAGCACTGCGGCGAGATCCGTTTCGCGATCGAGACGGCACTGCCATTTGCAGCGCTGTGGCATGACCTGACGGCACGTGCCCGGGCCGTACGTTTGTTTGCCCATCTGCATCTTTGGGACACGCACCACAGTAACGGCGTATTGATCTACGTACTGCGTGCCGACCGCGCAGTGGAGATCGTCGCCGACCGTGGCATCAGCGCGCACGTCACCCCCGAGGAGTGGCAGGGCGTGTGCCGTGAGATCGAGTCGCTGTATCGCGACGGACGTTACTCCGAGGGCTCGCTGGCAGGCGTGGCTGGCGTGGCGCGGCTGCTGGCACGACATTTTCCGCCTGCGGCCGCGGCCGCAGCCGCGGGCGCCGGCTCGGGCGCAGGCGTCGCACCGGCGAGCGAACTGCCCATTCAGCCCGTACTCCTCTAGAATCGCCTCATGACACTTCCCCGACGCCCTCGTTTCGCGGCGCTGGCCGCATGCTTGCTGTTACTCGGCGGCTGCGCACTGGTTGGATCACGCCCGGTGCCGCCCCCGCCCGTGGTGCACGTGGTCGCTCCGCCGCCACCGCCCAAGCCGCAACTGGCCGAGCCGATCGATACGCATGAGTTCGTGCTGGCGCATGCCGACGACGACGTGGTCGGCACGGTGCAGATCACCATCGCGCGCCAGCAGGATACGCTGCTGGACATTGCGCGACGCTTCAATGTCGGCTTCAACGAGATCGCCAATGCCAATCCGGGCGTCGACATCTGGATTCCCAAAGCCGGCACCAAGGTCGTCGTACCCACGCAGTTCGTGCTGCCGGCGGCTCCTCGCGAGGGCATCGTCATCGACGTGGCGGCGCTGCGTCTCTACTACTATCCGCACCGCAAGCCCGGCGATCCCGTCACCGTCTATACCTATCCGATTGGCATCGGCAAGGCCGGCTGGACCACGCCGGAGGGCGTGACGCACGTGACGATGCGCGTGAGGAATCCGGTCTGGCGTCCGACGCTCGCACTGCGCCGCGATCATTACAAGGACACCGGTGTCCTGTATCCGGCCGTGGTTCCCGCAGGACCGGATAACCCGCTGGGCAAGTTTGAGTTCCGTCTCGGCTGGCCGACGTATCTGATCCATGGGACCAACCAGCCGTATGGCATCGGACTGCGCTCGAGTCACGGCTGCGTGCGCCTCTATCCCGAGGACATCGAGAAGCTCTTCCAGATGGTGCCCGTGGGCACCCCGGTCCGTGTCGTCAATCAACCGTTCCTGTTCGGCTGGCGCGATCAGCAGCTGTACCTGCAGGCCTATCCGGTGTTGAAGGATGACCGGCGCGACTGGAGTCACGAGCGGCAGCGGTTGCTGACGAGATTGCTGTCGCTGCGGCTGCGGCGCGACCTGCAGAGCGCTGACCGCCAGATCGATTGGGAGGCGGTCGCTGCGGTCGCCGCTGAGCCGCGTGGGCTTCCCGTACCGGTGACCGGCACGCAGGCGCCCGCGGGTGTCACCGCGGTGCTGGCCGCCGCACCGAAGGTACAGAACCGCATTCCGGTGGGCGCGGATTGGGATGGCGCCGACGATCCCAGCAACGACAATTCCAAGACGCCACAGAAGGTGCTCACGGATCTGGAGCCCACGCCCGCGCAGGCTCGGACCACGAGGGCAGCCTCCGGCCCGAGCAGCTCGGGCACTTGAGGCGCGCCATGCGTGCGCTCAGCGGATGGCTCGAGCTGATGCTCGCCGAGATCGCGCAGCGCCAGAAGCAGGCGCGTGCAGCCGCAGAGCAATCCGAGCGCCGCTCCAGCGGCGATCCGCCTGTGCGGCAGCCGCCCGTGCGGCAGCCATCTATGCAGCAGTCGTCCGTGCAGCCGCCGCCGGCGCACTCCCCTGCGCCGCCGCGATCTGGCGCAAGGAAAACGCGCGGGTCGACCGTCTCCTAGCAGCTTCCTGTGCTACAGTGCGCCCGGGCTTCGAGGGCAGGGCGTGGCCGAGCTGGCTGTTTCCAGCACAGATACCGTAAAGCTAATTCGACCGCAGGCGCAGATCGCACGTGCGAAAACGGCCGTCACTGCA
>JASHPX010000356.1 GCA_030037905.1 Gammaproteobacteria bacterium
GACAACGGCGGCGATACCGGCAGCGCCGCCAACTCCGCCAGCGCCGCCAACGCGGCCAACGGCAGCAGCGGCGGCGCCGGCGCTACCGATGGCAGCGATCAGCCTGCCGAGTCCCCGGTGATCGTGCAGCCGCAGGTACAGCGGCGCACTGTGAGCGTGCCGCACATCGGCGCGCGCGACGTCGAGCTCGGCGCCTATTACGGCATTCTGTCCATCGAGGACTTCGGCGCACAGCCGGTGCAGGGACTGCGAGCGGACTATCACATCACCGAGGACTTCTTCTTCGAGGGCAGCTACGGCCAGGCGCGCGGCGGCGAGACCAGCTACGAGTTGTTGAGTGGCGGAATTCAGCTGCTTTCCAACGCTGAGAGACGCTTCACATATTACGACCTGTCGCTGGGTTACAACATGCTGCCAGGTGAGATCTTCATTGGTCATGATGTGGCCATGACGAGCGCGTTTTACGTGATTGGTGGAATCGGCAGCGTCGACTTCGCGGGCGATGAGAACTTCGCGGTGAACTTCGGCGCCGGGTTTCGGGTGCTGCCGGTGGACTGGCTGGCCCTGCATATCGATGTACAGGACCTGGTGTTCCGGGACGACATCTTCAGCGTGTACAAGCTGAACAACAATCTGCAGGCGACGCTCGGCATGAGCGTGTTCTTTTAGCGACGGTGCCCGATGTTCAGTGACGGTGCCCAATGCATCGAATGGAGACAATCATGACACCCAGTGGCAATCGCATGATCAATGGCATGGTCAATGGCAAGGTCAAGCTGCTCGGCGTTCTGCTGGCCCTCGCGTTACCGGCGTTGCCGGCATCGGCGCTGGCGGACAACATCGTTCCCGGCGCGGTGGCACCGAACTTCGTGCTCACCTCCAACACCGGCAAACCCGTGGCGCTCGCGGACCTGAAGGGACAGGTCGTGCTGATCAACTTCTGGGCGAGCTGGTGCGGTCCGTGCCGCCAGGAAATGCCGATCCTCGATCAGCTGTACCGCTCCTATCAGGCGGCCGGATTCACGCTGCTCGGTGTGAACGTCGAACCGAACGCCGCGGACGCCGAGAAGTTCCTCAAGGGCACCCCGGTCACCTTCCCGATCCTGCTGGATCCCAAGAGCACGGTCAGCAAGCTCTACGAGGTCTCGGGGATGCCCAGCACCATCATCGTCGACCGCGACGGCAAGATCCGCTACGTACACCACGGCTACAAGCCCGGTGACGAGGGCGAGTATCTGAACCAGATTCGCGCGTTGACGCAGGAATGAGGCCTCGGGAGGGCGCCCGTCATGCAGCATCCAGCCCACACGGGGGCGCGCGCGTCGCGGCGCGCGCGCGCATCGGCTCCCCGCCTGTCATTCGTGGCCGCGCTGCTCGCTACCAGTCTGCTCGCCGGCTGCCAGGTGCAACCCTGGGTGAAGCCCTACGAGCGTGAGCATCTGGCCGATCCGATCATGTCGTTCGATCGCGATCCGATCGCCAGCACCTATCTCGAGCACGTCTTCGAGGTGCGCGAGGGGGCGCGTGGGGCCAGCGGCAGCGTCGGTGGCGGCTGCGGTTGTAATTAGTCCCGAACCGGCGCCGGCAGACCCGCGAGCAACATGATGCGGCACGCTTCCTGGCGCTGGTTGCCCGTGATCGCCTTCGCCGTCATCGCCGCGGGCCGCGCCGACGTGCTGCCCGATGACCGCACCGATCTGCTGTATCACTTCTTCTCCGGCGGCGGCATCACCGTACAGGGACCGTCGGTTCTGATCCGCAAGAAAGTCAACGACTCGGTGTCGCTGTCCTACCAGTACTACCTGGACATGATCTCGAGCGCCTCGATCGATGTGGTCACGCAGGCGAGTCCCTACAAGGAACACCGCGTGCAGCAGAATTTCGGCGTGGACTATCTGCACGGCAACACCCTCTACAGCGCCGGCTACATCAGCAGCATCGAGCCGGACTACAACTCCAAGACCGCCTACTTCAACGTCAGCCAGACCATGTTCGGCGATCTGACCACGGTGAATTTCGGTTACACGCAGGGCTGGGACGTGGTCGGCAAGGTGGACAAGGGCGTCGTGCAGCCATTCCGCGCCGATGCCGACCGCAAGAACTACGCCGTGGGGCTCTCGCAGGTCATGACGCGCAACATGCTGCTCGGCCTGAACTTCGAGACCGACATGAGCTCCGGCTACCTGCACAGCCCCTACCGCGCGGTGCGCTTCCTGGATCCTCTGGTGGCGCGTGGCTACAGCTACGAGCCCGAGAAGTATCCCGACACGCGCACCAGCAACGCCGCCTCCGTGCAGATCAAGTACTACCTGCCCATCCACGCGGCCCTGGATGGCAGCTACCGATTCTTCACGGACACCTGGGGCATCGATGCGAACACGGTGGAGGGTGGCTACACGCAGACCGCCTTCAGCAACTGGACCTTGAGCGCCTCGGCGCGCTACTACTGGCAGAGCCATGCCACCTTCTACAGCGATCTGTTCCCCTACGAGAATTCGCAGAACTTCATGGCGCGCGACCGCGAGCTGGCGCAGTTCCACAGCATCACCGGCGAGCTGGGCGCCTCCTACGAGTTCCATCCGGGCTGGCCCAGCTGGATCGACAAGGGCTCCGTGAATCTGGACATGGAGCGCATGATCATCAACTACCTGGACTTCCGCGACGTGCTCTATACGAACGACCGGCCTGGGCACGAGCCGCTCTACAACCTGGACGCCACCGTCGCGCAGTTCTTTATTTCCTTCTGGTACTGACGGATCATTCGCCCCTGGGCCATACTGGCCGGAGGCGAAAGATGAACCGAAACCTGTTCCTGTCGGCGCTGCTGTGTATTGCAGCAATCGCGCTGCCCCTGAACCGTGCGCTGGCGCAGCCGGCCGCGCGCGAGGACGCGCGCCTGGACACAGCCTCCGAGGTGCTGGACATGCTGCGCGCCACGCCGGACCAGAATGTGCCCGACTGGCTCATGCAGCGCGCCTACGGCGTCGCGGTAATCCCGGACGTGCTCAAAGGCGCCTTCCTGTTCGGGGGCCGCTACGGCAACGGGGTGCTCACCGTGCGTAACGCGCAGGGCCGCTTCAGCGATCCGATCTTCATCACGCTCGCCGGCGGCAGCGTCGGCTGGCAGATCGGGGCCACCTCCACCGACGTGGTACTGGTGTTCGTCACCCAGCGCAGCGTGCAGAACTTCGCCCGTGGCAAGTTCACGCTCGGCGTGGATGCCTCGGTGGCTGCAGGTCCCGTAGGCCGCCAGGGCGAGGCCGAGGCCGGTATTCAGGCCGAAATCTATTCGTACTCGCGCTCGCGTGGCCTGTTTGCCGGCGTGGCGCTCGACGGTACGGTGCTGGCGTTCGACCGGCCCGCCAACCGCGCCTTCTACGGTACGAGCGCAGTTACGACGGATATGATCACCCGGGGCCAGGTCACCACCAGCTCGGCAGCCGCGCAGCGCTTCCTCGCGGCCGTGGTGGCCG
>JASHPX010000357.1 GCA_030037905.1 Gammaproteobacteria bacterium
TTCCACGATGAGACCATGCCGCGCGAGGCTCATAAGCTTGCGCATTTCTGCTCCATGTGCGGACCGAAGTTCTGCTCCATGAAGATCTCGCATGAGCTGGCGGCCACGGCGCGCGCGCAGCGCGAGCAGGACCGCGACCAGGGCATGCGCGACATGGCGCAGCGCTTTCGAGCCGGCGGAGAGCTGTACGTGCCGGCAACAGACGCTCGTGCAGACGCTCGTGCAGACGCCCGTGCGGATGCTCGTACGGATTGAAGCGCAACGATGGTGACGGGAAGATGGCCATGCAGGTAACCATCCTCGGCGGCGGCATCGCCGGCCTCTGCTGCGGCGTGGAGCTGGCAGCTCGTGGGGTAGAGGTGGAGCTGCTCGAGCGCGGCGCACCGCCTTCCGGCTCGCGAGGCTGCTCATGGTGCGCCGGCGGCATGCTGGCACCCTGGTGCGAGCTGGCCGACGCCGGTGAGCCGCTCATTGCGCAGCTGGGGATGGAGAGCCTCTCATGGTGGCGCAGCCACTATCCGGGCCTGTGCAGCGCAGGTACGCTGGTCGTGGCGGCCTCGCGCGATCGCGCTGAGCTCGAGCGCTTCGCGGCAGCGACGCGGCACTATCAGCGCCTGGAGCGAGCCGGCATCGGCGAGCTGGAGCCGCAACTCGCCGAACGCTACGAACAGGGGTTGTACCTGTCCGAGGAGGCGCACGTGGACCCGCGCCGCGTGCTGCCCTACCTGTCCGAGCGATTCTGCGCACTGGGCGGCAGGCTACGCTGCGGCGTCGAGGTCCCAGACTCCGAGCTCGCTGCGCTCACCCAGACTGCCCTGCGGCGCGGCCGAGCCGTGGTGGACTGCCGAGGCCTCGCGGCGCGCGCGGCGCTGCCGGAGCTACGGGGTGTACGTGGCGAGATGCTGCTGCTGCAATCGCGCGAGATGCAGCTGCAGCGTCCGGTACGGCTGCTGCATCCGCGGTTGCCGCTGTACGTGGTGCCGCGCGGGGAGGGCGTGTACATGGTAGGCGCCACCGCGATCGAGAGCGACGATACCGGTGCCGTGACCGCACGCTCTGCGCTCGAGCTGCTCAGCGCCGCCTATGCACTGCATCCGGCCTTTGGTGAAGCGCGCATCCTCGAGCTCGGCGCACAGGTGCGCCCCGCATTCCCCGACAACCTGCCGCAGATCCGCCGCGCCGACGGCGTCCTGTACGTCAACGGCCTCTACCGTCACGGCTTCCTGCTCGCACCGGCGCTGGCGCGCTACGTCGCCGAGGCGCTGCTGCACGGCCACTTCCACCCGGAGCTCACGCATGAAGATCAGGCTGAACGGCGCCTGGCGTGAGCTGGACGGCGCCTGGCGTGAGCTCGACGGGGTTCGGTCCGCCTCGAGCCTGCGCGAGCTCGGCGTCGAGGATGGGGGCACGCGCGCCCGGCGCCCCAGCCTTGCGGCGGTTCTCGAGCGGCTCGGCTATTCACCCTCGCAGGTCGCTACCGCGCTGAACGGCGAGTTCGTGCCGGCGCGCGCGCGCGACAGTGTGCTCGTGCGCGAAGGCGACCGCATCGAGGTGCTCGCACCGATGCAGGGCGGCTAGCTCAAAATGCCCACGCCACCGGATACGCTGCGTCTCTACGACTTCGAGCTGCGCTCACGCCTGCTGCTCGGAACCGCGCGCTACCCCTCGCCCGCGATCCTCGAGCAGTCGGTGCGCGCCGCACAGGCCGCCGTCGTGACCGTCGCCCTGCGGCGTGAGTCGAGCGCAGAGCGCGCCGGGCAGGGATTCTGGTCGCTGGTGCGTAGCTTCGGGGTTCCGGTGTTGCCCAATACGGCCGGCTGCCACTCGGTGAAAGAGGCGGTGACCACGGCACGCATGGCGCGCGAGCTGTTCGAGACGCCCTGGATCAAGCTCGAGGTGATCGGTGAAGAGGATACGCTGCATCCGGACGTCCTCGGGCTCGTGGAGGCTGCGAATCTGCTGGTGCGCGAAGAGTTCCAGGTATTGCCGTACTGTACCGAGGACCTCGTGGTCGCCGAGCGGCTTCTGCAGGCCGGCTGCAGAGTGCTCATGCCCTGGGCCGCGCCGATCGGCTCGGGACGCGGCCTGAACAATGTCTTCGGGCTGCGCGCACTGCGCGCGCACTTTCCCGAAGTGCCGCTGATCGTCGATGCGGGCCTGGGTACGCCCTCGCACGCCGCCGCGGCGATGGAACTGGGCTTCGATGCGGTGCTGATCAACACCGCCGTCGCGCAAGCGCGCGATCCGGTCTGCATGGCGCATGCCTTCGCTCAGGCCGTGTCGGCCGGACGCGAGGCCTACCTCGCGGGCCCGATCCCGGCGCGCGACATGGCCGTGCCCACAACGCCGCTCATCGGCAAGGCGTTCCTCGGCTGACGCGCTCCTCGGCGGACGCCCAAACAGCTCCCGTGACATTGGCAGCCGTCTATCCGATTGTCGACAGTGCCGCCTGGGTGGCGCGGCTGGCACCGACCGGTGTGAGGTTCATACAACTGCGCGTGAAGGAGCAGCCGCCGGAATGCGTACGCGCCGAGATCAGCGCGGCACAGGCGGTTTGCCGCAGCACCGGCGCTCAGTTGGTAGTCAACGATTACTGGCAGCTCGCCCTCGAGCTCGGCTGCGACTACGTGCATCTCGGGCAGGCTGATCTGGACGGGGCCGACCTCGCAGCGCTGCGACGCGCCTGTGTTCGCCTCGGCGTCAGTAGCCACGATCATGCGGAACTGCAGCGCGCGCTGGGCGTGCATCCCAACTACATCGCCCTCGGTCCCATCTACCCTACGCTGCTGAAGCAAATGCCCTGGCATCCGCAGGGCCTGGCACGCATCGGCGAGTGGAAACGGCGCATCGGCGCTCTCCCGCTGGTGGCCATCGGCGGTCTGACCCTGGAGCGCCTGCCCGGGGTGTTTGCCGCCGGCGCCGACTGTGCCGCCGTGGTCACCGACATCGTGCGCCATCCCGAGCCCGAGCAGCGCATGCGCGCGTGGCTCGCCGCGTCAGCAGCGCTCATCGGAGGCTCGCGAGGCTCGGGTTCAGGCTCGGGCCCGGGCGTCGCGGCGATGCCTGCCAGCGCGGCCGAGCCTTCCCGCACGGCGGGCTGAATCGTGCCGGCCGCCGCGTCGCAAGCGCCGCAAGCGCCGCAAGCCGAATCCGGCGCCCGCGCTGCGCACCGCGCCGTGCTCGTGATCGCGGCCACCGACAGCAGCGCTGGCGCGGGTATCACGCGCGACATCGAGACGCTCACCGAGCTCGCGACGCCGGCGCGCTGTGCCGTGACGGCCGTGACGGTGCAGACCGACGCGCAGCTGCGCGCCATCCACGTGCTGCCGGCAGAGCTGGTGCGCGCACAGATCGGCGCCGCTCTCGAGGGCGGCGGTGTCGGGGCTATCAAGATTGGTATGCTCGGAAGCGCCGCGACAGTGCAGGCGGTCGTGGACAGCCTGCCTTCCCGCGAGTCGGTTCCCATCGTCCTCGACCCGGTGCTTGCGGCAACCTCGGGAGGGGAGCTTCTGGACCGCGCGGGCACCGCGCTGCTGCTGCAACTGCTCATACCACGGGTAACGCTCCTGACGCCGAATCTGCCCGAGGCTGCAGCGCTGCTCGCCGAACCGGAGGCTCAAACCGGCGCAGCGCGGCTTGCGCAGCTGCATGCTCTTCTGGGGCGCGGCCCCTCGGCGGTGCTGCTCAAGGGAGGGCACGTCGTGGACCGAGTGGATACGCAGGCCGTCGAGGATCTGCTGCTGATGGCCGGCGGAACGGTGCTGCACCTGCAGACTGCACGAATACCCGCCCAGCGACGCGGCACTGGCTGTAGCGCCTCGAGCGCGATCGCGGCGCACCTGGCGTCGGGCCGCTCGCTGCCCGAGGCCTGTGCAGCGGCGCAGGCCTACGTTGCCGACGCACTACGGCGTCAAGCCGCCGCGGAACTCCCACGACCCGGCCTCGCGTAGAGCCTGCTTCGAAGCGCCCGATGGGGTAAGTCATGCAGATATGCGGTAGATCCTGGCGAATACATCTGATGTGTTCGCCAGGATCAACCGCACATCTGCTCGAAGTACCCCCGTCAGGCGCTTCTGGAGCAGGCTCTACGCGAGGCCGAGCCGCTGGCGTATCTGCGGCGGCGTAAATCCCTGCGCCCGCAGGCTGCGCAGAGTCGTCGCCCGATCGCGCTTGGAGAACTTGCGCCCCTGATCGTCCAGTATCAGCCGGTGATGGGCGTACTGTGGCTCAGGCAAGTCGAGCAGAGCTTGCAGCAGGCGCTGCACGTGCGTGGCCGCGAACAGATCCTGGCCCCGCGTGACCAGCGTGATTCCCTGATAGGCGTCATCGACGACGACCGCAAGGTGATAGGCCGCCGGCAGGTCCTTGCGCCCGATCACGACATCTCCGAGCAGCATCGGGTCCACGGCAATGCGGCCCTGCTCACCCTGCGGTCCAGAGCCGTGCTCGGTGAAGCGCAGTCGCTCCGCGGCTACTACGCTGGCCGCGCGCCCGACGTCGAGTCGCGTAGCAAACACCTCCCCGCGCGCGACGCGCCGCTGTCGCTCGGTCGCGCTCAGCGACCGGCATGTCCCGGGGTAGACGGCAGCGCCGTTTACATGCCCGTCGCTCACATGCCCGTCGCTCACATGCCCGTCGCTCACATGTGCGTCGCTCACGGGCGCGTCGCTCACGTGCCCGGCAGCCAGGTGCGGCGCCTCGCCCGCTCGCGCAATCTCCGCGGCAACCACCGCTCGCGTGCAGAAGCACGGATAGGTCAACCCGCGCCGCTCGAGCGCCGCCAGAGCGTGTGCGTACGCCTCGCTTCGGCTCGATTGGCGCAGCACCGGCTCCCGCCAGGAGAGCCCCAGCCACGCCAGGTCCTCGCGGAGCGCCGCTTCGAATTCCGGGCGGCTGCGGCCGCGATCCAGGTCTTCGATGCGCAGCACGAAGCCATCGGTGCGCGCGGCGGCGAACGCGGTCAGCGCCGCGAACGCGTGCCCGAGATGCAGCAGCCCCGTCGGGCTGGGCGCGAAGCGCGTCGTATGGCCCGTCGCTGGGGCCTGCTGCTGCGGCTGCGGTTGCGGCTGCGGTTGCGGCTGCGGCTGCGGTTGCGGCTGCGGTTTCGGTTGCGACTGCGGTTGCGGTTGCATGGTGACCCGGCGACGTCGATCCCGTCTATGCTAGCGGCCGGGCGCGCCGGCGCCACAGCGAAACCGCGGCGCCTCGACAGCGAAGGCACGACAACAGCGAGACAGGGCATGGCGCAATACTTCGAGGATCTCGCGGCGGGCCGGCGCTTCACCACGGGAGGCCTGGCGGCCAGCGGCTCGCCGCCGGCGGATCCGGCGCGCATCCTGCGCGAGGTATTCGGCTACGAGGCGTTTCGCGGCCAGCAGCGCGCCGTCATCGACCAGCTGGTCGCGGGCGGGGATGCGCTGGTGCTGATGCCGACCGGCGCAGGCAAGTCGCTGTGCTACCAGATTCCGGCGCTCGCGCGCCGTGGCATGGGCGTGGTGATCTCGCCGCTGATCGCGCTGATGCAGGATCAGGTGGCGGCGCTGCGCGAAGCCGGCGTGCGCGCCGCCGCCCTCAATTCCTCGATGAGTTGGGCAGAAGTGCAGACGGTCGAGCGCCGCGTATGCGCCGGGCAGATCGATCTGCTGTACGTCGCGCCCGAGCGGCTGCTGACGGAGCGTTGCCTCACGCTGCTCGACCAGGTAACGCTCGCGCTGTTCGCGATCGATGAGGCGCACTGCGTGTCCCAGTGGGGACACGACTTCCGGCCCGAGTACATCCAGCTCGCCGTGCTGGCCGAGCGCTATGCGCACGTGCCGCGCATCGCGCTGACCGCCACCGCCGACGAGAGCACCCGCCGGGAAATCCTCGAGCGGCTGCACCTGCAGGACGCGCGGCTGTTCGTGACGAGCTTCGATCGGCCGAACATCCGCTACCGCATCGGCGAAAAGGACAATCCCCGCAAACAGCTGCTACGGTTCATCCGCGATGAGCATCCCGGGGAAGCCGGTATCATCTACTGCCTGGCGCGCTCGACGGTCGAGGAGGTCGCGCAGTGGCTGACGCAGCAGGGCATCGCCGCGCTGGCCTATCACGCCGGACTCGAACATGCGACTCGCGATGAGCACCAGCGACGCTTCATCCGTGAGGACGGCCTCGTCATGGTCGCCACCATCGCCTTCGGCATGGGGATCGACAAGCCCGACGTGCGCTTCGTGGCGCACCTGGATCTGCCGCGCAACATCGAGAGCTACTACCAGGAGACCGGCCGCGCC
Source organism: Gammaproteobacteria bacterium (assembly GCA_030037905.1). Classification (GTDB taxonomy): domain Bacteria; phylum Pseudomonadota; class Gammaproteobacteria; order Steroidobacterales; family Steroidobacteraceae; genus FEN-1191. The sequence continues at coordinate 6,273 of JASHPX010000357.1, forward strand.
GGCCGCGACGGATTGCCGGCCGATGCCTGGATGGTCTACGGGCTCGCCGACGTCGTGCAGCAGCGGCGCCTGATCGATCAGTCTGAAGCCGACACTGACTACAAGCGCGTCGCCACGCGCAAGCTCGACGCGCTGCTCGGACTGTGCGAGACCTGCGAGTGCCGGCGCGTCACGCTGCTCGATTACTTTGGCGAGCACGGCACGCCGTGCGCCAACTGCGGCAACTGCGACAACTGCCTCGCGCCACCCGAGGCGTGGGACGGTACGCAGGCTGCGCAGAAGCTGATGTCCTGCGTGTATCGCTGCGCGCAAATGAGCGGCTTCGGCTTCGGGGCGCAGCACATCATCGACGTGCTGCGCGGGCAACGCACACCCAAGGTCGAGCAGTTCGGCCACGAGCGGCTCAGCACCTTCGGCATCGGATCGGATCTGGACGCCGCCCGCTGGCGCTCGGTGCTGCGGCAGCTGGTGATGCTGCGGCTGATCGAGGTCGACCACGAGCATTTCAATGTGTTGCGTCTGACGGCGGGGAGCCGCGAGGTGCTGAAGGGACAGCGCGCCCTGCGCCTGCGGCGTGCGGCGCCGCCGCCGGCGCGTACGCGGCGCCGGGCCGACGATCGCCGCGCCCGCGCCACCGGTGATGCGGGCATGACCGGTGGCGCACGCGCAGCGGAAGGCCCGAACGGCGCTCA
>JASHPX010000358.1 GCA_030037905.1 Gammaproteobacteria bacterium
CCGTGCGTGCGCATGCGCTCGAGGACGACCGCAGTGTCGTCCTTCTCGTTGGCAATCACCACGGGCCGCTGCAGGAGAGTACCCAGGGTCGTAGTGGCCGGATCGAGCCCGTTGCCGAGCACCTCGACCACCAGATCACGATCCGTGATCACGCCGAGCGGCACCCGCTCCTCCTCGGGATCTTGGACGACCACCAGATCACCGACGTGACGGCTGCGCATGAGCTGCGCGGCAGCGGTCACACGCGTGTCGACACCACAGCAAACGACATCGAGTGTGCATACTTCCTTCAGCAACATAGATTTATCCTTCCCAGCCCGCCTCGCGCGGTCAGCTTACAAACGAGCACCCTCAAGGACTCTGGTTTCATTACATCGCCATAACGCGGGCAAGTTGAAGCAGCCGGGCGTCTGCGGGGCGCGTTTTGCCGGCGACCTCGGCTAATGGCGTCACGGCCGGCTCGCCCAGACGCACTCCGACGAGCACTCCGAACCGTCGCTCCATCACCGCCTCGACCGCAGCCACGGCCAACCGCGTGCCGAGCATCCGATCGAATACGCCCGGCGCCCCCCCGCGTTGCACGTGGCCCAAGCGCGTCGCGCGTACGTCGAAACCTAGGCGTTCACGGTGCTCATGGAAGTAGCCAAGGAGCGCCTCGGCCGGATAGCGAGCTCCTTCGGCGATCACGGCGATCGCGTGGCTCTTGCCACGCAGATACCCCGCCCGCAGCTCGTGGGCGAGAGCCTCCGGGTCGAGCTCTGCCTCCGGGATCACGATTGCCTCGGCTCCCCCGGCGATGCCCGCCATCAGGGCCAGATAGCCGCAGTGCCGACCCATGACCTCGACGAGAAAGGCGCGCGTCATCGCGGCCGCTGTCACCCGAAGCTGGTTGATGGCCTGCAACGCCACGTCGATCGCTGTAGTCGCGCCGATACTGATGTCCGTGCCGTATAGATCGTTGTCGATGGTCGAGGCGATTCCGACGATCGGAGCGCCACGTTGTGCAAGCTCCCAAGCGCCGGTCTGCGAACCGTTGCCGCCGATGACGATGAGCGCGGCGATGTCCCGCGTGCGCAGGGTTGAGAGCGCGCCCTCCAGGCCCTCGCCGCTCTTGAGCCGCTCACAGCGCGTGCTGCCTAGGATCGTACCCCCCTGTTCGATGATGCCGCCGACATCTCGTATGCCAAGTGGCTGCAGATCCCCGCCGATGAGACCGGTGTATCCGTGTCGGACTCCGAAGACCTCCCAGTCTCGCGCCGCAGCACTCCGCACCACAGCGCGCAACGCGGCATTCATGCCCGGGGCGTCTCCGCCGCTGGTCACCACGGCCAGTCGTGGCATGAGAGCGCCTTTTTTTCTCGATGTACTTCCACTTTCAAAGACTTCCGGCCGGCTCGTGGCGTGCCTGCGAACCGATCAGCTGCGCAAGGGTACTGAGCTCGCCGGCCACAGCCGGCAGCAGATCATCCAGGGTTACGATCCCGACCAGTTCCCCCCTGCCGTTGACCACCGGCGCGCGGCGGATCGACCGCGTGCGCAGCAGAGCGATGACCTCGTCGAGGCTTTGTAATTCAGCGACGCTGATGACAGGGGCAGACATCACATCCGCCACCGTCAGGCAGTACAGATCGGCCTGGTGCGCAAACTGACCGCAGACGATGTCCCGATCGGTCAGCATTCCCACCGGACGCACCACGGCTTCCCGCTCCTCGGTGACCACGAGTGCGCCCACGTGGCGCCGCTGCATCTCCTGCGCCGCCTCAGCGAGCGGCTGATCGGCCCTAATCAGGAAAACGCGTCGCGTGCAAACTTCTCCGATGTTCATGATTCTCTCTCGCTGTGCGCCCGTCACGATGCGCTGAACAATGTCCGTACTTACCTCACCGGCAATCACGGTTACGAGCATCGTAGGTCTTCCCCAATGGGGTGCCTATCCGCATTGTTACGCATGCTCTCAGCAAAGCTACGCATTGCCGAGTGCTCCTGCCCATGGCCGAATGCTAATCAGGAACTGTGCGCCGGAGGGCCTACCATGAAGGTCGGAGACACCTGTAGCCATCGTGTCATCAGCGTATCAATTGGCAGCTCACTGATCGACGCGGTCACGCAGATGTACGGTGGGCGTGTCGGCACCGTCATCGTTACGCGCTCCGTTGCAGGGCAACCGGTCGTCGCCGGCATCTTGACGGACCGGGACATTGTGCGCGCGCAACTCGGACGCGTCGCAGACTTCTCGCAGTTGAGCATTGCCGACACCATGACGCCCAATCCGCTCGTGGTGCTTGCAAGCGAGGACGAGCGCGAGGTGCTGCAGAAGCTACGCGCACGCGGTGTACGACGTGCCCCAGTCGTCGATGAGCTCGGCGCCCCTGTCGGTCTGATATCGGTCGATGATCTGCTGCAGCACTTGGCGGGGCAGATTAGCAGCCTCGCCGCGATAGTGGCCAGTCAGTCGGTGTCATCGGCCTGAGCAGTAGCGAGAATTGGCGTATCTGAACAGCACCAGGAAATCATCCATGCCAATTCGCATCGTCGTCGCCGATGAGAGCTGCGCCCGCTTCTATGAGCTCACGCATCGCCACGATCTACAGCCGCCCGCGCAACCGCTGGCACTGCTCGGAGAGCTGTCCGATCCAGTCGCGCATCTGCATGATCGCGATCTCAAATCCGACCGTCCCGGACGCAAGAACGACCACGCACCGTTGCAGAACGGGCGGCGGGGCGCAGCGGCTCACCACGGGGTCGGCAGTGAGGCACACCCACGGCGGCGACAGGCGCAGCAGTTCGCGCGACGTATTGTCACCGAGCTCACTCGCTCCCATGAGCGAGACCCCATTGAGAAACTGGTACTGATTGCTGGCCCGCGCTTTCTCGGTCTGCTGCGCGCCGCGCTGCCCGAGAGGCTGCGTGCGTTGGTCGCAGACGAGATCCATAGCGACCTCGTGCATGCGCCCGATACCGCCCTGCGCGAACATCTGGCGGCCGAATTGGCGGCTGGACGGCTCTGAGGGTATGCGATTTCCTAACGGAAGTTTCGCCATCGAAC
>JASHPX010000359.1 GCA_030037905.1 Gammaproteobacteria bacterium
CGGGGGCCACGAGCCCCACACGCCGTTTGAACTGTGCGACGGGTACGCCGCGGGCGATACCGGCGCGTTCGATCGCGCCGCCGTGGGCGGCCGACAGATCCCCATAGACGGCCTGGACGAAAGTCGACTTGCCGCTGCCGTTGGCGCCGTGTACGACCCAGCACTCACCCGCCCGCAGCTCGAGGGACACGTCGCGCAGGGCGGCGATGCCTTCGCGCCAAACCGTGACATCGCGCAGGCGCACGAGCGGTGGCGCCGCTGCGCGCCCGTGCGCGACGCGCTCTGCCGGCCGTATGCGGTTCGGTGGCACCGTCCCTGTGCGCCCTGTGCGCTGCGTGACGCGCACGGGCCGCCGCCGGCGATACAGTCGACCCGCGCGCAGCTCGCAGCGATGCGTGACGAGATCCGGGATGTCCTCGTCGCGATGAGTCGAGAGCACCCAGGGCAATCCCGAGCGGCTCGCGAGGCGCAGGCAGTGCAGAGCTCGCGCGCGGTTGGGCGCGTCCAGGCCATTGAACAGCTCATCGAGAAGCAGCAGCTTGGGCGCTGCAGCCAGTGCGCGCGCCAGCAACACCAGCCGCCGCTCGCCATAGGAAAGTGTCAGGAAGCGGCGCTGCGCGAGGGACTGCAGGCCCAGCCGCCTCAGCAGCGCGCCGACGCGCCGGCGGTCGGCCAGGCTCAGCGCATCCAGTGGAATCTCGGTCCGCTGCAGTCCCGTGCCGACGACGGCCTGCACCGGGTAGTTCCAGCGGTAATGCTCATACCGGTCCTGCCGTTCGGCGCCCAGATAAGCGATGTGCTGCTTGACGCCGTACGGATCCTCGAAGCGCTCACCCCGCCAGAAGTAGCATCGATTACCCTGCCCGGCCGTCGGCCAGACGTCGCCGGCCAGCATCTTCAGCAGCAGCGTCTTGCCGGCCCCGTTGGGACCGATGAGCACCCAGCGCTGCCCCGGTCGCACGCTCCAGCGGATACGCCGCAGGATCGGCCGGCCGCCCAGCGTCAAGCCCGCGTCCTTCAGGTCCACGCGCAGGAAACGCTTGGCGGCAAAAAAAACGCTGCCGACATTCGGCGCCCACCGCGGGGGGGTGAGGTGGGCGCTATTGCCGGCAGCGTGCCGTCGGCCTAACGATGAGGCCGCAGTAGCAGGCGAATTTTTCCGCAGGAATCGCAAACGCAACGTCAGCTGGCGCGCCGGGCTTGGGTCGGCCACTCGGCACCGCGACCTCCCTGCAGTCGCGGGGTTGTGGTTCAGATGCTCCGGTGGATGGCGGCGGCCGGAGCCAGCGCCACTCCCTGCACGCGATCATATCGCACCGGCCGCCCGGAAGAACCCCGGGCACAGAGCTGGCGCGCGACGGTCGCGCTCACCCCCTCCGGAAGCGTGTCAGCCGCAGCGCCTCACTGCAGCTCGCCGGTGCCTGGCGTCTGCGCCGTTCCCGGCTGTCCCGTGCGCTCCCGGCACAGCATCTGCTCGCGCAGACTGCGCAGCTCCTCGGCGTGCTCCTGCTCCGCGGCCAGAATCTCCTCGAACAGCCGCCGAGTCGGCCCATCCCTGGATTCCAGATACTGGATGATCTCGCGGTAATTCTCGATGGCGATACGCTCGGCTATCAGGTCCTCGGCGAGCATGTCCGGCAGCGTCTCGCCCTCGCCGTACTCCGAATAGCTGCGCTCCGTGAGCGCTTCGCCACCGAGCGTCGGAGTTCCTCCGAGCTCCACGATACGCTGCACGAGCCTGTCGGTATGTTCCTGCTCCTCGCTGGCGTGCTGAAGCAGGGCTTCCCTGATGGTCTCGCTCATCTCGGCGGCGGCGGCAAAATAGTCGCGCTTGTATCGCACCACGCATGCCAGCTCCGTCGCGAGCGCCGCGCTGAGCAGTCCCAGCTCCGTGTCGCGTTCGGCAGAGTAATCCGCCGTGATCGCCCCATCCAGAATCTGCCGCCGCGCGCGACGTCGGATCTCGGCGACCTCGCTGATGAAGGGATGAGCCAGGCTGGCATGACGCTCCACCGAGAGTGATGCAGTGTTCATATCGGGCATGATCGCGGTCTCCCTGCCGTGCACGATGATCAGACCAGTCGATAGCGCGACCGCTCCAAGGCACGCCTATTCAGCGTTCGCCCAGCAGTCTTGGCAAGACATAGCGCAGCAACAGCGGCCGCAGCAGCGGCCGCAACAACGGCTGCAGCGGCTGCAGCAATGGCGCGAGCCTCCCCGCGCGCCGCACGAGCCGTGGTCCCCACAGCGGCAGCACCACCGAGAGGCCTGCCAGCAACAGTCGTCCCGGTCGGCCGAGCAGCGCGCGCATGAGGCGGCTGCGGGGAAAACCGGCGCGCGACTCGGCCGCCTCCGCACCATCCGCAGGCACGGGCGCGTCTCCCTTCAGGCTGTGCGAGAGCTCGACCAGCTGCTCGCGCGAGGCCGCCAACCGCTGATGCAGCTGCGCCAGGCGTTGCTTATTTGCGTCCGCCACTGTCTGCACCCATGGCAGGAGCGCCAGGCTCTGCGACCAGCGTCGGGTCGAGCCTGGCTATCTCCTGCAGGTCCGCGTGCCACTCGGCACGCAGCTGCTCGAACGGCGCACCGCGCGAGCGTTCGCCGACGGCGTAAGCACCGCCACTGATTGCGATCAGCAGAAAGCCGATGCACAACCCCCCTACGGCCCACAGGCGATTGGGCCCATCCCAGGTAGCCGCAATGATCCACAGACACCCGAGCCCTACCGCCAGCATCCCCGCCAGCAGCGCCACTGCCGCGCCCACGATGCGCCGCCGGACGCGCCGCAGCGCCTCGAGGCTCTCAACGCACAGCAGCTCGCCATACGCGAACAGATGCCTGGCGAGCGCGTGGATCAGCCGCGGCAGCAGCTCGAGGGTGGACAGCAATCCCTGGTCCCCCCGCTGTGAGATCAGCGGCGGCCGCGCGTGGCCGCCGACACACCCGCGCCCAGCAACAGTCCAATCGCGGCCGCTATCCCGATAGCCGTCCAGGGGCGCTCGCGCACGTAGTCATCGGTCACGTCCACGGCGACGCGCGCGCGCTCGCGCAGGCTGTCGGCGGTTTCGCCGAGGGTATGACGCACATCGCCGAGCGCCTCAGCCACCTTCGTGCGCACTCGCGCAATTTCCGCGTCGGAGATGTCGGCTATCTTTCTGAGCAGCTCCTCCACGTCGGAGAGGAAGGCGCGCAGCTCGCTGTTGGTAGAGTCGCGCGTCTCGGCGCCGCGCTTGCGAAAGCTCGCCGCCGCGTCTCTGCTGGCCCGGGAAACCTTGTCGGCGGCGTCGGTGGCGGTGGAATTCATGATGGGCTATCTCCTCACTGACTTGCACTTGAACTGCACTTGACTGGCACTTGCTTGCGGTTCTGCCGCGCAGCGTGCGTGTATTGGGAAACGCGGAAGGACTTGGCATGTGGCATGAGGCGCGCGACGTGCGGCAGGAGACGTGCGGCAGGCCTCGCACCCGCCGGCGGCCTCCGCCCCTGCAGCATTCGATGACTTTCGACCGGAAGCGCAACGAGCATCGCACTGTGCCTTGGGCTATATTGTCGGCACTGCGCGGCAAGCGCTGTAGGATCAAGCTCACAGCGACTCTCCCATGATTCGCACCCTTCCGACCCAGCGCGCAGTCATCCTGTCGCTCGCATTCGTGCTGCTGCTCGCACTGGTGATAGTCGCGCAGCTCGGACAGAACGGGCAGACTCGCATCGGTGGACGGATCGAACGCTCGCAGCAGCGGCAGATCCTGCTGGCAAGCGTGCTGCATGACTTGAGCGCTGCCCAGGCTGCGCAGCGCGCGTTGCTGCTGACGGCTGACGCGCGACAGCTGTCCCTCTACCGCGACGCACGCGCGCGCATCGATCCGTCGCTCGAACAGCTCGCGGCACTGTCGCGTCGGGACGCGGCATTGCTCGCGACCGGCGAGCCCGCCGCCATCGGGCGACTGCGACAGCTGTCGGACATCGAGCTGCGCGCGCTTGCGGCAGCGCTCGCGCTGTATTCCACGGAGGGGCCGCAGCAGGCGATGGCGCTGATCCGCGCCGATCTCGCCGAGCCAACGATGAGCGCGATCAACGATGAGGCGGCCACGGTGCGCGACGGTGAACGGCTGCTGGTCGAAGCGCAGCTCACGCACGCGGCCCGCCTGCGCGTGCTGTCGCGCGCGCTGATGGGAGCGGTAGCCGCACTCAACGTGGCGCTGCTGATCGTCGCGGCGCTGCTGCTGGCGCGCGAAGCACAGCGCCGCGCGGCACAGGCCGCGCGACTGGCACGCGAAAACGAAATGCTCGAGCGCCGTGTGCGGCAACGCACCGCCGAGCTGTCGGCACTGTCGAGCCACCTGCAGCAGCTGTCGGAGAAGGAGAAGGCCACGCTGGCACGCGAGCTGCACGACGAGCTCGGCGGGCTGCTGATCGCGGTGAAAATGGACGCGTCCTGGCTGCACAAGCGCTGGCCGAGCCCGTCACCGGAGTTCGAGGCACGTTGGGCGCGCGTGTTCAAGGTTCTGGATGACGGTGTGGACTTCAAGCGTCGCGTCGTGGAGAACCTGCGCCCGACCCTGCTGGATAACATGGGACTGCTGCCGGCGATACGCTGGGTCGTACAGGAAACCTGCAGCCGCGCCGGGCTGCGGTATACCGAGATCTATCCGGAGAACGAGCCGCAGCTCACCGACGAGGCCGCAATCGCGGTGTTCCGCCTGGTGCAGGAAGCGCTGGCGAACGTCGTGAAGCACGCGCACGCCACGCAGGTGCGCGTGCAGATCGGGCTAGAGGGTGAGCAGATGAGCGTGCTGATCGAGGACAATGGTACCGGCATCGATCCCGAGCGGCGCGAGGCAGTGGGCTCGCATGGCTTGGCGATCATGCGGCACCGGGTGCGCAGCTGCGGCGGCACCCTGGAGATCACTTGCGTTGCGCAGAGCGGCACGCGGGTCCTGGCGCGCCTGCCACTGGCCGCGATTCTCGAGGCCCCCGCGCATGCGGAACACGCACCGGCGGTGTCGGTCGTCGAGTCAGCCGCGCGCCCAGCGCGCACCTCCGGCATGGCTCGCTCCTAGCGGACTCCTAGCGGCCGGTCGCGGCAGAGCCGTTCCCATTGGCTGCCCCGCCGGCGGCCGCCGCCGGTGGCGAGGTCGCCCCGACATCCGTGCTGATCTGCTGCAACAGCGTGGGCAGTCGATCGAAGTCGCGCAGCTTGTCGAGAAAATAACGCGCTCCAAGCGCTGCTGCGGCGCGGCGATACTCCGCCAGGTCGTAGTTGGTCAGCACGATGACCACCAGCTTGCCGGTCTTATCGCCGCTGATGGCACGCAGCACGCCGAAGCCGGTTCCCTGACGCAGGTGCAGATCGAGCAGCAGCACATCGACGGGATGCCGTTGCAGGGCGGCGACCGCTTCGGCCTCGCTATCGACCGTCCCGGCCAGCTGCACGCCCGGAACGCTCAGCAGCGTCTCGCGCAGCCGCTCTGCGAGCACCCGCGAATCCTCCACGAGCAGTACGGACAGGTTGCGCGAGCTCATAGCGTCCATCGAGGGCCACGCATTCATGGCTCGAGAGTGGGCCTGCTGCCGGCTCGGAGTAAATTCCCGAGGGCAGGACCGTACGATCGGAGCCTGCCTACAGCGACCAGATTTCCGGCGGCGATGGCGCTACTGGATGATGCCATTGCGTAGCGCGTACGTCGTGATGTCGGCGTTGGTCGTCAGACTCATCTTTTCCAGGATGCGCGTGCGGTAGGTGCTCACCGTCTTCACCGACAGACACAGCTCGTCGGCGATCGAGGAGACCGCGCGCCCGGCCGCCAGCTTGCAGAAGATCTGGAATTCGCGCTCCGACAGCCGCCGATGCAGCGGCTGATCGCTGTCGCCGTCCAGATCCGACAGCAGCAGCTCCGCGAGGTTGGCGCTGACATAGCGGCGTCCCTGCAGCACCGCGCGCGTGGCCTTGAGCAGCTCCTCCGGCGCGCATTCCTTCGGCAGGTAGCCGCCGGCGCCGGCCTTGAGCACGTTGATCGCGTACTGGCGCTCGGGGAAGCCGCTGAGCACCAGCACCTTGGTTTCGGGGTAGCTCGCGCGGATGTAGCGCAGGATGTCCAGGCCGCTGCGATCCGGCATGTTGATGTCGAGCAGCACCAGGTCCCAGCTTCCCGAGCGCAGTTGATCGAGCGTCTCGTTACCGGAAGCGGCCTCGCCGATCTCCGTAATGCTGCGGTCCTCCTCGAGGAACTGCCGCAACCCCGCCCGCACCATCGCGTGATCGTCCGCTATGAGTATCTTAGCCATGCGCCCACCGCCTTGCGTCAAAGATTCTTGTATGCGATTCGTCTGGCATCGGGACGTGCCCCGCTGCGATCAGGCATGCGCCTGCATTGCCTGCCGCTCGTACATCGCCAGCTTGTTATACAGCGTTTTCAAGCTACAGCCCAGCGTCTTGGCGGCACGATTCTTGTTGCCCGCCCAGTGCGCCAGCGTCGCCTCGATCAACCAGCGCTCCGCCTGAGCGAGCGAGGAGCCGATCGGTACGCGAATGCCGCCTTCGCTGTCGTGCATCGCACTGCGGACCGCCTCGGAAGCGTGGATGTGCATCGGCTGCAGCTCCATCTCGTGCTCGCAGACGATGAATGCGCGCTCGATCGCGTTCTTGAGCTCACGCACGTTGCCCGGCCAGTGATATTCCCGCAGCGTCTGCAGGGAGCTCGCGCCGAATAATTTGTGGGTGCCGTGCCGCGCGTTCAGTTCGCCGAGAAAATGCTCGGCGAGCAGCAGCACATCGTCCCCGCGCTCTCGCAGCGGGGCGAGATTGATCGGAAACACCGCCAGACGGTACAGCAGGTCCTCGCGCAGAGCGCCGTCGCGCACGGCCTGCACCGGCGAGCGGTTGGTCGCGGCGATCACGCGCACGTCGGTGCCGATCTCCTGCGAGCCGCCGACGCGAAAGAAGCGCTGGGTCTCCAGAAAGCGCAGCAGGCGGGTCTGCATGTCTGCGCTCATCTCGGTCACTTCGTCGAGGAACAACGTACCGCCCGAGGCACGCTCGACCATGCCGGCATGGCTGCGCGCGGCACCCGTGAAACTGCCGCGCTCGAAGCCGAACAGCTCCGCCTCGATCAGCGTCGGCGGCAAAGCGCCGCAGTTGATCCCGAGGAACGGCCCGGAGCTGCGCGGGCTGCGCGCGTGGATCGCCTGGGCAACCAGTTCCTTGCCGGAACCGCTCTCGCCGGAGATCAGCACGGTTGCCTCGGTCGGCGCCACCTTCACGATCAGATCACGCACCGTCTCGATCACAGGCGACCGGCCGACCATCCAATTTGACATATCAGTCATTCCCGTCTCCTGTCTCCCGCCCTCGTCGTCCCAGGGCGATGGTCGGAAAAATATATTTTGTCGTTTGTAACAACCGCTGCCGTTCGACTGCAGCAGCCCCCACCGAAGCGCTCGTCGGACCATGCAAAATTTTCCGTCGGTGTTTGTCCTACGCGCACTTGCGCGGGCAGCAGAGGTTGCCCCGCGGCAGGGCGGACCGCGCGCCTCACGGCCTGGCGGCCGAGCGCATCACTGGCCGGATGGGTCGCTCCGCTGCCTGGACAGTGGCGGGGGAAGAGACTTTGCGATGCTCTGACGGGGCACACTGTTGCCGCCACGACCGCACCGCTGCGTGCTGGCCACATGCTGTGCAATCCCACGCATCTGCCGCACCGTCAAGGCGCTCAGCTTTTCCTCGAGGCCGCGATAGGTTTGAACCAACTGCCTGCCGAACGGCGTAAGCACGGCCCCTCCTCCGCCCGAACCTCCGGTGGTGGCACACACGAGCGGCGTATCGAACTCGCAGTTCATGCTGTTGATCAGCAACCAGGCGCGGCGGTAGCTCATGCCGATGCTGCGAGCAGCGGCAGAGAGCGAGCCATCGCGTTGAATCGCTTCGAGCAGCTCGATCTTGCCGACGCCCACCGAGCATCTGTCCTCGAAGTCCACGCGAAAGCGAATGTGGGGAACGCCCATGGATTTTCCTCGAACAACTCGAACAACTCGAACAACGCTCGAGCGACGCTCGAACGACGCAAATCGCTATATTTGATAATATATAACGGCGAGCTCTGGAGCATGGCCGGAACGTCGGCGGGCAATCCGGTTCACCTCGGCTTTCATCGGAGAAGTCATCGGATGATTCTGGCACTACTGGCATTTCTCGGCGGGACGCTCACGATCATCAGTCCCTGCACCCTGCCGGTTCTGCCCTTCGTATTCGGCAAGACCGACCGGCCGTTCGCACGCAGCACCCTGCCGCTGCTCGTGGGAATGGCGCTGACGTTCTCGGGGGTGGCTACCCTGGCGGCTGTGGGCGGAGGCTGGGCCGTTCGCCTCAATAGCGTGGGCCGGGTGCTCGCCCTGGCTCTGCTGGCTCTATTCGGTGTGGCACTGCTTTCCAAGGGTGTCGCCGAGTGGCTCGCCCGACCGGCGGTCGCGCTGGGCAACCGCCTGTCGCAATCGGGGAGGGGCGGCGGCGCGGCGGATGCGATGCAGTCTGTGCTGCTCGGGGTCGCCACCGGGCTGCTGTGGGCACCCTGCGCGGGTCCGATCCTGGGACTGATCCTCACCGGCGCCGCCATTCACGGCCCCAACGCGGGCACCACGCTACTGCTGTTGGCCTATGCGCTGGGCGCGGCGCTCTCCATCGCGGTGGTGACGTTGGCCGGCCGGGGAGTCTACGCCGCCCTGCGGCGCTCGCTGGTGATCGGTGAAGCGCTGCGCCGAGGCCTCGGCGTTCTGGTGCTCGCCGCAGTGCTGGTCATCGGTCTGGGCTGGGACACCGGGATACTGACTCGGCTGTCCGTGGGTAGCACCACGCGCCTGGAACAGGCGCTGGTCACGACCTTTCCCACGAACTCCACCGCCGCAACGCCCTCCGCTGCCGCAACGCCCTCCGCTGCCGCAACGTCGCCCCGCGGATCGGCGCCGGCCATGATGATGATGAGCGCGAGCGCACACTCTGGCGCCAGCGCCGCACCGGGCGCAACGCCGGCGGCCCCCGCGCTGCCGATCGAGGGGCAGCTGCCACCGCTGACCGGCGCCATCGCGTGGATCAACTCCCCGCCGCTGACCCCCGAGGCTCTGCGGGGCAAGGTGGTGTTGATCGATTTCTGGACCTACTCCTGTATCAATTGCCTGCGGACCCTTCCCTACCTCGAGGCCTGGTATCAGCGCTATCACGACCATGGGCTGGTAATCATCGGCGTGCACTCGCCCGAGTTCGCCTTCGAGAAGGAGCCGGCCAATGTCCGGCGAGCCGTGCGCAACCTCGGTATCGATTATCCGGTCGCCATCGACAGTAATCTCGCCATCTGGCAGGCGTTCGACAACGACTATTGGCCGGCGGACTACTTCGCCGACTCGATGGGTCGTATCCGCGGTCATGCCTTCGGGGAGGGCGGCTACAGCGCCTCCGAGCAGCTCCTGCGCCAATTGCTGGCGCTCGCGGGCTATCAGGATCTGCCTCCACCGGTCTCCTCGGACATTCAGGGCGCCGGGATCGAGGCGGCGCCCGATCAAGCCGATATCGAATCACCGGAGACCTATATCGGATATCGGCGCGCCTCCAACTTCGCCTCGACGCCGGCGATCGTCCCCGACAAACCGGCGGACTATCACGCCCCCTCGATGCTGCAGCTGCAACTGAACCAATGGGGATTGAGCGGGCATTGGAACGTCGGCGGGCAGGCCGCCGTGCTGCAGAGCGTTCCGGGCGCAATCGTGTTTGAGTTTCATGCTCGGGACCTGCACCTCGTGCTGGGACCGGCCGCAGACGGCCAGCCGATACGCTTCCGGGTCTTGTTGGATGGGCGCGCACCGGGTCAGGATCACGGCACCGACACCGACTCGCAGGGCTACGGCGTCGTGCACGAGCAGCGGCTCTACCAACTGATTCGCCAATCCGGTGAAGTCGGCAGCCACACCTTCAGCATCGAGTTCCTCGCGCCGGAAGTGCACGCCTACTCGTTTACCTTCGGTTGACACTCCCTCGTGTTCCTCGTGGAGATCCGCGTATGTCACGACCGATCCGTTATCTGGTCATCCTTGCCGTAGTCCTCGCAGCCGCCTCCTACATGAGGGTCCTGCTGCCGCGGGCACAGGCGCAGTCGCCATCGCCCGTCCTCGTCCCCGCGCCCTCGCTGGATGCGCCGCGGGTCAGCGGCCCACTGCAGACGGCCGTGCTCGCCGGTGGCTGCTTCTGGGGGATGCAGGGAGTGTTCGAGCATGTGCGCGGCGTACGTCGAGTGCTCGCCGGCTACGCCGGCGGCGATCGCAGCACGGCCCACTACGAGCTCGTGAGCACCGGCAGCACGGGTCACGCCGAGTCCGTTCAGATCAGCTTCGATCCCAACCAGGTGTCCTTCGGCGAGCTG
>JASHPX010000360.1 GCA_030037905.1 Gammaproteobacteria bacterium
GCGGCGCAGGAGCGGCGGGTGGCGCAGGTAGCGCCGGTGGCGCAGGCGGCGCCGGCCCTCATCCAGGCGCAGGCGGTGCGACCGGCGCCGGTGAGTCGCAATCCAAGCCGGAGGACAACGTCGTCGACGCCGAGTTCGAGGAGGTTCGAGACAAGGGCCGACGCGCCTCGTGAGCGCTACAGCGGCGCCTCATGAGCGCCCATGAGATGATCGGGCCGCGGGGAGCCTTACGCCCCGCGGCGCGCGCGCATGTGTGAACGAATCGAACATCTCGAACGAATCGAACCATAGAACCATAGCGGCAGGGCATCGCAGACAGGTACCGCACTCATCCATGGCCAAGCGCGACTACTACAAGGTCCTCGACGTGCCCCGCAACGCGAGCGAGGCCGAGATCAAGAAGGCCTACCGCCGCCTGGCGATGAAGTATCACCCGGACCGCAACCCCGGCGATCACGAGGCCGAGGAGCACTTCAAGGAGGCCAAGGAGGCCTACGAGGTGCTCTCGGACGGCGGCAAGCGCGCGGTATACGACCAATACGGCCACCAGGGCGTGGAGGCGAGCCGTAACGCGTCCGCCGCCGGCGCCGGACCGTTCCACGGCGCCGAGGCCTTCAGCGATATTTTTGGGGATGTATTCGGTGACATCTTCGGCGCCGCTCGGCGCGGCGGTGCCTCGCAGGTGTTTCGCGGCGCCGATCTGCGCTACGAGATCGGCCTGGATCTGGGCGAGGCGGTTTTCGGGCGCACGGTCGAGATCGACGTCAACAAGTTCATCGAGTGCGAGCTGTGCCACGGATCAGGCGCGGCGCGCGGCAGCAGCCCGGTGACCTGTGACACCTGTGGAGGCAGCGGACAGGTGCGCGTATCGCAGGGATTCTTCACCCTGCAGCAGACCTGTCCGCACTGTCGCGGCCTCGGGCGCATCGTGCGCAATCCCTGCGATCAGTGCCTGGGCCAGGGCCGCATCCGACGCGCGAAGAAACTGTCGGTCAAGATCCCCGCGGGCGTGGATTCCGGCGATCGCGTGCGCCTTGCCGGCGAGGGCGAGGCCGGGCGTAACGGCGGACCTCCCGGCGACCTGTACGTGGAGGTGCAGGTACGTGAGCACCCGATCTTCGAGCGCGACGGGATGAACCTGTCCTGCGAAGTGCCGATCAGTATCGCTACGGCAGCCCTCGGCGGCAGCGTCGAGGTCCCTACCCTCGATGGCCAGGTGGTGCTGAAGATTCCCACCGAGACTCAATCGGGCCGCGTGTTCCGGCTGCGTGACAAGGGCGTGAAATCCGTGCGCGGCAGCGCCCGGGGGGACTTGTTCTGCCGGGTGGTCGTGGAGACCCCGGTGAATTTGTCACACGATCAGCGCGAGCTGCTGCGCGAGCTGGAAGAGTCCCTGCGCGGCGACGGACACAAGCATTCGCCCCGGCAGAAGAGCTTCTTCGAGGGGGTGAAGCGCTTCTTCTCGGGTGGCTCCTCGTGAGCGGCGCGGACCGCGCCGAGGCGGCACGCGCCGAGGCGGCACGCGCCGATCGCGGGACGGATCGCGGCAAAAGCATTCGCCTGGTGCTCACCGGCGCGAGCGGTCGCATGGGAGGCCAGATCCTGCGGTTGCTCGACAAGACGCCCGTGTATCGGCTCGTGGGTGCCGTGGTGTCCGAACGCAGCGTCGCGCTGGGCGAGGATGCGGGCCGGCGCGCCGGCGCGAGCGAGTGCGGTGTGCCGCTGACTGCGGCGCTTGCGCCGCTGCTGCCGCAGGCGGATCTGGTGATCGACTTTTCCACCGGGCCCGCGGTCGGGGCGCATCTGGCCGCCTGCGTCGAGGCGCAGGTGCCGCTGCTCATCGGAACCACCGGCGTGCCGGGGGAGATCGAGGCCGCGCTCGCGGCAGCCGCGCGCCACATTGCGCTACTCGTGGCTGCCAACACCAGTCTTGCAGTCAACGTGCTGCTCGAGCTGGTGCGGCGGGCTGCGACGGCGCTGCCCGCAGCCTTCGAGGTCGAGATCGTGGACATGCATCATGGCCACAAGGTCGACGCGCCGTCGGGCACTGCGCTCGCGCTCGGGCGGGCCGCGGCGGGGGCCCGCGGGCAGCGCCTGGAGGAACATGCCCGCATGGGTCGACAGGGCGCTGCCGGACCGCGGGCACCCGGAGAGATCGGGTTTGCTGCAGTGCGGGGCGGGGATGTCGTCGGAGAGCACGAGGTCCGGTTCCTCGGTCCGGGGGAGAGCCTGATCCTCACCCATCGAGCGAGCGACCGGGCGATCTTTGCGCGCGGGGCTTTGCAGGCCGGTCAGTGGCTGGTCCGGCAGCCTCCAGGGCGCTACCTCATGGAGGATATCCTATCCGCTTAAACAATAGGTTACCCCCGGTCGGAGCGTGCGAGCGCCGAGCCGGATATCGCGCCGCGACATCGCCGGCCCGCCGCCTGCCGTGGTGTCGCAGGGCAGGGCAGTCATTCGCCGAAGGGAGCCGATATTCGCATGGACAGGGCGGGTGGGGGTCTTTAAACTTTGCCCGTAATCCGAGTATCGGGTTAGTCCGCACAAGGCGGGAGGATGTTCCAAAAGAACTCCTCCCGCTTTGTGCATGTACGCATCATAAATTCAATAAATTTACAAGGAGAAGGATGCGGTGACGGTCCCTGCGGTGCTGGCGCTTGGCGAAGGTTCCATCTTCAGAGGCCAGTCCATTGGAGCCGCCGGCAATACCACCGGAGAGGTCGTCTTCAACACGGCGATCACCGGTTATCAGGAGATCCTGACCGACCCCTCATACGCGCGTCAGATCGTCACGCTGACGTATCCGCACATCGGCAACACAGGCACGACGGGCGAGGACATGGAGTCCGTGAAGATCTATGCCTCCGGACTCGTGATCCGCGACCTCTCCATGATCCGCAGCAGCTGGCGCGCCGCTTCCGATCTCGGCGAGTTCCTGCGCCGCGGCCAGATAGTGGCGATCGCGGGCATCGATACGCGCCGACTCACGCGGCTGTTACGCGAAAAAGGTGCACAGTCCGGCTGCATCATGACGGGCGATCGCATCGATGAGGCGGCGGCCGTGCAGCTCGCGCGTGCTTTCCCGGGCCTGAAGGGCATGGATCTCGCCAAGGTCGTGAGCACCACCGAGCAGTACCAGTGGAATGAAGGCAGCATCGCTCGCACGCCGCCGCTGCGCGCCAGCCAGCGTCTGCACGTGGTAGCCTACGACTTCGGCGTCAAGCGCAACATTCTGAGGCTGATGGCCGATCAGGGTTGCCGACTCACCGTGGTGCCAGCCACGACCGAGGCACGGCAGGTGCTCTCGCTCAAGCCCGACGGCGTGCTGCTGTCCAACGGACCGGGAGATCCGGAGCCGTGCGGATACGCGATCGAGGCGATCCGCGAGTTGATGACAGCGGATGTGCCGATCTTCGGTGTATGCCTCGGCCACCAGCTGCTCGGTCTTGCCAGTGGCGCCAGGACAGTCAAGATGAAATTCGGACACCACGGCGCGAACCATCCGGTGCAGGACCTCGCCACCGGGCGGGTGATCATCACCAGCCAGAATCACGGTTTCGCCGTCGACGAGGCGACGCTGCCTTCCAACGTGGTCCCGACGCACCGCTCGCTGTTCGACGGTAGTCTGCAGGGCCTGGCGCGCACCGACCATCCTGCGTTCGGCTTTCAGGGGCATCCCGAGGCCAGCCCCGGGCCACACGATCTCGCGCCCTTGTTCCAGCGCTTCATCCAGGCGATGGTACGTCGATTGCAAAGCCAGCTGCGCGAGCTTGCCGTGAGCCGCTGAGTCGAGAGCTGCAGAGGGAAGACGGCCCAGCGCATGCCCAAGCGAACGGATCTGTCGAGCATCCTGATCATCGGCGCCGGCCCGATCGTGATCGGCCAGGCGTGCGAGTTCGACTATTCGGGGGCTCAGGCCTGCAAGGCGCTGCGCGAAGAGGGCTACCGCGTCATCCTCGTGAACTCCAATCCCGCCACGATCATGACCGACCCGGAGACGGCCGACGCCATCTATATAGAGCCGGTCAACTGGCGCACCGTGGCGCGCATCATCGAGCGCGAGCGGCCCGATGCATTGCTGCCGACCATGGGCGGGCAGACGGGACTGAACACCGCCCTCGATCTGGTACGCGAAGGGGTGCTCGGCCAGTACGCAGTGGAGCTGATCGCCGCCTCGCGCGAGGCCATCGACATGGCCGAGGATCGCGAGCGCTTTCGCAATGCCATGCGTGAGATCGGACTGGCGGTACCGCACTCGCAGCTGGCGCGCTCCCTGGAGGAGGCGCTGGCGGTGCAGAGCGGTATCGGCTACCCCATCGTCATCCGTCCCTCCTTCACCCTGGGCGGCAGCGGCGGGGGCATCGCCTACAACCGCGAGGAGTTCGAGGCGATCGTGCAGCGGGGACTGGATGCCTCTCCGACGCGGGAGCTGCTGATCGAGGAGGCGGTGCTCGGCTGGAAGGAATTCGAGATGGAGGTGGTACGCGACCGCAACGACAACTGCATCATCATCTGCTCGATCGAAAACGTCGACCCCATGGGCGTACACACCGGCGATTCGATCACGGTGGCGCCCGCGCAGACGCTGACCGACAAGGAATACCAGCGCATGCGCGACGCGTCGATCGCGGTGCTGCGCAAGATCGGCGTGGAATGCGGCGGCTCGAACGTGCAGTTCGCGCTCAATCCCACCGATGGACGCATGCTGGTGATCGAAATGAATCCGCGCGTATCACGCTCGTCGGCGCTCGCCTCCAAGGCCACGGGATTTCCGATCGCCAAAGTGGCCGCCAAGCTCGCCGTCGGCTACACGCTCGATGAGCTGAAAAATGAGATCACCGGGGGCGCAACGCCGGCGTCCTTCGAGCCCACGATCGATTATGTCGTCACCAAGATCCCGCGCTTCACCTTCGAGAAGTTCCCCGCCGCCAACGACCGGCTGACCACGCAGATGAAGTCGGTCGGAGAGGTGATGGCGATCGGCCGCACCTTCCAGGAGTCCCTGCAGAAGGCTCTACGAGGGCTGGAGACCGGCTTGGACGGCCTGGATCCAGTGCTGCCGCCGCTGCCGCCGTCCACGCCGGCGGCCGGCGCGATCAGCGAGGAGGCCGCCCGTCAGCTCAGCTACGAGCTGCGCTCGCCGGGCCCGGCGCGCGTGCTGTACGTGGCGGATGCGTTTCGCGCCGGCTGGGACGTGCAGCGTGTCACGGAGCTCTCGGCACTGGATCCCTGGTTTCTCGCCCAGATCGCCGATCTGGTGGCCGAGGAGGCGCGCGTGCGGCGCGAGGGGGAAGCGGCGCTCGGGCGCGAACGGCTGCGTGCGCTGAAGCGCAAGGGGTTCTCGGACCGGCGCCTCGCGGCGCTGACGCGCTCGAGCGAGGCGGCGATCCGCGGCAAGCGGCGCGAGTTCGGCATCGCGCCCGTCTACAAGCGTGTGGATACCTGCGCGGCGGAGTTCTCCACCTCCACCGCCTACCTGTATTCCACGTATGAAGAGGAATGCGAGTCGGTCCCGAGCCGCAGGCGCAAGATCATGATCCTGGGAGGCGGACCGAATCGCATCGGCCAGGGCATCGAGTTCGACTACTGCTGCGTACACGCGGCGCTCGCCCTGCGCGAGGACGATTTCGAGACCATCATGGTGAATTGCAATCCCGAGACCGTCTCGACCGACTACGACATCTCGGACCGCTTGTACTTCGAGCCGCTGACCCTGGAGGACGTGCTCGAGGTCATCGCCAAGGAGCGCCCGGACGGCGTCATCGTGCAATTCGGAGGCCAGACTCCACTGAAGCTGTCGCGCGCGCTCGAGGCGGCAGGCGCCCCCATCATCGGCACTTCTGCCGACTCGATCGACGTCGCAGAGGACCGCGAGCGCTTCCAGCAGCTGGTGCGACGGCTGGGTCTGCGCCAGCCCGCCAATGCCACCGCGCGCAACGAGGAACAGGCTGTGCAGCTGGCACGCGAGGTCGGCTATCCGCTGGTGGTACGTCCCTCATACGTGCTCGGCGGTCGCGCGATGGAGATCGTGTTCACCGAGGAGGATCTGCGCGCGTACATGGGTCACGCGGTGCAGGTGTCGAACGACAGCCCGGTGCTGCTCGATCGCTTCCTGGACGTCGCCATCGAAGTGGATGTGGATGCCGTATGCGATGGCGAGGACGTGCTGATCGGCGGCATCATGGAGCACGTCGAGCAGGCCGGAGTGCATTCGGGGGATTCGAGCTGCTCGCTGCCGCCCAACAGCCTGTCGAGCGAGATGCAGGAGGAGCTGCGCGTGCAGACCCGCAAGCTCGCGCGCGCCCTGAACGTCGTCGGGCTGATGAACGTGCAGTTCGCCATCCAGGCCGGCACGATCTACGTGCTGGAAGTCAACCCGCGTGCCTCGCGAACCGTGCCGTTCGTATCCAAGGCCACGGGTGTGCCGCTGGCGAAGATCGCCGCGCGCGTGATGACCGGGCGCAAGCTCGCCGAGCTCGGGGCGCTCTCCGAGCGCGTGCCGCGCTACTACTGCGTCAAGGAGGCGGTCTTCCCGTTCGTGAAATTCCCCGAGGCTGATCCGATCCTCGGTCCGGAGATGAAATCCACCGGAGAGGTCATGGGGACGGGTCGCACCTTCGGGGA
>JASHPX010000361.1 GCA_030037905.1 Gammaproteobacteria bacterium
GGATGGCGCGGCGGGCGGCGTGGCGGATGGCGCGGGAGATCGCGCAGCGGGCGCGGGCAGTGGGGGCAACAGCGGCAGCTGTGCCTGTGCGGCCGCGGCGTCCGAAGCGGGGCGGCCAGCCTCGAGCTGCGCGAGGTAGCGGCGCGCCTCGGCAATGACGGGGCGGGGAACGCCTGCGAGCTGCGCAACCTGCAGGCCGAAGCTGCGGTTGGCGGGACCTTCCTTGACGGCGTGCAGGAACACCAAACTATCGCCGTGCTCGGTGGCGTCGAGGTGCACATTCGCGCAGCAGTCGAGCTCGGTGGCCAATGCGGTCAGCTCGAAGTAATGCGTAGCAAACAACACGAAGGCGCCGGTATGCGCCGCGAGGTGGCGCGCCACCGCGCGGGCGAGCGACAAGCCGTCGAAGGTGCTGGTACCGCGGCCGATCTCGTCCATCAGCACCAGGCTCGCGCTGGTGGCGTTGTGCAGGATATTGGCGGTCTCGGTCATCTCCACCATGAAGGTGGAGCGGCCGCCGGCCAGATCATCGGCCGCGCCGATGCGCGTGAAGATGCGATCCAGGGGACCGAATTCGGCACGCGTGGCAGGCACGAAGCTACCGATGTGCGCGAGCACGGCCAGGAGTGCGACCTGGCGCATGTAGGTGGACTTGCCGCCCATGTTGGGTCCGGTGATGACCAACATGCGCCTGCGCTCATCCAGCGACAGATCGTTGGGCACGAACGGCGCATCGAGGAAGCGCTCGACCACGGGGTGGCGCGCGCCCTCGAGCAGCACGCGCGGCTCCTCGGTGAGGCGCGGCTCGGTCCAGCCGCGCGTGGCGGCGGGCTCGGCCAGCGCCGCGAGTGCATCGGCGGCGGCGAGCGCCTCGGCGCTGGCCTGCAGGGCGGGCAGCGACAGGGTCAGCGCGGACAGCAGCTCATCGTACAGCTCGCGCTCCCGCGCCAGCGCGCGCTCGCGCGCTCCGAGCACGCGATCCTCGAAGCTCGCGAGCTCCGGCGTGATGAAGCGCTCGGCGGACTTGACGGTCTGGCGGCGTACGTAATCGGCGGGCACGCGCTCGGCCTGGGCACGCGCAATCTCGATATAGAAGCCCTGTATGCGGTTGTAACCGAGCTTCAGGCCATTGATGCCGGTGCGCTCGCGCTCGCGCCGCTCGAGCTCGAGCAGGAAGCTGTCGGTGTTGCCGGCGATGGCGCGCAGCTCGTCGAGCTGCGCGTCGTGACCGGGCGCGATGACCCCGCCGTCGCGCACGTAGTGCGCGGGCTCGGCGGCGATGGCGCGCTCGAGCAGCGCGCGTTCGGCGGCGTGCTCGCCGATGCAGTGGCGCAGCCGCTCGAGCAGCGGCGAGGCCACGCCGGGGACAGCGATGCCGGCGGATGCGACGACCCTGGGGGATGCGACGACGCCGGCGGGTGCGACGAGGTTGGCGGATGCGACGAGGTTGGCGAGGGTCGCGCGCACGGCCGGCAGGCGTCGCAGCGCGTCTCGCAGCTGTGCGAGGTCGCGCGGGCGTGCCGAACGCAATGCGATGCGCGCGAGCACGCGCTCGAGGTCGCCGATATCGCGCAGCGCCCCCTGCAGCGCCTCGTAGCGGCGCGAGTCGGCCAGGCAGGCCACCGCGTGATAGCGCTCGCGCAGCAGCCCGCGCTCGCGCGTGGGCGTGTTGAGCCAACGCCGCAGGGCGCGCGAGCCCATCGCGGTGACCGTGCAATCCAGGATCGCGAAGAGTGAGGCGGATTCATCACCCGATAGACTTCTGTCCAGCTCGAGATTGCGGCGCGTGACCGCATCCATCAGCAGTGCCTGGGCGCGCTCCTCGACGCGCAGCGCGCGGATGTGCGGCAGGGCGCTCTTCTGCGTGTCGCGCACGTATTGCAGCAGCGCGCCGGCGGCGCAGATCGCCAGCGGCAGCTCGTCGACGCCGAATCCCTCGAGGTCGAGCGTGCCGAGCTGATCGGTGAGCAGCCGTGAGGCGCTCGCGAGCTCGAACTGCCAGGGCGCGCGCGCACGTACGACCATGCCCTCATCGGCGAACGACTGCAGCGCGCGCGACTGCAGAGAGCGCGCCTGGTCCTCGGCGAGCAGCAGCTCTGCAGGGCGCAGGCGCTCGAGCTCGGCCTCCATGACGCTCCGCACGTCACCGGCCGCGTGGCCAGCAGCTTCGAGCACGCTGAAGCGGCCCGAGGCGAGGTCGAGCCAGGCCAGGCCGAAGCGCTCGCGTGCGGCGAACAGCGCCGCGATGAGCGTCTCGCGACGTTGCTCGAGCAACGCCTCGTCGGTCACGGTGCCGGGCGTCACGACGCGCACCACCTGGCGCTGCATTGGACCGCGGAGCTTGCCGGGATCGCCCATTTGTTCGCAGATGGCCACGGATTGGCCACGGCGGACCAGGCGTGCGAGATACGCGTCCACACTCTGGACCGGGACGCCGGCCATCGGGATGGGCGCGCCGGCCGATTGGCCGCGTGTGGTCAGCGCGATGTCGAGCAGGCTGGCCGCGCGGCGTGCGTCCTCGTAGAACATCTCATAGAAGTCCCCCATGCGGTAAAACAGCAGCACATCGGGGTACTGCGCCTTGATGTGCAGGTACTGCTGCATGACCGGCGTGTGGGCAGGCCCTTGATTTTCCATGACCGCGGAGCCGTTGGCCGGATCGTCCCGCGAAGGCTGACTCAGGGGTTTATTCATCTATAAACAAAGACTTACGGTGCATACCATGGTAACACTCGCATCCCTGAGCGCCTGACCTTCAGCGAGCCGAGAGACGTTGCGCACCTCCCATGCCCCGATCGACGTGCCTGTCCTAGAGGTCTGGCACGCCACCGAGACCTACTTCGGTGTGCGCATTATGAAGAAACGCGCAAATGCTCGGGTGACGCGAAAGTACATCGTGCGGTACCGGGCATGAGGCGCCACAGGCGGACGCCCGGTGGGCACTGGGTCATCGCGAGAAGATCAGCTTCTTGAGGTTCGCGGCCGAAGAGGCGCGCATCAAAGCCGGCATCGCCAACGATCCTGATACGCGGGAACTGACGGCAAAGGATTTCGCTGAAATGTTGCCGTTTCGCGAGATGATGAAGCGGCGCGGCCGTCCGAAGGCTGCCACGCACA
>JASHPX010000362.1 GCA_030037905.1 Gammaproteobacteria bacterium
CCCATCGTGCCGATGGCCTATGCCGCGTCGCGCGCCTGGTTCGTGCATTGGGACCGGTTCGTGTTACCCGTGCCGTTCTCGCGCATCGTCATCGCGATCGGGGCCCCGCAGACGGTGCCGCGCGTGCTCGACGCCGCGCGGCTCGAGAGCCTGCAGCTCGAGATGGCCAATACGCTGCGCGCGACGTTCGAGTCGGCGCGAGTGGCGCTCGGCTGAGCGACCGCGATGCAGTGGACGACGGGCATCCTCGCGCTGGCGCTGCTCTGGTCATTTCGTCTGGCGCGCGCTGCCGTGGCGCTCGTCGGCCTGGCGGCCTGGCTCGGCGATGCCTGGGCGGTGCTGATCGTCGCGCTGGCCGCGGCGGCGCGACTGCACTGGGTGCTGCGCCTGGCCGCGTTTCTGACGTTGCTGCTTCTGTGGCGCTGGCCCTGGTGGGCGGCGCTGCTGCTGGCGGTGCCGCGGCTGCTGCTGGTGCTGCCGGGTCTGATCAATACCGCGGTCGCGCGCGTACGCCATCCGCGTCCGCGGTGGCAGGGACCGGTCGCGCCGGCGGCGCCGACTCACCCGGGAGCCGAGCCGAGGACGCGCACCGCCGGGGTCGAGGGCTAAAGTTGCTGCGCTTCTGTCTTGCGCGCGTGCAGACCCAGGGCCACGGACTCGGCAACGAGCTCGTGCCCTGGGCGCGCGCCTTCCTGGCCTCGCAGGTCCTGAACGCGCGGCTGCTGCCTCCGGCCTTCGGATTGAACCGGCGCGAGTACTGGCGTCATTTCGGCACTCCCCTCGACGACTGGATCTATCATCGGGCGATCGAGCGGCTGCTGCCTGTCGTGCATTTCACCGAAGCCGATTGGCTCGAGCACGGCGGCGACGACGTGGTCGCCGCGCTGCGCAGCTTCGCGGCGGCGCGCGGCCTCGCGCGCCGCGCCGCCTATGTGCTGGTCACCGAAGGTCTGTGGGGCGGGTTCTACCACGTGCAGGCGGCGCGCGACTTCATGCGCGCGACGCTCTACCAGAGCCGCTTCGCGGCGCGCAATCTGCTGCGTCTGCGCGAGCGCATCCATCCGCAGAAGATTCTGGTGGGCATGCACGTGCGACTGGGGGATTTCCGGCCGCCGGGGGAGGGCCGCGACATTCGGGCGGGCAACGTATCCCTGCCGCTCGAGTGGTTCATCGGAATTGCCGATTCGCTGCGTCACGCACTCGGCGAGCAGGTTCAGTTCCTGCTGGTCAGCGACGGCAGCGAGGCGCAGCTGCGTGCGCTGCTCGAGCACGTGCCGTGCATCACCACCAACGATCTACCCGACGCTGATTGTTCCGATGCGCTGGCGCTGGCCGACTCCGATCTGCTGGTGTGCTCGGCCTCCACCTACAGCCATCTGGCGGCGTTCCTGTCCGATTCGCCCTATATCTGGTTCGCGCCCAATCTGTTCGAGCATCCGGAGGGCTGCTACTCCGCCGGCAACCCCGAGGCCGACCGCGGCCGCCCCGACGCTCCGAGGCAGCGCGCGCTGCGCGAGTTTCAGGCGAAGCGCGCGACGTGGGTGTCACGCGGCCTGGGCATCGGGCTCGAGGGGGCAGTGCCCGCGTCGCTGATCCGCCAGCTGCAGCACCGGCAGGCCTGGCGGCGCTGGCAGTCGGATCTGATGCGCGGCGGTGTTTCGCCCGTCCTGGTCAACCCCGGGCCACACTCATAGGACGAGGCGCAAGGCCTCACAGATCCCCGGACTTCATGAGCGCCCGCTGCCCGTACCCTCAAAAGGCATACGTAACGTGCAGGTCTATCATGCGTCCCAGATCATCGTAAGTGACCGGATCGTACGGTGTGCCGGTCGGGAAGAAGAGCAGGGCGGCACTGTCGTAGGGCGGATAATGATTGAGCACGTTGACGACGGTGAGGTCGAACTTCAGATTCCTGAGGCCACGATATTCGGCGTTCAGATCGAGCGCGTTGAACGAGGCCACGTTCTTCTGGGTCGTAATGCCGATGTTGGTCAGTGAATTCTGATAACCGTCCGTGTAGCGAAGAGTCGCGCCGGCCGACCAGTCGTCGTGGGTCCAGGCCGCAGACAGGGAACCTTTCCAGCGCGGCACCGGCCCGCCCCCGCTGATCGGCGAGAGGTAGTCCCAACCGTTGCTGCCGACGAAGTCCGTCCATTGCCCCGCCTGGTTCACCATGAAGCGGATGACGGAAGTGGCGTCGGCGGCAAACCTGAGGCTGTCTCCCGATGCAAGGGGCACGGTATACCCCCCATCGACGTCGAATCCCGAGGTATGGATCTCGAATTGATTCGTGTACAGTGCTTCGGCGTAGATGATCGTGCCACTCGAGCTGCGCACGAGCTCGCCAGGATACGCCGCGGTGTCGTCGATGATCTCCTGCGCGGTCGCGTTCGGAGCGATCACGCGGTACAGGTAGATGCTGTAATAATCGACTGATAGATCCGCATTGGGTATCGGCGAGGCGATCACACCGAGATCGAGGTTCTTCGAGTATTCGGGCCTGACGTTCGGGTTGCCGCCGGTGATGTACCCGATGGCTTCCGTCGGGCGATGCTCCGGATCCAGGGGGTCATAGACCGTCACGTCCGCCAGCGACGTGCTGTTGCTCGCCTCGGCCAGGCTGGGCGCACGAAACCCGCTCGCGAGCACCGCCCGCGTCGTGATTTGGCGCAGCGGCTGCCAGCGCAATGTCAGCTGCGGCCGCAGATTGCTGCCGACATCGCTGTATTGTTCCTCGCGCCCCGCCAGGTCCGCGTCGAATGACTTCAGGAATGGAAAATCGAACTCCCCGAATACCGCGTATACATCGCGGCTCGCGACCACGCGCGTGACACCCGTGTTCAACACCAGGCCCTCGGCCAGCGCGGCGCCGGGTTGATCGTCGACGGCCTCGTGGCGGAATTCCGTCCCCACGGCCGTCTTCAACGGCCCGCCGGGCAGCTGCGCCAGCGCTGCGCTCGCCCTGACATCGAAGGTGTCGAGCGTGGCGACCGAGCCGAAGGTGTTCTCGGTCCTCAGGGCATTATTTGCCGCCGGCGTCGCCGCCGGATCCAGGAAGTCGAATGAGCCATCGGCGATTTCCGCCTCGAGATTGGCGGCGTTGATGGCGTTCTGCTGCTCATAGGACACATCGTTGGCCGAATGTCCGTAGTTGCTGTCGATATCCCAGCCCCCCACCGTGCCCTTGGCGCCGATCGAGATCCGGTAGGTGTTGGAGACGATCTCATTATTGCGTGGCCCGACGCTTTGAAACGCGTAGAGAATCGGTGTCGGCGCACCGCCGAGACTCGCAGGATTTCCGGCCGGCAGGACATTGGAGACCTGGCTGGCGCCACTGGTAGCCGGGTTCAGGACGAAGGAGCCCGAGGTGAGCGACTGCGGCGTAAAGTTGGCCAGCGTCTGCTCATTGGAGAAGAACAGATCGCCGTACGCCGTCCAGTCGTCATTGATGCGGGCCTCGCCCGTAGTCGTCAGATTGGCGCGCTCCGCGCCCGGCAGCAGCGGCAGCTGATTGGCATCATTGTAGTAGCATCCCGGTCCGTCGGTACCGCTCGTGACCACGCCGGGCAGGCTCTTGGTG
This sequence comes from Gammaproteobacteria bacterium, assembly GCA_030037905.1. Taxonomy (GTDB): domain Bacteria; phylum Pseudomonadota; class Gammaproteobacteria; order Steroidobacterales; family Steroidobacteraceae; genus FEN-1191. The sequence continues at coordinate 3,581 of JASHPX010000362.1, forward strand.
CCGCAGGTCGGAAATGCTTCCGGGACGTTCACGTACTGATTGCCGATATGGTAGGCCAGAATGCCGTCCGGAAGGCCGGTGTAGTTCTGGCTATCGGTATTCTCGCGCTGTGAGAACAGCAGTTGGTCGCGCTCGTAGACGCTGGCGGTCGCAAACAGGTTGTAGCCTTGCGTGGCGAAGTCGCCCACGCCTGCGCGTATGTTCGCATCGCGAGCCGCAGCGCCGCCGTCCGTGGTGAGGCGACCGCCGACTTGTACCGCCTTCTCGGTGGTATTTTGCTTGAGGATGATGTTGATCACCCCCGCGATCGCGTCCGAGCCGTAGATGGCGGAGCCGCCGCTCTTGAGAATTTCGATATGGTCGACCGCGGCCAGTGGAATGATGTTCAGATCGACGAACGAATCCGACAGATTCTGAAACAGGCCATAATTGGTAATGCGTTGGCCGTTGATCAGCACGAGCGTGTCCGTACCGCTCAAGCCGCGCAGGCCGACCATCGCCGCGCCCGGGGCGAAGCTGTTGGAGAATGATTCGTTGATGCTGTTGCCGAAGGTCGAGGAGAGCGTGCGCAGATAGTCGGCGACCGTCTCCTGCCCGCTGTTCTGAATGTCCGCGGCCGAGATGACCTGGATGTTTTCAGCCGTCTCCGCATCGGCGCGCTGAATGTGCGACCCGGTGACCACGACCTGCTGCAGCTTCTGCTGATTTTCCGCCGTCGCGACCTGGTCGGAAGGGGCGGCGTCTGCCTGTGCCACCTCCGTCGGCTGCTGTGCGTAGCCGGGAGCGACGGCGAGGAGCGCGCCGCATAACCCGAGCAGCAGTGCTGCCGATTTCGGTTTGCGTTCGGATACGAGGCAGGCCCCTGAAGGGTCTGGCATGAAGTCCTCCCTGAACAGGAGCCGCCGGCGCTTGCCCACCGGGCTCTTGCGAGTGGCGCGAGCATAACGCGACCTTCGTGCACCATTTAGGGACGGGCTTCACATTAGCGTGTGTTCAGGTACCGAGACGGATCAGCCCCGCGAAGTCGAAGCGGCTCAGCAACAACTCGCCCTGACCATCCAATGCGGTTGCGGGCGCGATGCAGAAGCCACGCGCCTGCACGCGCAGCGCGCGCCGGGATTGCTGCGCTCGCGGGATTTGCCGCGCGCGCAGCGGCTGCTGCGCCTGCAGGCGCTCGCCGACCGGGGTTTGTTGCAGCAAATCCACAGTGCAGCGGCTGTCTCCGCGCGTGGAGTACAGCCGTCGTTCTCCTTCGAAGATCACGGTGACGTTGGCGGCGCGCTCGCGAGTGACGCCCGCCGCCGCGGCTGCATCGATGCCGAACACGAACCGCACTCGATGTCCACCTTCGCGCGTTCGTCCCGCGAAGGTCAGGAGGATGCCCTTGCCCGTTGCACGCCGTCCGCCGTCACACTGCAGCTGCGCATCGCTCCAGCGAATGTCCAGGTCGCTGGCACCGCGCAGGCGCGCTCGTAGATAGCCATCGTGCGACGGCAGGCAGCCGCGGGGTACCGGGCCTGCGCCCGCGCTGCTGCCGCTCGCCGGTGCGGCTGGAGCTGCGGCTGCCGCTGCCGCCGCGCCGTCCAGGGACACCGGCAGGTCCGCCAGCACCAGCATCGCCGTAAGCAGCATTGCCGACGCCAAGGGTTTGCCCCACCGCCACCCCGCTCGGCGCACGGCGCTCTCGCGTACCCGTATCCCTGTCCTGGCTCGCACTCTCACCCGCATAGTCTACCGGGGATGGGCGCAATGACCTCAGGCGCTCGCGCCCTGCGGCGAGCGCGGCGCCGCGAAGCGTTGCTGCTAGACTGCCGGCCTCCTGGCGTGGATGCGCACCGTATGGGGGGCGGATGTCCAAACAGCTCATTGAAATTTTTTCCGTGATACCCGCGACGATCGGC
>JASHPX010000363.1 GCA_030037905.1 Gammaproteobacteria bacterium
ATGTCGATCACCACCGCGCCGCGCGGCAGCCGCCGCGCCCAGCCGGATGTGGCGCCGCCGCCGCTGCCTTCGCCGGCGGTGCCATCGGTGCCGCCGCTGCCTGCGCCGAGCAAGGCGCGTTCCACGATCTGCGAATTGGGCAGCATCGTGATGAGCGCATCCAGCCCGCCCGCATCCTCGGCGGTCAGGTGTCTCGCCTCGCCCGACTGTGTGAGCTGCCGCTCACGCGTCGCATCGGTGTCGGCGACCAGCACCTCAAAGCCTGCGCGCAGCAGGCAGCGCGCCATGGGGGCGCCCATCATTCCCACACCGACGAAGCCGATGCGCCGCAGAACCTTTGCCGGTGTGTCCATGAATGCGGATCTCTCCATTATCGACAATCCGATCCTCGGGCCTCATCGACAGTCCGGTGCGCCCGCGTTCAATGAGGCTCGACATCGAGCCGTACGATCCACCCCTGCGTGTCGCGCTCGAAGGCGGCATAGCGCTGCAGGACGGCCGGATCGTGTCCCGGTATCACATGCTGGTCCGACGCCGCCAGACGGCGCACAGTCGTCCACGCCTCGAGCACATCGGCGACGTTGTAGACGATCGGAAAGGGACGACCCTGTTCCAGGTTGGCGTAGAAGTGCGCTGCGTCGGAGGCCAGCACGACCCAGCCGCGGGCAGTGTACACGCGCACGATCTGCAACCCCGCGGTGTGGCCTCCCACCCAGTGCACGCTCAAGCCCGGGGCGAGCGTGGCAGCGGCGTCGTGGAACTGCACGCGCCCCTCGAACACGTGGCCCACCATCGCCTGCACGTCGGCGCTCTCGAAGCCGTGGCTGAGGGCTGGATGGCACATGCAGCGACCGGTGCAGAACGCCATCTCGCGATCCTGCAAGTGGTAGCGGGCGCGCGGAAAGAGCGCGAGATTGCCGGCGTGATCGTAGTGCATGTGCGTGATGATCACGTCATCGACCGCCTCGGGCCGGATGCCGATGCGCTGCAGGCCCTGCTCGACGGGACGCACGAGCGTGCGCCCGCGCTTGTGCGCCATCGCCGCATCGAAACCGGTGTCCACGACGAATGTACGCGACTGCCCGACGATCGCCCAGACGAAGTAATCCAGCGGCATGGGCGCATCGTGCGGATCACCGCCGAGGAAGTTGTCGCCCGTGCGTCGTGCAAGGTGTGCGTAATGCAGCGCGAATACCCGGTAGCGCTCGGTCGGCGGGGCGGGGTCGAGGGAGTCGAGGGAATCGTTCACGGAGGTCACGCGCGGGAATGTCGGCGGGCGAGGCGCGCCGGTTACGCGAAAAGCTGCACGATGTAATGGCTGTCCATGTACTCGCGCAGCGCCTTGATCTTGCCGTCGGCGATCTCGATGGCCCAGGCATACAAATTCGAGTAGGGACGACCGTCGCTGAGCCTGCCTGTGCCGCGCGTCTCGGCCATCACCAGTGAGCCGTTGGAGGCGATCGAGTCGACTGCGATCTTCGGATCGCCCGGTACGAACAGGCCGCGCACCGGCGCGAGAAATTCATCGATGATGCCCTTGTGTCCGGTATGCGTGCCGGCTCCGGGCACGCCCTTCACCTGTGCGGTCCAGGTCGCCTCCGGGTGCAGCAGCGAGCGCACTGCCTCGAGATCGCCGCTGCTCAGGGTTGCAAAGAACTGCAGAACGAGACGCTCATTGGCGTTGGCCGCGGTCAGCATGCTCAAGACCCTCCCGTTGCTCGGACGAAAGCGCCCGGACTCGGTCGTGGTTGCGAGGCTAGGCCATCCAAGTGTAGCGTGACAAGCGCCCGGCGGGCCGCCCGGCGGACGGGGGTCGTCCGAGCCTGCCGGCAGAACAATTGACTGCGCCAGTCATCACGACGGGGGAGTACCAGCCCTATGGCCACCAGCACCGATATCGTCGCCATCGGATCGGGCCACAATGGGCTCGTAGCTGCGGCGTATCTCGCCGTGGCCGGCAAGCGCGTCGTGGTGCTCGAGCGTAACGCCTGGCTCGGCGGGGGCGTGGTGACGCGCGAGCTGACAGTCCCGGGCTTTCGGCACGATCAGCACTCGATGGCGCACATCTTCATCCAGGCCAATCCGTTGCTGGCGAATGACGAGCTCGGGCTCAAGAGCCGTTACGGCTTGCAGTACCTGTTTCCCGATCCTCCGATGATGTCGGTGTTCGAGGATGGCGCGACGCTCGCGCTGTATCGCGACCGCGAGCGCAGCTGCGCCGAGATCGCCCGCTTCTCGCACAGGGATGCGCGGGCCTTCCGGGAGCTGTCCGCGCAGGCGCAGCAGCTCATGCCGATGCTGGCCGCGTCGCTGTATACGGCGCCCGCGCCGCTGGGAGCCACCTACGCCATGCTCGATCAGAGCCGCGAGGGCCGCGAGTTGCTGCGGCTCATGAGCATGAGCATCCACGATGTCATCTGCGAGCGTTTCGAGCACGACCGCGTGCGCGCACATTTCGCGCGCATCGCCGGAGAGAATCTGGTGTCGCCGGATGAGAAGGCGACCGGCATAGGGGTATTCGTGTTCGTAGGCTTTCTGGAGGCCTGTGGGTTCGGAGTGCCGGTCGGCGGCAGCGGCGCGCTCACGGCGGCGCTGGTCGCGTGCATCGAGGATCATGGGGGGCAGGTGCTTGCCGGCAGCGAGGTGCAGCGGGTGCAGGTCACGGCCGGCCGGGCCACCGGAGTGGTCACCAGCGACGGCCGGGAATTCACGGCAGGCGAGGCCGTCATCGGCGCCGTGCATCCACACCTGCTGGGCCGTCTGATCGAGGGGCTCGATCCGGCGGTGCGTGCCGCCGCCGAGGCGACACAGTTCTCGCAGGCTGCCTGCATCACCGTGCACGCGGCGCTGGCCGCACCGCTACGCTTCCGCGCCGGCGAGCACGTACGCGCGGTGATGATCGAGCTGCTGCCCGACAGCTACGAGGCCATCCGCCGCTCGTTCGACGATCTGCGCTACGGACAGCTCTGCAGCCATCCGCTGGTGGGTCTGGGCTCCCTCACGATGTTCGATCCCTCACGCGTGCCCTCCGGCCGCGCGCTCGCACACTTCTGGGACTATGTTCCCTATCATCGTGCGGACGGGTGCCACTGGGACGAGGCCAAGGGCGCCTATGCCGAGCGCATTCTCCAGCACGCGCGCCGCTTCATCGAGAACCTCGGTCCACAGGACGTCATTGCCTGGCACTGCGACAGCCCCGTGGACATGGAGCGCACTTCGCCGAGCTTCATGCACGGCGACCTGCACGGTATCGCGCCCACCTTCTGGCAGTCGGGCTCGCACCGCCCGACGCCCGATCTCGGCCAGTACGTCGTGCCGGGCGTGGAGCGCTTCTACCTCGTCGGCCCGTTTCAGCATCCGGGCGGCGGAGTGTTCGGGGCCGGTCGCGCCACCGCGATGCGCGTCTTCGAGGACCTGCGGCTCGACTTCGATCGGCAGGGCAGGGCGTGAGCGGCGCCGCACGCGAGCGGCGCCCGCGCGCGGCAGCTCATCTCGGGTCGACGAAATCCTGCACCCAGTACAGTCCAGGTTCGTAGGCGCCCTGCGGCGCGGGCCCATAGGCGTAGGCGACGCCCATTTCCGCGAAACGCGGATCCATGATGTTTTCGCAGTGGCCGGGGCTGTGCAGCCAACCGCGCACCACGTCCTCGGGGGAACTGGGGCCAAAGGCGATGTTCTCGCCTACCAGCTGCTCGCGATAGCCGGCGGCGCGCACCCGATCGGCAGGGGTGCGCCCGCTGAGATCCTGATGCTCGAAGTAATCGTGCTCCGCCATGTCGCGGGCGTGCCCGCCGGCAACCTGCTGGAGCGTTGCGGATAGGCGCACGGGCGTGGTCGGGCCGAAGGCGTGCCGCCCGCAGGAGGTACCGCGCGCACGTACCGCGTTCACCAGCGCGAGCACGCGCCGTGCGAAAGCGGGCGAAGACATGGCGACGGCAGACGGGGGCGTGGCGAGCTCCGGCGGGGGCGTGTCGAAGGTAGAGGGGGGCGTGGACAAACCGGGCCAGAGCGGAGTGCGCGCTATCACATGGGTTGAGGCGAGCATGAGCCACTCTCCGGCGCCGCGCCGATATATTCCGGCATCGGTCAGGGTGCTGTTCATGAGCCTGCCACATCCCGTGCGTCGCAGGTGTCGCAGAACCGTGTCGTCGTCACCGGCGACATAGATGCCCATGAGATGTTTGCCCGCGTAGCCTGCGCGTTGTGCAGCTTCGAGAACGGAGTCGCCGGATGCCCAGAGCGCGGCAGCCCTGTCCAGCTGATAGAGATGGCGCAGTGGATCACGTGCGGGTTGCAGTCCCCCGCAGCCGCCCTCGCGCATGACCTGCACATCGTCGAGAGCGTCGGCGCGAGCGGGCCCTGCGCTGATCAGCGTGACCAGAAGAGAGCCGCCTGCCAACAGGATGAGCAGTGCCCTGAAGTCGCAGAACCGGCTTGATATCGTGCGGGTTCGCATTGGCTCCCTCGGCGTCGTGGTTGCATCGTCCTCAACGCGGCCGCCGGGGAATGGATGACCGGGATGCGAGGATGCGCGGCCCGCCAGATGCGGTTACCTCGCACGCGCAACTTATGTTCGGACCGCGGCGCCGGGGGCGTGAGCCAGTTCACGGACAGGACGAAATCTGTGCGATCGCGGGCTTCGGCGGCGCATGCATCTCGAGTACTGCACGCATGTCGAGTACCGCTGGCATCTCGAGTACTGCTCCCTCTCGAGTACGTTGTATGGCTATAACAAAGCTTTGTTAATCAATGTATTAGAAATATAACTTTATGTTGATAGTTGGATATGTTGCGGCTCTCACGCTCGGCGCGCCGCTATACTCACCGCAACAGCGTGATGGCTCGAATGGCGAGTGGGGGGAGCATGATGCATCCAGGCAATCGCAATCGACGGGTCCTGAGGCGGCAGCGGACTGTCGGACCGATCAGGGCCATCTTCGTTGCGGCGCTGCTCGCCGCCGTACCCGCGCTCGACGCGTCCGCCGCGTCCGCCGCGTCATATCCGATCTCATTTGCTCCACAGCCGATCAACACCAATCCGGTGCTGCCTGCGAATGAGGCCGAGCAGGTCTCGGCGCATGTGTACGTCATCAAAGGTTTCCCGAACGTCGGCATCATCGTCGGCCAGAAGGCGACGCTGGTGGTCGACACCGGCATGGGCCCTCGTAACGGCGCGGTGGTAGCGCGCGAGGCGCGCAGGCTCGCCGGGCGCGATCAGCGGTTGTACCTGACGACGACGCACTTTCATCCCGAGCACGCCTCCGGCCAGGGTGGCTTTCCGAGCGATACCATCGTGATTCGCAACCAAGTCCAGCAGGCCGAGCTGGAGGCGGACGGCAGTCGCATGCTCGGATTCTTCGCGAGCAGCTCAGCGCTGATGAAATCGCTGCTCGCGGGCGTGACACCCGGCAAGGCGGACATCCTGTTCGACCGCGCGGTCGAGCTCGACCTCGGGGGTGTGCACGCGCGGCTGCTGTACTTCGGTGCCGCCCACACCCGCGGCGATGAAGTGACGTTCGTACCGGAGGACAGCGTGCTGCTGCCGGGCGACGTCGTGCAGAACGAGGTCTCTCCCAACCTCACCTGCGCCACCTGCAGCCCCCGGCAATGGATTGCGGTGCTCGATCAGGTGGCGCAGCTGCACCCGCAGATCATCATTCCCGACCATGGCGGCTTCGGGGGTGAGGCGCTCATCGCGCAGGAGCGCGCGTTCCTCGTGGACCTGCAGACCCGCGCCTCGGCACTGAAGGCGCAGGGCGTGCCGGTCGCGCAGGCCGGCCGGCAGATCGAGGCGGAATTCATGCAGAAATATCACGGCTGGCAGACGCTGCAGAACCTACCGGGCTCGGTGCAGCGGGTCTACGCAGATCACCCCTGAGTCAGCCGCGGCGTAGCGAGAATGGCGGGTAGCCCGGGCGGTCTGTCAGACCTTGCAAACACGGCGCGCGACACCACAATAGGCTGTAGAGCTGCGCCAGCCCGGCGCTGCGGGCCGCATTGAAGGAGCCGACATGAAGCGCATCCAGCAAATCTTCGATCCGCCCTCCGGCCATTGGGTGGGCGATGGCTTCCCGGTGCGCTCGCTGTTCACCTACGACGACCAAGCACAGCAGCTTAGCCCATTTCTGCTGCTGGATTACGCGGGTCCGGCGGATTTCAGTCCGAGCAAGCATCGCCGCGGGGTCGGCGAGCATCCACATCGTGGCTTCGAGACGGTCACGATCGTCTATGAGGGCGAGGTCGAGCACCGTGACTCCACCGGTGCGGGTGGTCGCATCGGTCCAGGCGACGTGCAGTGGATGACCGCAGGCGCCGGAATCGTGCACGAGGAGTTCCACTCGCAGCAATTCGCCCGAGCCGGTGGCCGGCTGCACATGGTGCAGTTGTGGGTCAATCTGCCTGCACGGCACAAGATGACGCCGCCTACTTACCAGACGCTGCTCGATCGCGACATTCCGCGCATCGAGTTGCCCGAGGGTGCCGGGAGCGTGCGTGTCATCGCCGGCGAATACCAGGGACGGCGCGGTCCGGCGCATACGTTTACGCCGATGGATGTTTGGGACCTGCGGCTCGTGGGCGGCCGCGAGCTGCGCGTGTCATTCCCGGCCGGCCGGACAGTGGCGCTGGTGGTGCTGAACGGCGCGATCGGTATCGACGCCGGGCAGGCCGGCACCGAGAAAGCCGGCGCCGAACAGGTCGCCGCCGAAGCCCAGCTGGTGCAGTTCGATCGCGAGGCGGGAGAAGTGGTATTACGCGCGCACGGCAACGCATCGGCACTGCTATTGAGCGGCGAGCCGCTCAATGAGCCGATCGTCGGCTATGGCCCGTTCGTGATGAACACCCGCGGCGAGATCATGCAGGCGATCGAGGACTTCAACGCCGGACGCTTCGGGCAGATGGCCCCGCGGGATCTCACGGCCGCGCCAACGACCTGATCGGCGGCGGCGAACGGCGCCGGGATCGGGACGCGCTGCCGGCATGAGCCGACGCTGATGCCACGAGGAGCGACACGGGCGGCCCGCGCACGCGCAAAGGTCGACCTGCCCGTCTGGCAGGTGCGCCGTTACCTCGAGCCTGGGCCGATCGTGCTGGTGTCCTCGGCGCTGGGCGCGCAGCGCAACCTCATGACGCTCGGCTGGCACACCGTCATGGAGTTCACGCCGTCGCTGGTGGGTTGCATCATCGCGGGCAGCAACCATAGCTTCGGGTTGATTCGCGCAAGCGGTGAGTGCGTGATCAATCTGCCCACCACCGCTCTGACCGACGTGGTGGTCGGCATCGGCAATACCAGCGGCGCCGAAGTGGACAAGTTCGCGCGCTTTGGGCTGACGGTGCAGCCGGCGCAGCGCGTGCGCGCTCCCCTGGTGGCGGAGTGCTACGCCAATTTCGAATGCCGGCTTGCCGACGATGCGCTGGTCGAGCGCTACAATTTCTTCATCTTCGAGGTCGTCAAGGCGCACGTCGCGCGCTCCCCGCGCCACCCCGAGACGCTGCACTATACCGGCGACGGCGTGTTCATGGTCTCCGGGCGCATCATCAGCCGCCGCAGCAGGTTCCGGCCGGAGATGCTGGGATAGGTGCGGCGCGTTGGCACAGCGAGTCACTGTCATGAGAAAGATTGTTGCGGTGTTGCTCGTGACGCTCGCCAGCGGGTCATACCTTGCGCCGGCGCATGCCTTGGATCTGCGGCAGCAGGTCGATGCCTACCGCGCGGCGCATGAAGCAGACATCGTGGGCCAGCTCGATGCGCTGACCCGTCTGCCCGGCATCGCCGCTCGTCCGCAAGCGCTCGTGGCCACGGCGGTCAGGCTCGAGCGCGAACTGCGGGTGCGCGGCTTCCAGACGGCGCAATACACCGCCACAGGCGGCTCGCCACCGGTCGTGTTCGGGGTGTATCGCGTGCGCGGAGCGAAACGGACAGTGCTTTTCTACGCGCATTACGACGGGCAACCTGTCACGCCCTCCCAATGGGCCTCGGATCCGTTCTCTCCCGTGATGCGCGATGGTCCGCTCTCGCCAACCGCCAAGCTGGTCGATTGGCGGCACGCCAGCACCCCCTTCGATCCCGAGTGGCGCCTGTTCGGGCGGGCGGCTGCGGACGACAAGGCTTCCATCATTGCGTTCCTGGCTGCTTTCGATGCTCTGCGAGCGGTGCACCGTGCGCCGTCCGTCAACCTCAAGGTTCTGTGGGAGGGCGAGGAGGAAGCCGGGTCGCCTCATCTCGCCGCGATCCTGCGCGACCACGCCGCGCAGCTGCGCAGCGATCTCTTGCTGATCGGCGACGGACCGATGCATCAGTCCGGCGTGCCAACGCTGTATTTCGGCGCGAGGGGTCTCATAGGCCTGGACCTGACGATCTATGGGCCGCTGCAGCCGCTGCACGACGGCCACTACGGCAATTGGGTACCGAATCCTGCGGTGATGGCGGCACAGCTGATCGCATCCATGCGCGACAGCAACGGCCGCATTCTGATTCCGGGGTTCTATCATGACGTGCAGCCCCTGACGCCCGCGCAACGCGTCGCGATCGCGCGGCTGCCGCCGGTGGAGAGCATGTTGCGACGGCAATTCGGGATCGGTCGCACGGAGGGCATGGAAGGGCTCACCGCGAGCGTCATGGGGCCGGCCCTCAACATCCGGGGAATCAGCTCCGGCGCCGTCGCTGCCGCGGCGAAGAACGCCATTCCGGCGCAAGCCGACATCTCGATCGACTTTCGCCTCGTGCCCGATCAGACGCCGCAGTCCGTACGCGCGCAGGTCGAGCGGTTCCTGATCGCAAGCGGCTGGACTCTCGTGTCCGCTGCGCCTGATCTCGACACCCGGCTCGCTCACCCCAGAATCGCCAAGGTCGTCTGGAGCAGCGGCTATCCCGGCTTGCGCACGGATCTCGATACACCCGCGGCTCGCGCGATCATCGCCGCGGCGAGCGGCGTCGCGGGCGGACGACTCGCGCTCGTGCCCATGATGGGCGGCAGCGTGCCCTTGTATCTCTTTCACCAGATCCTCCACGCGCCGGTAATCATCTTTCCGATCGTCAACTACGACGACAGCCAGCACGCTCCGAACG
>JASHPX010000364.1 GCA_030037905.1 Gammaproteobacteria bacterium
GTGCAGGCGCGCCTCGCGCTGCTCGGCGGGCTCGGCGTGGGCATGCGCCGGCGATGCGCTGCGCGCGCCGGCAGCGTGCGTCGCAGCTGCAGAGGTGCGTCCCGCATGGCTGCTTTCCGGCTGCGGGGCGTGCGGGACATCTGCCGGCGGCGCGCCTGCCTGCACCGCGCCTGCCTGCACCGGCTGCAGATCACGCACTCTGCCCGAGCGAAGCAACGCCCGCACCAGAGCAGCGATGACCACGATCGCCACCGTTAGGCCAACGAGAACCCACACGAGCTGCCAGCTTTCCATCGGGTCCTCAGCGGGTAGCCGCCGCCTGCACGTGCCCCTGTCCCTGTGCCTTGCACATGGCTATAGAGTAGTCCATATTGAATTTTTTTCAGCACCTGCTGCCCGATATTCGACTCGATTTGTTCTGCCGCGCATTGACTCGCGCCTACGGTGACGGCTAGCGTGGAAGTTTGTCCCGTGCCGCGCCCCCAGAAGCCGTCCCCCAAGTATTCCCGATGTTCCGTTCCATCCTTCTGCGCTCGCTGGTGCCGTTGCTGGTAGCCGCGGGGCTGGTTGCGTTCTTCGGCCTGCCGTACGTCAATCGGCTGCTGCTCGACTGGTTCAGTGCGGACATGCAGGTGCGGGCGCGTCTGGTGGAGAGCTCGCTGCAGGACTCGCTGCCGCCGCTGGTGAAGCGTGACGATCTGGGCGCCCTCAATGATTTCGCGAGCAAGGTCACGGCGGACCAGCGTCTGCTGGGAATACTCATCTGTGGGACCGACGGGCGGCTGATGTTCGAGACGGCGCGCGCCTCGGCGGCCGTGGCCTGCGCGGACACCGTACGCATCGCCGATGGCCACAGCGCGATCCTGCATGCCGGCACCGGCTCCGTGCAGGTGACGATGTTCGAGCAGATGCCGCCCGGCCAGGCGCCGTACCGCGTCGGGATTCTCTACGACATGAGCTTCGCGGACCGCCGCCAGACCACCGCGCGCGATTTCGTCATCGCCTTCGGCGGCGTGTCGGTGGTGATCCTCGGGTTGATCCTGGTGCTGGCCGCGTGGCTGCTGCTGCGCCGCTGGGCCAACGTGCTCATCCACGACATCAGCCGCCGCCGCTTCCTCGACGATGCACAGTCCCCGTCGCTGTGGATGCCGGTGCTGCGCCAGGTGCGCAAGGTGTTGAACGAGATGGAGGAGACCCAGCGCCTGGAGATGGACTACCGTGAAAACTGGACCCCCCAGGCCCTGCAGCTGGTGGTGCGCGATCAGCTGCGCTCTCCGCGCATGATCGTGGTATCCAACCGCGAACCGTACATTCACGAGCACGCGCCCGACGGCCACGTCGAGGTTCAGGTGCCGGCGAGCGGCATGGTCACCGCCCTCGAGCCGGTGATGCGTGCGTGCTCGGGCACCTGGGTCGCGCATGGCAGCGGCTCCGCCGACCGCGAGGTCGTCGATCGCCATGACCGGGTGGCCGTGCCTCCGGGAGACCCCGCGTACACACTGCGGCGCGTGTGGCTCACGGACGAGGAGGAAGAGGGGTACTACTACGGGCTGTCCAACGAGGGACTCTGGCCCCTGTGTCATCTGGCCTATGTGCGGCCGAGCTTTCGCGAGGCGGACTGGAACGCGTACTGTGCCGTCAATCGCAAATTCGCCGAGGTGGTGACGCGCGAGGCCGGCTCGCAGGACCCGGTGATCCTGATCCAGGACTTCCACTTCGCGGTACTGCCCGGGCAACTGCGCCCGCGCCGCCCGGGGGCCACTATCCTGCTGTTCTGGCACATCCCGTGGCCGAACGCCGAGACGTTTGGCGTCTGTCCGTGGAAGAGCGAGATGCTGTCCAACATGCTCATGGCCGACGTGCTCGGTTTCCACACCCTCCATCACTGCCAGAACTTTCTCTCCACCGTGGACCGCTTCATCGAGTGCCAGATCGACCAGGAGCGCATGACCGTGGCCCTGCAGGGCCACGTCTGCCACGTGAATGCCTATCCGATCTCCATCGAATGGCCGCCGCACTGGCTGGCGAACGCCCCCGAAATCGCCGTATGCCGCCGCAGCGTGCGCGAGCGCTTCGGCATTGCAGAGCACGTGATGCTCGGCCTCGGAGTGGAGCGCTGGGATTTCACCAAGGGTGTCATCGAGCGCTTCCACGCGATCGAGCTGCTGCTCGATCAGCGGCCGCAGCTGCGCGGGCAGATGACGCTGCTGCAGATCGCGGCCCCTTCGCGCAGCAAGCTGCCCGCCTACCAGGCTCTGCAGCGCGACACGATCCACGAAGCCGACCGCATCAATGTACGCTTCGGCAACGAGACCTGGAAGCCCATCGTGCTGATCGGCAAGCACCAGCGTCCCCAGCAGGTATTCGAGCTGTACCGCGCGGCAGACTTCTGCGTGGTCAACAGCCTGCATGACGGCATGAATCTCGTCGCCAAGGAGTTCGTAGCGGCGCGCGATGACGAGGATGGCGTGCTGATCCTCAGTACCTTCACGGGCGCATCGCGCGAGCTGGTGGAGGCGCTGCCGGTGAATCCGTTCGATGTGGCCGAGACTGCCGACGCGATGCTGCGGGCCATGCAGATGCCGCGCGAGCAGCGCCAGCAGCGCATGCGCCTCATGCGCCGCACCGTCAAGGAGAATAATGTGTATCGCTGGGCGGGCCGCATGCTGATGGACGCCGCGCGCATCCGGCAGCGCGAGGCGTTGCTCACCGGTGATACCCGGCGGCTACCGGAGATTCGCGCGGAGCGGCGCGTCAACTGAGCGTCGGCCCCGGAACCGGAGCATTCAGAAGACTCAGATCGAACGACGGCACCGAACACGCTGGAGAGATACATTTGATGTATCTCTCCAGCGTGTTCGGTGCCGTCGCTGGATTTGATTTCTCTGGATGTATCCGGCCCGGGGGGCTGGCGCTCAGTAGGCGCGCCGCTTCACGAGCAGCCGGTAGACGAGCACCACGACGACGAGCGAGGCGACGCTGACGTACAGCTGACTCGCCAGGTCCGGCGTCATCGCCATGGCGGCGAGCACCGCGAGCATTCCGAGGATGGCCGCATAGGTGGCCCAGGGATGCAACCACATGCGCACCGGCGGTGGCTGCTCGCCCCGTCGGCGTCGCAGCTGCCGCAGCCGCAGCTGCGCGCACGCGGTCAGCAGGTAAACGAACACGATCAGCGCCCCCGAGGCGTTGATGAGGAAGGCAAACACCCGCGAGTATGACCATGTGGCCGCGAGAATGCCGCCGAGGCCGGCGGCGCAGCCCATCAGCACCGAACGCGCCGGCACACGCCGCACATTCAGCCGCACCAGCCAGGCGGGGGCGTCGTGATTCGCGGCCAGCGTGAACAGCACGCGGGAGGTCACGTAGAACGCCGAGTTCAGGCACGACAGCACCGCCGTCAGGATGATCGCGGTCATGAACTGGCTGGCCCAGCCAAAGTGCATGGTGCTGAGCGCATGGGTGAACGGTGACTCGCCGGGCACGATGCGATTCCACGGCACAACCGCCACGATCAGGAAAATCGACACCACATAGAACAGCAGGATGCGCGAGATCACCGAGGTGGTCATGCGCGTCAGCGCGCGCGCCGGGTCGCGCGATTCCACGGCGGCGACCGTGGTGATCTCCGCGCCCGTCAGCGAGAAGAACACCGTAGCGACGCCCGCGAGCACCGCCAGCGGGCCACGCGCGACGAAGCCGCCGTACGCAGTGAGGTTGTGCAGGCCGGGGGCGCCCGCGTGCTCGGGCGCTCCTGCAGCCGCTCCGGCGCCCGGGGCGAGCACTCCGAGCACGTAAGCGGCGGCGAGCGCGATGAAGACCAGGATCGCGGCCACTTTGATCGAGGCAAACCAGAATTCGAATTCCCCGTAGGAACGGGCGGACATCAGGTTGACGCCGGTCATGATCAGCACCAGCGCGACCCCGAGCAGCGGTGTGGCCAGCTGGGGGATCCACATATGCAGCATCGCAGCGCCGGCGATCGCCTCCACCGGTACGACGATCACCCAGAAATACCAGTACAGCCAGCCGGCCACGAAGCCGGCTCCCCGGCCGAGTCCGGCGCGTGTGAACTCGGTGAAGGTGCGCACTCCCGGCAGCGCGCTCGCCATCTCGGCGAGCATCCGCATGACCAGCAGAATCAGTGCCCCGGCGATCAGATAGCTCAGCACCACCGCCGGTCCCGCCCCCGCGATCGCCGCCGAGCTGCCGACGAACAGGCCGGCGCCGATGATTCCGCCGACGCTGATCATCGTGACGTGGCGGGCAGACAGTGAGCGGCTCAGCGCCGGGGCGGTCGAGGCAGATAGGCTTTCCTGCCCGGCTCCCAGGGCGGTGCCATTCACAGTACCAGCCGCCGGGCTGTCGGCGGCGCCCGACGGTGCGGTGGTCACACGCCGCCTCCTGTCGCGTGGGGCTTCGACTTACAATGCCGCTGCGGCGCTTCCCAGCGCCGTAAGGGAGCGTCCCCCATGCCCGCCGTTCGTATCACTCGTGCCGCCCGTCATCTGCGCGCAACCGCACTCACGCGCTTCGTGATGTCGCTCGCCGTCGCGTTGGCCGTGTTCGCCATCATAGTGCAGACACCCTCATCGCGCGCCGCGGATGACAGCAGTGCTGCGGCCGATGCCGGGGATGCCGCCGATGCGGGGAACGGAGCCGCCAACACAGGCCGCCAGCACCACGGGCACCAGCATGCACAGGGCGGCGGCGAGCAAAGTGGCAACGAGACCTTCACGGCCAGCCAGCAGCGCAGCACCGGCTCGGTCACCGTCAACGGCCAGCGCATCGATTACGTCGCCTACGCCGGCACCCTCATCGTGCATCCCAAGGACTGGAGCGACGTGCCGCAGAACCATCCCGCCGACGAGCAGCCGCGCGACGTGCCCGAGGCATCGATGTTCTACGTAGCCTATTTCCGCGTGCCGAGCGGCAGCGCGGCGGGCGGCAAATCAGCGAACGCGCGCACCCGCGGCTCCGCGGCAGCCAGTGCCGGCCCCGCTGCGCTGTCTGCGGTGGGATCCCCGGCGCGGCCGATCACCTTCCTCTATAACGGCGGCCCCGGTTCCTCGACGGTCTGGCTGCACATGGGCGCCTTCGGTCCGCGCCGCGTGATCACCAATGGCGACATGCAAACGCCCGCCGCGCCTTATCGGGTCGTGGACAATGCCTACTGCCTGCTCGACGCCAGCGATCTGGTGTTCATCGATGCGCCGGGCACCGGCTTCTCGCGCATTGCCGGCAAGGACCGCCGCAAGAAGTTCTACGGCGTCGACCAGGATGCCTACGCGTTTTCCGACTTCATCGTGCAGTTTCTCTCCAAGTACGGACGCTGGAACTCGCCGAAGTACCTGTTCGGGGAGAGCTATGGAACCACCCGCTCCGCGGTGCTCGCGAACATGCTGGAAACCGACCGAGACGTCGATCTCAACGGCGTGATGCTGCTCTCGCAGATCCTGAACTACGACGACAGCGTCGATGGCCCGGAGTTCAACCCCGGCATCGACCTGCCGTACGAGCTCGCGCTACCCACCTATGCGGCGACCGCCTGGTTCCACCACAAGCTGCCCGGACCGCAGCGCCCGCTCGCGCCGCTGCTCACGGAGGTCGAGCACTTTGCCATGAATGATTATGCGCTGGCGCTCGAGCAGGGGAATGCGTTGCCCGACGATCAGCGACAGCAGATCGCGCAGCGCCTGCACGATTACACGGGGCTACCGTTGCAGTACATCCTGGAGGCGAATCTGCGCATCAACGGCGGGGAGTTCGAGAAGAGCCTGCAGGGCGCCTATATCACCACCGGCCGGCTGGACACGCGCTTCTCGGGACCCGCCTTCGATCCGCTCTCCGAGGAGGCCCAGTACGATCCCCAGTCCGCCGCGATCAGCTCCGCCTACGTCGCCGCGTTCAACGATTACGTCCGCCGCGATCTGCACTACGGCGAAGACCAGCAGTACAAGCCGGAAATCGACATCGAAGACTGGGATTTCCAGCACGCGCCGCCCGGCAGCGGGGCGCCGCTGCCGCAGGCCACCAACGTCATGCCGGACCTGGAGATCGCGCTCAAGTACGACCCGCAGCTGCACGTGCTGCTCAACGCCGGCTATTTCGATCTCGCGACGCCATTTTACGAAGGCATCTACGAGATGCAGCACCTGCGCATCCCGGCGAGCCTGCAGGGCAATATCAGCTTCGCCTTCTATCCGACCGGGCACATGGTCTACGTCAGCGAGGACGGGCTGCGAGCGCTACACCAGAACGCCGCCAACTTCATCCGGCGCACGCAAGCCGAGCAGGCGAATACTCCCGCCCCACCGGCCGCGCCTGCCACGCCGTAGAGGTTGGACGGTAAACCCACAAAGGTTGGACTGTAGCCCCGCGCCGCTCATAAAATGGGTCCATAAGCCGAAGGGCGCGCCACGGTTCGCCGCCGCGCCTGCCGCGGGTGTAGTTCAATGGTAGAACTGCAGCTTCCCAAGCTGCTAACGTGGGTTCGATTCCCATCACCCGCTCCATCAGAGTTTTCGATGCCAGCGCACGTCGGCGCGTGAAGCGCAGCCGGCATTGCTTCGAGGCGCTTTCGCTATTAACTTGCAGCTCGTGGCACCGGACGGCAAGCGACGGCATCGGCCGAGACTGCGGCATGGTCAGCTTCTCGCCAAGGGCGCTACGCAGAATCAGCTTCAGTGGTCACTCCGAGTTGATCGAGTACTTGCGCAAGCTGCTGGTAGATTGGAGCGGGTGCTAGTGCGCGAGGGGGCATCCGGCCATGACTCGAAGCCGCCTGCGCCAAGCGCAGTAATACGCTCCGAATTTCTGCTTCGGGAATCCCTGCGACCTTGGCCCCCCGATAGTTACTCAAGATAGCCTGTATGGCCTTCGGAAGGCGTTTCCCGTCCACAGTGCCATCGGCCATAAGGTAACTGGTGCTGGAAACCGCCGTGAATGGCCAGGCCGCTGCCATAGTCACCTTTAATACGCGGGATTTCGGTGAAATCCCGTCTCGATTCGGCATCAACGTGTGGACGCCCGCCATAGCCTCGAACAGGATCGGTATATGAGCAAGAGTCCCCAAAGCACTTATCCCCTGCGGCTGCCGCGCTCGGTCAAGGCTGAGGTCGAACGCCGGGCGCGGGCAGACGGCATCAGCGTCAATCAGTTCGTGGCCACGGCGGTAGCGGAGAAGTTGGCGGTCATGAATACGGCAGCGTTCTTTGCCGAACGTCGTAAGCGCGCCGATTTCGTAAGTTTCGATCGGCTGATGAAGCGTAGGCGTGGTGAGCGTCCGCAGGCGGACGACAAGAAGTAGGGCCGTGGACTTCCCGTGGGAAGTGACAATGAGCTCACACGCCATTCACACGCAACCAATGGAATTGGCAGGCTAAAGCGAGCGATATCTGCTTTTGTTCGGTGCCAATAGGGCACCCAGGATGATGCCGGCCGTCACGATGAGGAAGTTCTCAGTTTGGAAGTAACCGAGGATATGACCTGCCGGGCTCGGGTCGATCAGGGCAGTCCTTAGCGGTCAGCCGTAACCAACCTAGCAGGATCGTCAGTCCCGGCCAGGAGCGGTCATGGTGGCTCCTGGGCGGCGCCGCAAATCTGTCATTGGGAGGTCATTGACATGCAACGAAAAGGTTGCATATCGCCGGACGCCTCAGGTATGCTGCAACTAGGGGGTTGCACATGACAGGCTCAGACAGGATTGAAAAGCAGGTCAGGCTTCGTGCATCGATATCACGTGTATGGCAAGCGATTACCGACGCGCGAGAATTTAGCCAGTGGTTTGGTATAGAGCTCGAGGGTGACTTTGTCGCAGGGGTCAGCCTCACGGGCACCTTCAGCCGAATGTTCGATGAAGCGGCTATCCTCGAGCAGCAGAAGAGGCTCGGCTTAGTGGTCTCGAGCATACGAGCACCGGAAAAGAATTTTGTATTCTGCACTGTGGAACGCATTGAGCCAAAGCGCTACTTCAGTTTTCGCTGGATTCCTTATGGCATCGACGCGGAAGCGGATGCGAAGGCGGAGCCGACGACATTAGTCGAGTTTTTCCTCGAGGAAATCCCAGACGGTACAATGCTCAAAATCGTAGAATCGGGATTTGACCGAGTGCCTACGCATCGCCGTCAGCGCGCTTTTCGAATGAACGAAGCTGGGTGGGGTGCTCAGGCGCGGAATGTGAGTAGGTATGTCGACGGTCCATAGCGCTGCGGAGGTTTTCTTCGCTCTCGGTGACAAATCACGGCTGTCGGTTCTGACGAGGCTCAGCAAGGGTACGGCCCTATCGGCTACCGTACTCGCCGCAGGGGCACCGGTGACGCGGCAGGCTATCGTCAAGCACCTTCAAGTCCTCGCAGCCGCAGGCTTGGTGATCCAGCACAGGCAGGGACGCGAGGTGCTGTACGCGTTCGAGCGGCGGCGACTCGATGAGGCGCGTGACTTTTTGGGAACCGTTTCCGCCGGCTGGGATCAGGCTATCGTTCGGTTACGTGCGATGGTCGAAGGGTCGCCGGCCAAGTCGAGGAGCCGGGAATTTCGTCGGCGATGACGGGCAGTTCCAAAGGCGGAGATGCGCAGTGTCGCTTCCGGGCCTATTTGGCCCCAAGCTCCTGCGGCTTGCTCTGATGCCGATGGTCATTCTCTCTCTGGCTGGGCTAAAGGGCTGAAGCGGCAAGGATTAATGGCCCTGCCCGCGCGCGATATTGATCCGTGTATCAAAGCAAACGGGCTCGCGATACTCGCGTGACACCGTGATCAGCCGCGGGTTCGCGTCCTTGAGCGCCTGAAAAATCGGCTCGGTTGCACGCCATAACGGCGTATGGCCGCTATAGGCGGCATCGTGATGCGCCGGCATGTAAACTTCTGGCCTGTACAGGCGCATATATTCGAGCGCCTGCTGCTCGGTTAGCCGATTGAGATAGTCGGCTGACACAGCGACGAGCGCGAGATCGACGCCCGGTAGCTTTGCCATTGCCGCCTTCTCGTAATCGGTGATGCGTCCGCCACTGTCACGATAGATGATCCGGAAGCCGTCATCCAAGGTAATGAGATAGGCGATCGTTCCTTCAGTTATTACGCGCGGATCGGACGTACCGCGCTCCTCGATCGCCTTTTCCTCCGCTCGCTGCGCCGGTGTCGGCTGTGGGACGAGCGAATTGACCGCTTTCTCCATCACCTCGGTGATGTGCTTGTCGGGCTCGCCGTGGAGCGCGAGGATCGGCTCAACGGTGAAGCCGTTGAATTGGAGTTTCTCGCCGCCCCTGCCGGTAACGGTGCGGATCTGGCTTTCGGGTACCGATTGAGTACGGAGCTTTTCCGTCGTGATTGGGGCACCAACGACGATCGCGCCTGTGCGAATGCCGATCGACGCCGCGTCCGACATATGGTCAAAATGCGCGTGACCGATGAGGATCACATCCGCTTTCTTCATATCCGCGGCGGCAAAGCCGAGCGGCGGAAAGTTGCTGCCGCGGTCTATATAAGCATCAAGCAGGATGATTTTGCCCTCATAGGCGAGCTCGAAATTCGATACCCCTACCCAGCGCACCGCCAGGGTGCTGGGGCTGTGTGGCGCCGGCCCGCCAGTCGAAACCAATTTCGTATCGTAGCAAGCTGGATCGTGTGAACCTGTCTCCAGGCCTTTGTCCATATGGAAGGCGGCGTCGGTCTCCGAGCGCGGGTCGACAAATGGCTGTGCGGTGGCAGCGGAACCGACAAATGCCCGAATAATTGCAAGCAGACATACGGTGATTCGCATCATGGATGTCCCCCCTAACGCACCTCTAACGTCTCCTTGTAATCGAACGAATCTACCGAACGTCGGACTGTCGCGGATGTCCGCGGGTCGATGGCCTAGGTCGGCTCGGTCTGAAGTTCAGCGGCAGCGTTAGGGCATACGCGCTTCGGAGGCTGCCTGGGCATAAATCGTGTGCTCAGGTTGCTTCAATGCCATCAGGCAAATCAGTGACAGCAGGCATGCAGCGCCCATATAAGCCGCCACGGCCACGCTGTTGCGAAAGCGAGCGTACAAAGCCGTTGCGATGATCGGCGCAGATGCACCGCCGGCCAGGAGGCCAATCTGATATGCCAGTGACAGCGCCGAATAGCGCACTCTGGTATCAAAGAGTTCAGTAAAGAACGCCGCCATCGGGCCATAGATTGCATACATGATAGCGTTGGCCACGGCGATCGCGACGGTGATATACAGCCACGATCGGGTTTCAATTAACGGGAACAGTACAAAAGACCACACCGTCAGCGCCAACAACCCCACGACCATCACCGGTCGACGACCGAATCGATCCGACCACGAGCCGGCTAAAAGCATCGTGGCCGACGCCGGTGCAGCCAGCAACATAGTTGTCAGCATGCCTGTGCGGCTTAGCTGCAGACCGACACGGCTGGTACCCCACGCCAGAACGTAAGTTATGAGGACATAGAACGCCAGGTTGCTGGCTATGAATGTGCCACCGGCTTTGAGGATCGTGGTTGGACACGAAGTCAACGCCTGGATAACAGGTGAGTGCACGCTGCCGTCTGCGCCGCTCGTGTCTCTCACAGATCGCTGCAGGCGGGAGAACTCATCGGTCTCTGGCAGTCGGAAGCGTGCATACAGACCGAGGCCTATGGCGGCAATACCGAGTACGAAGGGGATCCTCCACCCCCAGACCATAAACTCGACGGGACTCACTGCAGCACTGACGGCTAGAAATATTAGGTTTGCCAGTATTACGGCCACGCAAGGCGCCGCCTGAGCGATACTACCGTAGAGGCCCCGTTGGGCTGCAGGTGCGTTCTCCGTGGCAATCAGAGTCGAACCGCCCCATTGACCCCCGGCTGCAACTCCTTGGATGAGCCGAAGCGCGACCAGGGTTAGGGGCGCGAATGCGCCCCAAATCCGATAGTTCGGTAGCATCGCTATCGCTAGAGTAGCGGCTCCCATCAGGTACAGGCCGATGGCAAACGCACGCCTGCGGCCAATCCGATCGCCCAGGTGTCCAAACAACGCTGCACCGAACGGCCGCGTTAAAAAGCCAACGCCGAAGGCGCTGAAAGACGCGACCTGCGCGAGCAGCGGCGGCATCGCGGCTGGAAAGAATTCTGTTGGAAATACCAGCGCCGCCGCCGTCGCATAGACGGTAAAGTCGTAGTTTTCGACGCTCCCACCGACCAAGCCAATGAGCGCGTGCTTGAGGGGCGAAGCCTCTGCTGGCCGGATTTCCACAGTCGTCGCCTCCCTGCGGCGCCTGGCGGATTCGAGTATCGCCGGAGTCTTATACGCTGGCCCGATGAAAGACCATAGGGCTACCATAGGGCGGCAAGGAAAAAGTTTTGTTAAGCGGGAATGGGCGATGGGTCCGAACGGCAAACCATCATTTTGGACAGGCAGGCAGGAGCGCCCAAGATGGACATTCGCGACGGGCAGCTTCGGTCGGATCCGAAAGTCACGCCGCATCTGATATTGACCGACGGCCTCCAGTTCTCTCGTCAGCGATCGTCGTGTTCCGGCATCAGCGTTGATTCGATCGGCACACCCTACTCAGAATCGGACTCACTGCGGCGATCGGATGACTTGCGCTCAAGCACCTCGACGTGGTGCGCGGACATACGCCGCGCAATTTCCCATTCCGGGGGCGCCCCCGACACAACCGGAAGCTGGTAGTCAGCCTTCGGCTTTGCCGTTTCCAGGTATTCGCGCCGCGGCTTTTCTTAACCGAGGAATCCTATCAAGATCCGAGTAAGCGCTGGATAGTTTGGCTCGCACCCGATGAGCGATCGCGACCTCTGCTCGCCCGAGAGGTCAGTGAGGAGCTACCATCAGCCTGAACTTCAAGAAGAGGCGCGCATGCGCAGACGAGAGATCCTCAAAGAGTTGGCTGCCGCTTCACTCCTTCCGGCGCTGCCTCTACCGGTCCGAGTCGCTCGGGCTCGCGGGGCAGCTCTCATTCAGCGCATCCGCCCCTGCGATCCCGCTTGGCCCAAGCCCGCGGAATGGGCTACGCTTAAGGAGGCGGTGGGCGGAAATCTGATCGAGCCGCATGCGCTGTTCGCGGCCTGCGAGACGGCGCCGACGGGGATGGCCTGCGTCGATGTCGAGAAGAGCATCCTCATCCCTTCTATGTTGGGGATCAGCCTGCGGGGACGACGACATCGGGTTGGCTCGAGGCCTGGAGGGCGGCGCCGAGCGCGTATGCCGTCGAGGCGCGCCATGCCGCCGATGTGGTCGCGGCGGTCAATTTTGCGCGGGAGAAGCGCTTGCGGCTGATGGTCAAGGGCGGCGGGCACAGCTATCAGGGCACCTCTAACGCGGCGGATTCGCTCCTGGTCTGGACGCGCGCGATGACGGAGGTGACGCTGCACGAGGCCTTCGTTCCACAAGACTGCGAAGGCAAAGCTGCGGCAGTACCGGCGGTAACGGCCGGAGCGGGGACGCCAAGCAATCATTGGAACGTTGGTCTCGCGTATCTGTCCTGAAAGGTTTTAATCAAGTGGATATCTACATGAACGCTCAATCAATCCGCCCCAAGGCTGTTTGGGTTGTATTTGCTACTGGGCTCTTATCGAGCCTGATCGCTCTCGGTCTCGTGGCCTGTGGTGGCTCCTCCAGCAGTTCCAGCAGCTCCGGCGGCTCGTCCGGTACAGGCACATATACCCTGCTGTACTCATTCGGGAGCGTCACCGGCGACGGTACAGACCCCGAGGCGGGGCTGATCCAGGGCACCGACGGCAACCTCTACGGAACGACCTACTCGGGCGGCACCCAGGACGCGGGCACCGTCTTCGAGATCTCGCCGACCAGCGATACCGAGACGGTGCTGTACTCCTTCGGCGGCACCACCGGCGACGGTAAGAATCCGGCCGCAGGGCTGATACAGGGTAGCGATGGCAACTTCTACGGAACGACATGCTACGGCGGTACCCAGAACTCAGGTACCGTCTTCGAAATCTCTGCGAGCACCGGCGCCGAGACGGTGCTGTACTCCTTCGGAAGCGTTGCCGACGATGGCGAATGTCCCATGGCCGCTCTGGTCCAGGGCAGCGACGGCAATCTCTATGGAACTACGGCCGATGGCGGGGGCAGCTCCGCCTGCACGGGCGGATGCGGGACGGTCTTCGAAGTCTCGCCGAGCAGTGGTACGGAGACTGTTCTGTACGCATTCGCGGACATCTACGGCCAAGATCCCGACGGCCTGATCCTGGGCAGCAATGGCAACCTCTATGGAACGACGACGGACGGCGGCACCTACAGTAACGGCACGGTCTTCATGGTCGCTCCGAGCAGCGGCACGGAGACCGTTCTGTACTCTTTCGAGGCGGCCGCCGCCGGCACCTCCGGCGGCGACGTCAACGGCGACGGCGCATATCCGGAAGGCGCCCTGACGCTGGGCAGCAACGGCGACCTCTATGGAACGACGGTCAACGGCGGCGGCGCCGCCAACTGCAAGGGCGGATGCGGCACGGTTTTCGAAGTCTCGAGCAGCGATATCGAGACCGTCCTGTACGCATTCCAGGGCGTCTACGGCGAAAATCCCGGCGCCGGCCTGGTCCAGGGCAGCGATGGCAACCTCTATGGAACGACGTATTCAGGCGGGGAAAACGGTGACGGTGTAATTTTCATGGTATCGCCGAGCACTGGCGCGGAGACCGTGCTGTACGCATTCGACAGCGCCTCCGGCAAGAATCCGGCCGCGGCCCTGATCCAGGGCAGCGACGGCATTTTCTATGGAACAACGTCTGCCGGCGGCGCCAACAACTCGGGTGTCGTCTTCGAGGTCTCCCCATAATGAGACGGAGGCGTGACGAGGACTCGGCTGGCGGCTGCCGCGCTCGGCAAGGCTGAGGTTGAACGCCGGGCGCGGGCAGACGGGCTCGATTCCCAACACCGGCTCCGGTCACCGCCACGTCCAACCAACGAGTGACTCGCTGGCCGTGCCTGTTCAAAGAGGGCTGATGTATGAAGCTAACGGCGCTGTGCTTTGTGAGCAGTCTCGTCAGCATTGGCTTGCAAAATTTTGCAGGCGGGGCGAATGCAGCAAATGCTGTAAGCGAAATTCCGCAGTCCCTCACCGCGCCGATGATCCTGCATCGGGTATCTGCCCTGTATGCCGAGGCCAAGACGTACCAGGACACGGGTGTCGTCAAGATAAAGATCGAAGGCGTGGGCAGCTCAGTCTCCGGTGCAATTGGCCGAATTTTTGCGCCGTCGGATATACCGTTCAAAACGGCGTATAGGGCACCGGATCGATTCCGATTTGAATTTACGGCGCCTCATCCGCGGATGATTCCCATGCCGCAGTTTCACTCGGTCATTTGCCGTAACGGCACCGATGTCGAGCTGTGGGCTTTCTCGAAGGTCAGCATGCCGCACTCGCTGGACCAAGCACTCGCCGAAGCCTCAGGCATTTCGAACCTCGCGGCTCACGATATCCCGGCGCTGCTCATGCCCCAAATCATTAGTGGCCGCAAGCTTACGGATGATGGGGCGGCTACCCGCCTGGCTGATGCGCCGTGCGGTGCTAGCCGTTGCTTCCGTGTCCAAGAAAGCCGAACGGCTGCCTCGGCGGTCGCCTGGACGGAAGTAATCTGGATTGAACAAAGTTCGTTTCTGGTACGACGCATTGATATGCAATTGGCCAGACCTGATCACAGCGGATTCGATTCCACGACGACATACGATCCGGTAATCGACAGACCGGTCACAGACGCAGCGCTGAAATTCAACACTCCCAACGGCATTGTGAGCGAATGGGTGCAGTACCTTGCCCTGTGAAGATGCGCTCGAGGGCGCTGCTATGCGGTCTATGCCCGCCGGTAGCTGCGGCGAGGAACCCAGGTCGGGAATGGCTCGAACATCCCCAGTCGGGCTACTACAGTCGCATTGACACAGGCATAGGGGCATCGGTCTTCTCGTGAGATCGAACGTGCCCCGATAGGGTGCGCGCGCCGCTCAGCGCCTCGAGCTCCGCAGCAGGGCTGATCGACAGGGCTGATCGACAGCCCGGCATCGGCCGGTACGAGACCCGCGCACCACGTCGAGGACCGCGACCCTCCCGGCGGCGCGCCCTCAGCGGCAGTGAACGTCTCCGGGCGTGCAGGCCACCCAGGCGTGGTTATGCCACCAGCGGTGATGCGGGGCATCGTAGTAGCCTTCGCGCGGCCCCCCGGCCACGCATCCTGCCAGGAGCGAGGTCGCGACGTATAGAGCAACCAACAGACCGGCCTTGAATCTGCCTGCGTATTTCATTGGGTGGCCCTCCATGAAAGTCTTGAAGACTGACGTCGTGAACAGTACTCGCTTCGGCGTCAGGTGGCAGCGCCGTATCGCGACGCCGCGAGGTTTTAGGATCGAGCCTATCGCGTTCGGCGGGCGTAGGCCATGGCGCCGCTTCACCCCTTGGCAAGCCGTCGGCTCTCGTAGGTCGATTCCCGATACGGGGGTCAGGCTCGGATGAAACGCCGCTGCTCGAGGGCGTGGCGCTGGTGCATCGGTGCGGTTTCCGGAAGCAACATCAGCGCAATCTGGCCGACGACAGTGGCTCCGACCAGATACCAGGCGGGGGCGATCGAGCTGCCGGTGACCTCGATCAGCCAAGTCACCACCAGCTGCGTCGTGCCGCCGAACGTCGCGATCGCCAGCGAGTACACCGTGCCGAACCCGGTGCTGCGGATGGAGCGGGGCAGGGCTTCTGCCAGCACCGCCAGCAGCGGGGCCGTACCTGCCCATGAGGCCGCGGACAGCACTGTCGTTCCGATGATCAGCACGCTCGCAGAATCGGCGGCCACGATCCATGCGAACACGGGATAGATCGCCACGAGGAACACGGCATTGGCCCAGACATTGACGGGCCAACGACCATACCGATCGGACAACCAGCCCCCCAACACCGTCACCGGCACCGCGACGAGATCGCCGATGAGCTCCGCCTCGAATCCGGCGCGCGCCGGCAGATGCAGTGTGTGCTGCGCATAGGTCGCGATGTACGTGAAGATGTACGTGCCGATGGTTGCTGCGCCCAGGGCCGCCAGTCCCAGCCCCATGACTCGCCAAT
>JASHPX010000365.1 GCA_030037905.1 Gammaproteobacteria bacterium
GATTATGTCGATGTCGCAATCTTGCGGGATGTCGTCGAACGTCACCGCGTTCGCAATGTGGTAGCGCTGCGTTCCCTGGTCAGGCAATTGCTGGGCAACGCCGCCTCGCTGTTCAGCGTGGAGAAATGCTTTGGCTTGCTGAAGTCGCAGGGCATCAGCATTTCCAAGGACTCCGTCCATGAACTGGTCGGTTTCCTCGAGGATTGCTTCCTCGTGCGCACCGTCTGGATGGAATCCGGCTCCGAGCGGCAGCGCATGGTCAATCCGCGCAAGGCATACCCGATCGATCCCGGTCTGATCCCGGTGTTCGACCGTACCGGACGCGCAAATACCGGACACGCACTCGAGACCGCCGTGCTCATCGAGCTCGAGCACAGACATGCCGAGATCACGTATGTACGCACACCCGAAGGCGGTGAAATCGACTTTCTCGCGCGTAGTCCGGGCGGTCCAATGGAGCTGCTCCAGGTCTGCGCCGACCCTTCGGACAACCAGGTGCTCGCGCGCGAGATCAGAGCGCTCGAGGCGGCCGGCCGGCGCTATCCACGTGCGGTGCGCCGTTTGCTGACACTCACCCGGGATGTGATTCCGCCGGCGCTCCCCCGAACATCATTGCGCAACCGGCGTACGCGTGGCTGCTCAGGTCTTGATGCTCGATTCGGCCGCCGGTGCTACGCTGGCGCGGGAATCGAGCGGTCCGAATGGCGCCGGCAAGACCACCGCACGTGGCGCCCGGCCTGATTTGACGGGGGAGTATGCGTACGTGTCACAACAAGAAACCGAGCAGCTCAATCAGATCGTGAATGGCGCGCTTCTGACCCGGGCGCTGTGCACCGTCGCAGATCTCGGGGTTGCCGATCACATCGAGCCCGGCGGATCGAGATCGGCGGCGTATCTGGCGAAGGCCACGGGGGCCGATGAGCGCTCGCTGTATCGGGTGCTGCGCTGTCTGGCGAGCCATGGCGTGTTCCGCGAGACGGCGGCCGGCGAATTTGACCACACGGCGCTGTCCGATGCGCTGCGCAGTCGCGCCACGGGCTCGTTTCGCGCCGGCGCGCAGATGTTCCATCGCGTCTTTGCGGGATTCGACGGTCTCGATCATGCGGTGCGTACGGGTGAGCCGGGATTCGTCAAGTTGTTCGGCAAGCCGGTGTTCGACTACATCATGGAGCACCCGGAGCTGGGCCCGGTATTCGACGCCGGGATGACGTGTTTCCACGGCTTCGAGACTGCCGCGATGCTCCAGGCGTACGACTTCGGCAGCGTGGAAGTGCTGGCGGACATCGGCGGTGGTAATGGATCCCTCATCGCGGCCGTATTGCAGCGTTATCCGAGGATGCGAGGCATGCTGTTCGATCTCGGTCACGTGACGGCGCGCGCGCAGGAGTCGCTGAAGCGGCAGGATGTCGCGGACCGCTGCCGCGTGGTCGAAGGCAATTTTTTTGAAGCCGTGCCGCCGGGGGCCGATGCCTATTTGCTCCGGCACATTCTGCATGATTGGACCCACGACCAATGCCTGCAGATACTGCGTCATTGCCGCCGAGTAATCCCGCAGCATGGCAGGCTGCTGATCGTCGAGTGTGTCGTTCCGGTCGGGAACGATCCGTCCCCTGCGAAGGACTTCGACCTGCTGATGATGACGTTCCCGGGCGGAATGGAACGCACCGAGTCGGAGTTTCGGGCGCTGTTCAGACAGGCGGGCTTCGAGCTCACCTCCATCACACCCACCTCCACCATGGTCAGCGTGCTCGAGGCAAGGCCGGTGGGGACGGCGTGATCCGCCGCGCGGCGGTCGGATCCCGGCCGGTGCGATTCGACAATGCCCGCCTGCCGATCGACGCGCGCGCCGCGCATACGATCGATCTCGATGACCCGCCGCAGCATGAGTTGTGGTAAGCTTGCATCTGCGCTTTACAATATAACGATCGATCGGAAAATCGTATGAGTACCATCACTGTGTCGTCGAAGTATCAGATCGTCATTCCGTCCAAGATTCGAGAGGCGCTCGGCATCAAGCCTGGTGAAAAACTCCATGCTATCGAATATCGGGGTCGGATCGAACTCGTGCCGGTGCGGCCAACCAAGGCTGCGCGAGGGTCGCTGAAGGGCATCGACACCAGCGTGCCTAGGGAGGCCGACCGCGTATGAATGTGGTCGACTCCTCGGCTTGGCTCGAGTACCTGGCCGACGGACCCAATGCGGCGATATTCGCGAAGCCGATTGAGGCTACGCGATCACTGATCGTGCCGACCCTGTCATTATTCGAAGTATTCAAGCGGGTGAGCCAGCAGAGGAATGAAGATGCAGCGTTGCGAGCTGTTGCGGTAATGGAGCAAGGAAGAGTTGTAGACCTTGATCGGGCAACCGCGCTCGAGGCGGCGCGGCTCTCCATCCAGCATTCCATTGCCATGGCGGACAGCGTGATGCTGGCAACCGCACAGCGACATCGTGCGGCGCTCTGGACTCAGGATTCGGACTTCGACGGGTTACCTGGCGCGCGCTATTACGCGAAGCGATAGCGCGGGGGCTGGCGGACGGGAGCCGGCCGTGCGCCGCTCTCGGGGAATGCAGAGTACCTCAATGTGCTCGGCGTCGCGTACTGGGACATCAGTAATTCGCTGTGGGATACGGGGCGGCTCGACGAGGCGGTCGGCTACGGCCGAAAGGCACTGGAGACCTTCCGCCAAGCCACGGGCCAACAGGCCGCGGGCCAAGGACTCGTCCTCGGTAACGTGGCCGAAGACCTGGCGATCACTGCGCCCTGGCAGGCGCAGCTCGGTGACTTCTCGGGAGCCGCCGCGACCGTCGCCGCGAACGATCCCTTCCTGGGCCCGAGCGTATTGCACAAGGCAGGACTGAGCGGAACCTATACGGAAGTCGCGATCAATGCGTGGCGGGCATATCCGGCGGCGGTGGTGGCGTATGAGCGCGAAGACTGGAGCGATGCGCGGCGTTTCGCGCGCACCGCGCTGGGGAATTTGCACGCCGCCGGCCCACCCCCGACGCCGGAAGACATCGGGTGGCTCAATTTGAACCTTTCTGCCTTTTCCGATCTCGAAGCACGCGCCGACTACCATCTTGGAGAATTCGCGGCTGCGGCGCAGGCAGAGCGCGCGGCGTTGCCGGCGAGCAGGCTCGAGATCGTTCTCGGTGTCATCGAGAGTGCCGGGCAGAAGCAGCGCGGCACGGCTCAGAGCGCGATCTGGCTGTCGATGGCGCTGGCGCGCGAGGGCAAGCAGGCGGAGGCGGCGCAGACCATCGGCCCGGTCGTCACGATGTATCGCGGGCTTACGAAGAAGAACTACGGCGATCAGTGGCTGCCGCTGGAGTACGCCGAGGCGCTGTACGCGCAGTCGCTCAGCGATACCAACCCGACGCAGCGCGCAGCGCTGCTGCGGCAGGCGAGCGGGCTCGTTGCTCATCTGATACCCGCGATCGCGCGGCTGCACGATACGCGAGAATGGCGCGCGAGGATCGAGGCGGCGCAGCGGGGTACGCACACCGGATGAGGCACATCGCGCGGCTGATCGCCAGGGCGGTGCGCCCCCGCTGGCTTGCCAGCGCGTCATTGCGGGCCGGGCGGGTTTTTCTGTATGCTTGCGCGCCTTTTTTGGCACCCGGCGCCGGTGGCTGGATTATGATGCGCCGGTCTCCTTGCCGCACCGCTACGAGCCTCGGGCGGGCGGCATTACCCCATGAGGAGGACACATGAGGCACTACGAGATCGTCTTTCTGGTCCATCCGGATCAGAGCGAGCAGGTCCCGGCCATGATCGAGCGCTACAAGGGCATGATCGCGGCCGGCGGCGGCAAGGTTCACCGGCTCGAAGATTGGGGCCGCCGCCAGCTTGCCTATCCCATCGCCAAGGTCCACAAGGCGCACTACGTGCTGCTGAACGTGGAGTGCGACCAGCGCACGCTCACCGAGCTGATCGGCGCATTCCGTTTCAGCGACGCGGTGCTGCGCCATCTGGTCACGAGCGTCGAGACGGCGATCACCGAGCCCTCGCCCATGGCGAAGTCCGAGGAGGAGGGCGACGGGCATCGCGACCGTGAGGATGAGGAGGATGGCGATATCGCTTCAGCGGCCGAAGCGCACTAGAGACACATCGGAGCAGCACATGTCCCGTTTCGTTCGACGCAAGAAATTCTGTCGGTTCACCGCCGAGGGTGTGGCGATGATCGACTACAAGGATCTGGCGACGCTGAAGAACTTCATTACCGAGACCGGCAAGATCGTCCCGAGTCGCATCACCGGTACGAAGAGCTTTTATCAGCGCCAGCTCGCCACAGCGATCAAGCGCGCGCGCTTTCTGGCGCTGCTACCCTACACGGATCAACACTAAGGTTTCGCCATGGAGCTCATCCTCCTGCAGAAGGTGGCCAACCTCGGCAACATCGGCGATCGCATCCGGGTGAAGTCCGGCTATGCGCGCAATTACCTGCTGCCGCAGGGCAAGGCGACGCTCGTGACGCCCGAGAACGTGGCGCGCTTCGAGGCGCGACGCGCGGAGCTGGAGCGCAAGGCGCACTCGGATCTGCAGGACGCGCAGCAACGTGCCGCGGCGCTGGAAGGCTTCAAGCTGACGATCACGGCCAAGGCCGGCACGGAGGGCAAGCTGTTCGGGTCAGTGGGCACCGCTGATATCAGCGAGGCGGCCAGCGCCGCGGGCCACCGGCTCGAGCGCAGCGAAGTGCGTCTGCCCAACGGCCCGCTGCGTACGCTCGGGGAGCACCCGGTGCAGCTGCACCTGCACACCGATGTCAACGTAGAACTGACCGTCACCGTCGCGGCCGAAGAGGCCGTCTGAGCGCACACCCCGCGGGTCCGGCGCCCCTGGCAGGCCTCGCAAACCCGGCAGCTCGGTGCAGGCACGCGCGATGAGCACGCCGTTACGTCCACGCCGCGATGGCGGACTGGAGGCCGGCAGGTCGGAGGCCGACGGTCTCACGCCGCCGCACTCGGTCGAGGCCGAGCAATCGGTGCTCGGAGCGCTGCTGATCGACGGGACGGCCTGGGACCAGGTCGCGGATATCGTCACTGCCGGGGACTTCTATCGTCCGGATCACCGCCTGATCTTCGAGGCGCTGGCGGAGCTCGCCGCCGTCAACCGCCCCGCGGATATCGTCACGGTCTCCGAGCAGCTCGAGCGCCGGGGGCAACTGGTGGAAGCGGGGGGACTGGCCTACCTCGGCACGCTGGCGCGCGATACGCCCACGGCGGCCAATGTGCGCGCGTACGCGACCATCGTGCGCGAGCGCGCGATGCTGCGCCGGCTGCTGGAAGCGGGGCGGCGCATCGCCGCCTCGGTGTTCGCCGAGCAGGGACAGAGCCCGCGGGAGCTGGTCGACGAGGCCGAGCAGCTGGTGTTCGAGATCGCCGAGCAGGGCGCACGCGGACGCGACGGCGCCGTGCGTGTCAGCACGCTGCTGCCGCCGCTGATCGACAAGATCGACGAGTGGCACAGCAACCCGGAGAAGCTGCGCGGGCTCGCCACGGGTTTCACGGATTTCGATCGCCTGACCGGCGGGCTGCGGCCCGGCGATCTCGTCGTGATCGCCGGCCGGCCCTCGATGGGCAAGACCACGCTCGCGGTCAACATGGCGGAGTTCGCCGCGGTCAATCCCGAGATCCGCGCGTCGGTCGCGATCTTCAGCATGGAGATGCCTTCCGAGCAGCTGGTCACGCGCATGCTGTCCTCGATCGGGCATGTACCGCTCAACAGTATCCGTAGCGGCCGCATCTCCGACGACGACTGGGTGCGCATCACTGCGGCGACCAGCCAGCTGTCCGAAGCGAAGCTCTTCATCGATGAGTCCGCGGGTCTCACGCCGACCGAGCTGCGCGCGCGCGCCCGCCGGCTCAAGCGCGAGCATGGGCTCGGTCTGGTGGTGGTGGACTATCTGCAGCTCATGCAGGTGACCGGCAGCAAGGAGAACCGCGCCACCGAGATCGCCGAGATCTCGCGCAGCCTGAAGGCGCTCGCCAAGGAGCTGGAGCTGCCGGTGATCGCGCTCTCGCAGCTCAACCGCGGTGTCGAGCAGCGTACCGAGAAGA
The DNA here is from genome assembly GCA_030037905.1 of Gammaproteobacteria bacterium. Taxonomy (GTDB): domain Bacteria; phylum Pseudomonadota; class Gammaproteobacteria; order Steroidobacterales; family Steroidobacteraceae; genus FEN-1191. The sequence goes on from JASHPX010000365.1 coordinate 6,058, forward strand.
AGCCGGTGATGTCGGACCTGCGCGAATGTGTGACGGGCGATACGCGCGTGTGTCTCGCAGACGGCCGGCGCGTGCCGATTCGCGAGCTCGTGGGCACGTGCCCCGAGGTCTGGGCGCTCGATGACGCATCGCGCCTGCATGCCGCGCGCGCCGACTGTGTGTGGTGCGTGGGCCGCCGGCCGGTGTTCAAGGTCACGCTCGCCAGCGGCCGCAGCGTGCGTGCCACCGCGCAGCACCGGCTGCTCGCGGGCGAAGGCTGGAAGCGCCTCTGCGAGCTCGCGCCGGGCGAGCG
>JASHPX010000366.1 GCA_030037905.1 Gammaproteobacteria bacterium
TTTGGCGAGGCTTGCGGGCTTCGCCCGGTTGGCGGGGTTGGCGGTCGCCGGGTTCGCAGAGGTCAGGCGATTCGCAGGGTTGGCGGTATTGGACGCCGCTGCTGGCGGCGCAGGCGCAGTGCGTGGTGCCGCGGAAGGCCGGGGCGCGGCGACCTCGGTGCTGCGCCGGGCGGGGTGCGTGGAGGCGGCCGCAGCAGTGGAAGCCGGCGCGGCCGGCGAGGAGTTGGCCTGGCCGGCGTCCGACGCCGCGGAGGAGATCGCGCGCGTGACCTGCGAGCTCGAGGCTGGATCGGCCTGCGCGATGGATGAAGCCCCGACATCGGCATCCGGGGGCGCGTCCGATAGCTTCAGCAGCGCATTGAAGACGTTGGAACAGCGGCCGCAGCGCACATAGCCCTGGCCAATGCGCAGGTCATTGGCCGTGACCGCGAGCGTCAGGGTGCATTTGGGGCAAACCGTGAACATCGCTCAGGATCGGCTGCTGCTTCAGTGGCGGGTGCCAACGAGCGCCACCCAACCGTCGCGCTGCGCGAACCGGCGCATATCAAACCACTTTCCGAATGCCGTCGCCATGTCCGTCTCTTCCCGCGCGAGGATGCCGGCCAGCAGCAGCTGTGCGCCGCGGTCCAGCAGCGTCGCGAACTGCTCACACAGCTGCAGCAATGTCGCGCCCAGGATATTGGCAAGCAGCACCTGACAGCCCCGTGGTAGATCCGCGGCGCGCTCGCAGAGCTGCAATCGGTCGGCGAGCCCATTGTCTGCGCCATTCTGCCGCGTGGCCAGCAGCGCCTGCGGATCGATATCGAATGCATAGGCACGGCGAGCGCCCAGCCGCAGCGCGGCGAGCGCCAGCACGCCCGACCCGCAGCCGTAATCCACGATGCTGTATCTGCCGAACCGCCCGGGGCCGGCGTGGCGCGCAGCCTGGTCGAGCCACTGTAGACAGAGCGCCGTCGATGCGTGAGCGCCGGTGCCGAAAGCGAGCCCCGGATCCAGTCGCACGACCGCAGCATTGCAATCCGCAACCTGCTCATGACGCGGGCAGATCCACAGACGCTCGCCGAAGCGCATGGCATGAAAGTCGCGTAACCACTCGCGCTCCCAGACGCGTCCGGCTACTGCACGAGGCGCCAGCTGCGCCGGCGAGAGCCCGAGCCGCGCCGCCAGTGCGATGATCAGCATCGGATCTGCCTGCCAGGCGCGGTACAGCGCCTGTACGTGCGTTCTGCGCCACAGGCGCAGTTCCCCCGGTCGCGGCTCGAGCACTGCGTCATCTGCCGCATCGCTGCAGGTCACGGCGAGCGCACCGGTTGCGAAGCAGGCGGCCTCGGCGGCGTCCAGATCGAGGCTACCGAGCTCGAAGCCGAGCTCGAAATAATCCTCTCCCGGCGCATCGTGATGAGCCGCCGCGGCCTCGCGCGCCGCGCTCATTTGAGCCCCAGCCGCCGCTCCAGGTAGTGGATGTCGAGGCCACCTGCCTGGAAGGCTGCGTGCGCGAGGATTTCCTGATGTAGCGCGGCGTTGGTCTTGATCCCCTCGACCACGAATTCGGACAGGGCATTGCGCATGCGGGCGATCGCGGTCTCGCGTGTGTCCCCGTGCGCGATCAGCTTGCCGATCAGCGAGTCATAGTGAGGCGGCACGCTGTAGCCGAGGTAGAGATGACTGTCGACGCGGATCCCCGGTCCACCCGGGGGATGCCAAAGCTTGATCGGGCCGGGAGAGGGCATGAAGGTGCGCGCATCCTCGGCGTTGATGCGGCACTCGATGGCGTGGCCGCGCACCTGTACGTCCGCCTGCGTGTAGGCCAGGCGCTCGCCGGCCGCGATCTGCAGCTGCGCCTTGACCAGGTCGATGCCCGTGACGAGCTCGGTCACGGGATGCTCGACCTGGATACGCGTGTTCATCTCGATGAAGTAGAACTCGCCATCCTGGTATAGAAATTCCATCGTACCGGCGCTGCGGTAACCCACGGCCCGGCACGCCTCCACGCAGCGCTCGCCCATCTGACGACGCTGCTTGACGCTGATGCCAGGCGCCGGCGCCTCTTCGAGCACCTTCTGGTGGCGTCGCTGCATCGAGCAGTCGCGCTCGCCCAGGCTGATGACGTTGCCGTAATTGTCCGCCAGGATCTGAAACTCGATGTGCCGTGGCCGTTCCAGGAATTTCTCCAGGTAGACGGCGTCATTGCCGAAGGCCGCGAGGGCCTCGGTGCGCGTAACGGCGATGGCACTGAGCAGCGCCCCCTCGGCATGCACGACCCGCATGCCGCGGCCGCCGCCGCCGCCGGACGCCTTGATGATGACGGGGTAGCCTATGTCACGCGCGATGCGCAGGTTCTCGTCCGGGTCGTCGCCCAGTGAGCCATCCGAGCCGGGTACGCACAGTACCTGGTGCTGCTTCATCACCCGGATGGCCGATACCTTGTCGCCCATCAAGCGGATGGTCTCGGCCTTCGGACCGATGAAGATGAAGCCGCTCTGCTCGACACGCTCGGCGAAATCGGCGTTCTCGGACAGAAAGCCATACCCGGGATGGATCGCCACCGCGTCGGTGACCTCGGCGGCGCTGATGATCGCCGGCATGTTCAGATAGCTCAGCGCCGAGGGCGGCGGGCCGATGCACACCGACTCGTCGGCGAGCAATACGTGCTTGAGATTCGCATCGGCGGTCGAATGCACGGCCACCGTCTTGATGCCGAGCTCGCGGCAGGCGCGCAGGATACGCAGCGCGATCTCGCCGCGGTTGGCAATCAGGATCTTTTCGAGCATCGGCATGGTGGATGGGCGTTGGTCGCAGTCGGCGCTACTGTCGGGCGCTCGGAGGGGTCACATTCGCGCTGCCAGCGACGGCTGCGCGCCGATCGGGGTGCGCGGGCGCGGTCATTCGATGATGAACAGCGGTTGATCGAATTCGACCGGCTCGCCGTTCTTGACCAGGATCGCCTTGATGCGACCGGCGCGCTCGGATTCGATCTGATTCATCATCTTCATCGCCTCGATGATGCACAGCACCTGACCGGCCTCCACCTCCTCACCCAGTTCCACGAATACCTTGGCGCCTGGCGAGGGAGCCGAGTAGTACGTCCCGACCATCGGCGCGGTGACGATGTGCTCGCCACTCGCGGCATGCACCTCTCCGGCGCCGCTGTGCGCGCTCGCCGGGGCCGGGGTACTCGCAGCTGCCGAGGGCGGTGCAGGGACCTGCACCGGCGCCGGTGCGGAGGCCACCACGGGCGCGGCTGCGTAGGTGACCTGTTGTCCCGGCAGCACGCGCGCGATGCGCAACGTCTCCTCCCCCTCCCGGATCTCGATCTCGGCGATACCCGACTCCTCGAGCAGCTCGATCATCTTTTTGATTTTTCGAATATCCATCCGTGCTCCGTTCCTTTGACCCCGCAGGGCACGAGCGTCGATGTAGCGCCGCCGCAACTTCTCAGGCGGCACTCCCGGCGTCTTTGTGGCGCGCCGGAAATGCACCTAATTTGCGGCGATTTGTATAATCTTGGCGCCGACTGGAGCCTATATTGCAGGAAACTCGTACATCACGCCAGCGTTGAGGGGTATCCCCGCCAGCCGGGTCAGGGCTGGAGGCTGGCAGAGTGGCTGGAGACCGGTAACGGTCGATCCTCGGTAGTCGCAGCCCCTGATCGGTAGCAGTCCCTGATCGGCAGTGGCCGGAGACAGCCGGCGGGTGCTAAGCGCCGCCGCCGGGCTGTGCCGCCTGCTTGGCGCGTTGTATGGCCAGTTGCCGCAGCTCCGCGGCGATCGCGGCCCGTGCCTGCGGCAGGCTCTCACGCCCGCGCGTGACCTGCTCGACTGCTGCGATGATGAAATTGGCATCGTCGCGGTGTAGTTCGCCGATCTTCACCGCCACGATCCGGCCCTGCGCATCGGCGAACACCGAGAAGGGCAGCACCGGCTCGATGCCGAAGCGCGCCACCGCGGCGCTGCCCTCGTCCTCTCCGACCAGCAGCGGATAGCCGACGTGGGTGGTGCGCAGGTACTGCTGAACGGCCGCGCGCGAATCGACGGCGATGCCCACGACGTCCAGCCCCGTCGAGCGATACTGCGTCCACAGCTGCTGCAGCAGAGGCATCTCGCGCCGGCAGGGCTCGCACCAGGTCGCCCAGAAATTGATCACGAGAGGATGGCCCAGATAGTCGTGCAGCGAACGCTCGGTGCCGCTCAGGTCCGGCATGCGCACATCGGGCAGGGTCTCCGGCACCGCGGGCGCCTTGGTGGGTGCACCCGACGCATCAGCAGGTGCGGATTTCGCCGCGGGGCCAGCGGGTTGGGCTGCCGCGGGCGCTGGCGCGCCTGCCGGGAAGGCCGCCCCGCTCGCCGGGCCGCTCGCTGCTGCCGGTGGCTGCGCTGCCAGCGCGCTGTCGAGCGCGATCAGGCTCGGGCGGTGCGTGATGTGATAACCGAGGTAGCCAGCCAGAATCCCGCACAGAACGAGCAGCGAGACGGCGAGAGTGCGTTGCAGGGATCGCATGAGCTGATTGCCCACCATGACTGACGGGGGCGTCGATGACGGGCCAAGCCGGGTCGGTATCGGCCGCGACGACAGTACGCCTGGCGGCAAGCATAGCCCCAACCGCGCGGCCGACGCCAACCGGAAAGAGCGAGGCGTCAGCCCGCGGGCGAGAGCGCGCGATGCAGGAGCGCCGTGAAACGGTCGGCGTTCATGTAGCCGACGACGCGAAATCTGCGCAGCTCGCGACCGTGGCCGTCGTAGAACGCGATGGTCGGCGGCCCGGGGATCTGGAACCGATGCAGGAGCGCCTGATCGTCAGCGTCGTTGGCGGTGACATCGGCTCGCAGCAGACGCACATTGCGCAGCGCTGCGCGCACGCTGGGATCGGTAAACGTGTACTGCTGCATTTCCTTGCAGGAGGTGCACCAGGCGGCGTCCAAGTCGAGCATGACGGGCTGGCCGTGAGCTGCGGCCCGCTGCACTTCCTGGTCGAGCTGCGCGACGGAGGAGATGTTGTGGAACGGCAGCGCCGCGGCCGCGCGCGACAGCGGTGCGAGCGGGTTCTGTGCGCCGAGACCGGTGCCGGCAACGAGGGCCGCCGCGTAGAGAGCCGCCGCCAGTGCGGCGACCAGCGCGCCGGTGCGCACGACTTGCAGCGCGCCGCGCATGCGCGACAGGCCCCACAGGACCACGCATGCGGTGAGCGCCGGCACTACGAACAGCAGCAGCGTCGCGCGCGCCGGCACGATGCGTGTGAGCATCCAGGCCGCAAGAGCGAGCATCAGCACGCCGAACAGGCGCTTGACCGCCTCCATCCACGGGCCGGCCTTGGGCAGCCAGCGTCCCGCCGAGGTGCCCACCACCAGCAACGGCGAGCCCATGCCGAGCGCCATCACGAACAGCGCCGCCGAGCCACGCGCGATGGCGCCGCTCTGTCCGATGACCGCGAGCGTTGCCACCAGCGGTGGCGCCACGCAGGTGGTGACGATCAGAGCCGAGAGCGCCCCCATGATCGCCACTCCTCCGAAATGTCCGGCGTGCTGGCGGTTGCTCGCCGCGGCCAACCGCGTCTGCAGGAACGCCGGCATTTGCACGGTGTACAGGCCGAACATCGACAGGGCCATTGCGACGAACAGCGCTGCGAACAGCACGGTGATCCAGGCCTGCTGAAACGCCGCCTGAACCTGGCTGCCTGCGGCGGCGAAGATTGCGCCGGTGGCGGTGTAGGTCACCGCCATGCCCAGCACATAGACCAGTGACAGCGCAAAGGCGCGCGCGCTGCTCAGCCGCTGTCCCGCGCCGGCGATCAGGCCCGAGAGTATGGGAACCATCGGCAGGCAGCAGGGCGTGAAGGCGAGCAGCAGCCCCAGCCCCCAGAAGGTTGCCAGGACCCCGAACAGGTTACCGTCGCGAATGAGATTGGCGAGCCGGTCCTGCTCGGAAACGTAGGCGTTCGATGAGGCCGAAGCGGCAATCGCTGCCCCGGCGGCGCTGGTGGCACCTGCGGCACTGGTGGCACCTGCGGCACCGGCGGCAGAGCCGGTCGCACCGCCGCCAGCCGCCGGTGGCAGGGTCACGGACGCGGTGCGCGTCATGGGCGGATAGCACAAGCCCGCCTCGGCGCAGCCCTGGTAAGTCACCTGCACGGCGACCGAGCGGCTGCCAGGGGCCGCATGCACCACCGGCACGGTAACTGTCAGCTGCCGGTGATAGATCACCTGCTTACCGAAATACTGGTCGTTCTTGATCAGCCCGGGCGGAAACACCGGCGCCCCGAGCTTGGCGGCCGGGGCGGGGCTGACCACCTTGATGCGATCGCGGTAAAGGTAGTAGCCCGGAGCGATGATCCAATTCAGCTGTATCTGATTGGAGCCCCCGGCGGTGGCGCTGAACTGGAACGCCCGCTCCGCCGGCAGAAAGTCGTCCCCCGAATCCCCGCCACTGTGCAGCTGGTCGAGTAGCGAGCTCAGCCCGGTGCTCTTGGCAGCAGTGCCCGCGGCGGCAGGGGCCGCGGCGGCAGGGGCCGGGGTGGCAGATGCGCCGGCAGGTGCTGCGGCGGCTCGAGCGGCGAGCGAGGGGAAGGCCAGGAGACCGGCGAGGGTCACGGCCATCAGCCCGACCAGCAGCGCAGGGAAGCTATGAACGGTTACGTTACGGCCCATCCCACTGCGGCCGGTTGCAGCTCGACTGCCGGTACGGTGCATATCGCAACGCCTCATGCCCTTCACCGGTTGGTAACAAGGGGGTGCCATCCTACCCAAAAACGGCCTCGAAGCGCCGTGAGGGCGGCCACAGCCCGCGGCGCCAGGCGTAGGGGCGCACGCAGGTGCAGGGGCGCGAGCAGGCGCGCGAGCAGGCGCAGTGGCGCCGGCAACTGCACAGCCCCCCGCCTGGGTCGGTTCGACCTTCGTGGGGCAGCGGGCTTGAAATTCGGCCATGGGTGCCTATTATTAGCAGCCAAGCAGTTTGAGTGCTAACAGCCGCGCAGACAGTCCCACGGCAGTCGGACTGCGGTGCGGGGGCCAGACAAGTTTAACTTAAAGAACCTCAAGAGTAAGTAAGGAGTGAAGTCCATGAAGATTCGTCCTCTTCATGATCGTGTGATCGTCAAGCGTCTCGAGGAAGAGCGCACCTCGCCCGGCGGGATCGTGATCCCGGATACGGCCGCGGAGAAGCCGGTACAGGGCAAGGTCGTCGCGGTCGGCAAAGGCAAGATCCTCGAGGATGGCCAGGTCCGTCCGGTCGACGTCAAGGTCGGCGACAAGATCCTCTTCGGCAAATACACCGGCACCGAGGTCAAGGTCGAAGGCGAAGACCTCGTCGTGATGCGTGAAGAGGACATCATGGCGATCATCGAAAAGTAAAACCGTTAGGATTTTCAAGGGATTACGACAATGGCAGCTAAAGAAGTCCGATTCAGTGACGATGCCCGGCAGCGCATGTTCCGGGGCGTCAATATCCTGGCGAACGCCGTGAAGGCGACGCTCGGCCCCAAGGGCCGCAATGCCGTGCTCGAGAAGAGCTTCGGCGCTCCCACCGTCACGAAGGATGGTGTATCCGTCGCGAAGGAAGTGGAGCTGAAGGACAAGTTCGAGAACATGGGCGCGCAGATGGTCAAGGAAGTCGCGTCCAACACCTCCGACGAGGCCGGCGACGGCACGACGACCGCCACCGTGCTCGCGCAGGCGATCATCCGCGAGGGACTGAAGGCAGTGTCCTCGGGCCGCAATCCGATGGACGTCAAGCGCGGCATCGACAAGGCCGTGACGGCGGCGACCGAAGAGCTGAAGAAGATCAGTAAGCCGTGCAAGGACAGCAAGGCGATTGCGCAGGTGGGCACGATCTCCGCCAACGCCGACGAGAGCATCGGCAAGACGATCGCCGATGCGATGGAGAAGGTCGGCAAGGAAGGCGTCATCACGGTGGAGGAGGGCTCGGGCCTGGAGAACGAGCTCGAAGTGGTCGAGGGCATGCAGTTCGACCGCGGCTATCTGTCGCCGTACTTCATCAACAACCAGGCGAATCAGACCTCCGAGCTGGAGAAGCCGTACGTGCTGCTGGTCGACAAGAAGATCAGCAACATTCGCGAGCTGCTGCCGGTACTCGAGGGAGTCGCCAAGGCCGGAAGGCCGCTGCTGGCCGTCGCCGAGGACGTCGAGGGTGAGGCCCTCGCCACGCTCGTGGTCAACAACATCCGCGGCATTCTCAAGGTCGCCGCCGTCAAGGCGCCGGGCTTCGGCGATCGTCGCAAGGCGATGCTGCAGGACATCGCGGTGCTGACGGGCGGCACGGTGATTTCCGACGAGGTCGGCCTGTCGCTCGAGAAGGCGACGCTCAATGATCTGGGTGAGGCCAAGAAGATCGTCGTGGAGAAGGAGAACACCACGATCATCGACGGCGCCGGCAAGCCCTCCGACATCAAGGCCCGCGTGGAGTCGATCCGCCAGCAGATCGAAGAGGCGACCTCCGACTACGACAAAGAGAAGCTGCAGGAGCGCGTGGCCAAGCTCTCCGGCGGTGTGGCGGTCATCAAGGTGGGCGCCGCGACCGAGATCGAGATGAAGGAGAAGAAGGCGCGCGTGGAGGATGCGCTGCATGCCACGCGTGCGGCGGTCGAGGAAGGCGTCGTGCCGGGCGGCGGGGTTGCGCTGATCCGCGCACAGAAGGCGCTCGATAAGCTCGAGGGCCTCAACGAGGATCAGACGGTCGGCATTGCAATCCTGCGTCGCTCGATCGAGGAGCCGCTGCGTCAGATCGTGGAGAACGCCGGCGAGGATGCCGCCGTGGTGCTCAACCGCGTCAGGGACGGCAAGGGTAGTTTTGGCTACAACGCCGCGAGCAACGAGTTCGGCGACCTGATCGAGGCGGGCATCCTGGATCCCACCAAGGTGACGCGTCTGGCGCTGCAGAACTCGGCGTCCGTCGCGGGGCTGTTGCTCACCACCGAGGTGATGATCGCTGAAGCTCCGAAGGACGAGCACGAGCACGGCGCCGGCATGCCGCCGGGCGGCATGGGCGGCGGGATGGACATGTAACGCTCGAGCATCGATCGGCGCGACTGCATCGCGCGATCGCAACTTGCAGCGGCCTGCCGGCAGCTGCAACGAGGGCCGGGGAGATCCCCCGGCCCTTTTTCATGGGCCGCGCACATAGGGAGCGGCTCTGCCGCCGCATCACGGCCGGAAGACCTCAAACGTCGCATCGAACGCACGAAGCGGCGCGCTCGGAAGAAGAGACGCTCTCCAGTGGAAAGGCTTTCGAGCTCACTGCAACTCTTGACTATCTGACTGCGCGAGCGTCCGGCGTCAAGGGACGCCGTCCCAAGGCTCGCTCATGGCGACGGTCCAAATAACTCGACGAGCGCTCGCCGACCTCGAGCGGCTCTTCGACTTCATCGCCGCAGAAGGTCCGCAGAGAGCGCGTGAGCAGATCTCGAGTGTCCGCAGGGCGTTGGCGGCTGGTTGCATTTGAAACCTTCCGTCGCGGCGCCGCTATAATGCGGCCTGCATCGAGGACAAGTGCCATGTGTGCCTCTCCCACGAGCGCCGTGCTACCAGTGATGCGCGCGGCGCGTGGCCTCACGCGGCGCAGGCTCCTCAGGCGGCAACCCAACACCGAGGACGGGCGCCTGCAGCAGACCGCTCACGCGCTCACCCGCGAGAGTGCGGCGCGCACCGAGCTTTGAGGTTCACGCCATGATCTCCAAGGTCTATCCGAGCGCCGTGGCGGCCCTCGCGGATCTCGTGCATGACGGGATGACCGTGATGTCGGGCGGCTTCGGGATCTGCGGTATTCCGCAGGATCTGATCATCGCGCTGCGCGACAGCGGTGTGCGGGACCTGACCGTAATATCCAATAACGCCGGGATCGATGGGGTGGGTCTGGGACTGCTGCTGCAAACCCACCAGATCCGCAGGATGGTGTCCTCCTACGTGGGGGAGAACCAGGAGTT
>JASHPX010000367.1 GCA_030037905.1 Gammaproteobacteria bacterium
TTCTCTCGTTGCAATCGCCTGCGGAGCGCCGGGCAGACACGAAACAGTCCGGCATTAGTTTTTATCACACCATGGTATTGCGCTGCCGGATAGTGTGGCTAGTACGGATAGAGCCATCGTGATGGCGTAAGGGCCAATACAAGCACTCATGTGTAGGGACGCAGGTGCTCATGCAAGTGGTGGTGCGCGGCCCCGGCATCGACGGGGATCGGGCGGAATTCCCCGTGTCGTATGCCCTTCTCGGCGATGACCGCTTGTGCAAACGCCACAACGGCCGAAGTCGGGCCTCGCAGGATCACGCTCTCAATGCAGTTGTCGTGGTCCAGATGAGCATGAAGTGTGGCGACGGTCACATCATGGTGGCCATGCTGCATCGTCGTGAGCCGACCTGGGAGGTTGCGCTCGTGGTGGTTATAGACGTAGCTCAGCACGCCAACACAAAACTTCGCGTCTCCGACCTGCAAACGCTTTCTGTCGAGTTCATCCCGCAGTAGGTCGCGGAACGCCTCGGATCGGTTCTCGTAGCCCTTGTCGGCCACGAGCCGATCGAAGGTGTCCGCCAGATCATCGTCCACCGAAATCGTCAGGCGCCGCATAGCTCGACCCTCCCGTGCTTGATCGGTCCTCAGCTGATGTTGGCCGCCTCGGCATTATGAGCGGGGTAGTAGTATTACGTATTTATAAATCGTCATACGACTGCTATAAGCGTCGCGTGACAATCCGACACGCTGTTGCTTACGCGATTCGTGTTCCCCTGTCTCTAGCCGTCGTGGCGATGGCGGCTGGACCGCTTTGCGCCGTAACTTTGGCCGCGGATGCCCCCAACGACACGCAAGCCGCAGCCGGCGACCCAACAGCTGTGCCGCCAGAGGACCAGCCGCTGCAAGAGGTGACGGTCAGTGCGACGCGCCTGCAGCTCCTCGGTACGGCATCGACCGCCAGCGAAGGCGTGGTCGACGATCAAGAGGTGCAACTGACGCCGGCCTACCGGCCCGGCCAGCTGCTGGAAACGGTGCCGGGCCTCATCGTCACACTGCACAGTGGCGAGGGCAAGGCGAACCAGTACCTCATGCGCGGCTATAACCTCGACCACGGCACGGACCTGGCGACCTTCGTCGATGGCATGCCGATCAATCAGCCCACGCACGCACATGGCCAGGGCTATACCGACCTCAACTTCATGATCCCGGAACTGGCCGATGGCATCAGCTACACCAAGGGGCCGTACTACGCCGACGTTGGGGATTTCGGCTCCGTGGGCTCAGTGCGCGTGGATTACCGGGATACCATCCCCGATCAGGCCTCTGTCGGCGTCGGCACACTTGGCTATCGACGAGTGTTCGCCGCCGGCACCGATGATGTTGGAGCAGGGCACCTGCTGGGAGCCGTCGAGGCCCAGCACTATGACGGTCCCTTCGAAAATCCAGACGATGCGCGCAAAGAGAACACGGTACTGCGCTATAGCCAGGGAGATCAGCATAACGGGTACTCCCTGACCGGCATGTACTACCACCAGCTCTGGAACAATACGACCGACATACCCCTACGAGCGATCACCGAAGGCGTCGTTCCGAACCGGTTTGGTACTCTGGATTTTAGCGATGGAGGGGTGGCCCAGCGGGCCAGCTTCTCCGCACAGATTCGGCAGACCATTGGGACAGGTCAATTCTCGGCCAACGGCTACTTTATCTACAACCAGCTGCATCTCTACAACGACTTCACGCACTACCTGGTCAATCCCACCCTGGGAGACCAGGAAGATCAGTTCGAGAACCGGCATGTCGTCGGTGGCACCGCGAATTACACGATCCCTTTGCCGCTCGGCTCGATCGACAACGAGCTGCTGGCGGGCGTGCTGACGCGCTACGACCAGCTTTTCGTGGGTCGCCTGCCGAGCGAGGATCGTGTACCACAGCCTGAGCAGGACTATCCGGCGTCCTTCTCTGATCTGGATCAGGTGTATCTGCTGAGCGCTGCCGCCTACGCGCAGACGACGACACACTGGACGCCTCGATTGCGCTCGGTCTTAGGAGTGCGCATCGACTATCAGCACGGTACGGACGTCGATTATCTGGCAGCGCTGCATGAGACCGACGGTTACACTAATGGCGGCACGAAGCAGCAAACCCTGCCGCAGCCGAAGGGAAGCCTGATCTTCAGGGGGAGCCCCGCGCTCGAGTTCTACGGCAGCGCAGGCGAGGGTTTCCACAGCGCGGACCTGCGGGGCGTAAACCAGGACAAGAGCGTGGATCTGGGGCTGCCCGGTACGCCCCTCCTTGCTGCGCAATGGGGCGAGGAGATCGGGGTGCGAGCGCAACCGCGCAATAACTTTGCCTTCACCCTGGCGCTTTATAACCTCTGGCAGCAATCTGAGACGATTATCGATCCCGACGTCGGCCAGGACTCGGCGGGACCTCCGAGCCGGCGCTACGGGTTCGAGCTCAACGTCACCTATCAGATCCAGCGCTGGCTCGAGTTCTACGGCAGCTATTCCGGTGACCACAGTCGCTTCACTCACCCTTTTGATGATGGCACCGGTCACCTCGGCACCTACATCACCGATGCGCCGGTGGCGACCGGCTCGCTTGACCTGTATTTCGTCAATCTGGGTCCGTGGAGCGGTGGACTTGACTATCGGTACCTCGGCAATTACCCGCTGTCTTCCGGACCGTGCATCAATGCCGCAGCGGTCAAGGATTTTCCAGGCGTGGCGACTTCATGCGCCAATGCGCCGACGGCGCTCGGGCAGATCAACGGCAAGGGGTTCGGTGAGCTGAACTTGGCCGCGCACTATGCATTCCGCTCCGGCTGGGTCACTTCCTTCGGCGTCTACAACGTGCTCAACACGCACGCGGCCGCCGCGGAGTTCTGGTACGTCGACCGGTTGAAATCCGAGATCAACGAATATCCCGATGGACGGGCAGACATCCACGAACATCCGCTCGAGCCCATCATGGCGCGCCTCACGATCTCCAGGATGTTCGAGCTCTGAGCGTATCGATGCAGGGTGTGAGCGGATTCCGTAGAACCAGCGGTGTCACCGCGACCTACGGGCTTCTGATTGCTGCCAACGCCGGAGCGTGGCTCTGGGCCTGGATCGCCTTTACCGGCCGTCCGGCCTTGCTCGGAACTGCGCTGCTCGCCTATACGCTCGGACTGCGTCACGCCTTCGATGCCGATCACATTGCGGCCATCGACAATGTGGTCCGAAAGCTCATTCAGCAGCAGCGGACCTCATACTCGGTTGGCCTGTTCTTCTCGCTCGGTCACTCGACCGTCGTCATCGCGGGCTGCCTCGCACTTGCCGCGGCGGCAGCGACCCTGCGCGGCCGGCTCGATGCACTGCACAGCGCCGGCAGCGCAATCGGAACGGCAGTCTCGGCACTCTTTCTGCTCACGATCGGCCTTGCGAACCTCTTTGTCCTCCGAAGCACTGCCGTTACCTTCGCCCGGGTCCGTCAAGGTGTGGCGCTCGACGATGAAGCGCTGAGCGCTTCGTTGGCGGTCCGAGGGCCGATCACGCGGGCCCTGCGACGCTTGTTCGCTCTCGTCTCCGCCCCCTGGCAGATGTATCCCGTTGGTCTGCTATTCGGGCTTGGGTTCGACACCGCAACGGAGATCGGCCTGCTGACACTGTCAGCCAAGGAAGCCTCTTTCGGCCTCTCGTTGCTTTCAGTGCTGGTATTTCCGGCGCTTTTCACGGCGGGCATGTCGTTGATGGATACCACCGATAGCACGCTGATGAGCCGTGCCTACGGCTGGGCATTCGTCGATCCGCTTCGCAAGTTGCGCTACAACCT
>JASHPX010000368.1 GCA_030037905.1 Gammaproteobacteria bacterium
GGCCGTGGTGGCCGGCACCAACGGCGCAGCGCCGCCTCCGGCTGCGCCGGCGCAGGCATCGGCGGGCTCCCCGGGGAGCTCGCCCGCGAGCTCTGCCGCCGGCGTGCCGCCCGCAGCGGCCGCGCCCGAGTCGGGTGGGGCACAGACCTTCCCGCTGCAGGATTCGCACCCCGGCAGCGAGCCGCAGTCCTCGCAGCAGTCCTCGCAGCAGTCCTCGCATTAGCCGCGGCGCCGGTCGCAATAGTCCCCGGGGCGGCCGTGTACAGCGCCCAGAGCGTGGCCTGAGTGCCCGTCGCCGCCCAGGGGATCCTGGCCCTGACCGTCGCGGTGAGTCTCGCAGGTCTCGCCTGGCCGCGCCTCATCGCCTGGAGCCTGTTCCAGCCCTACTGGTTCCTGCCGCGCCACCGCTATTGGACGGCGATGAGCAACGGCCTCGTGCACGCGAACCTGGGGCATCTGCTGTTCAACTGCCTGACCTACTGGTTCTTTGCCTTTCCGCTGCAGCGTGTGATCGGCAACGCGCGCTTTGTCGAGCTGTATGTCGTGGGGCTGCTCGCCAGCAACACCGGCACCTACTTCAAGCACCGGCAGGATCCCGACTATGCCTGCCTGGGCGCCTCGGGCGCGGTGCTCGCGGTGCTGTTCGCCTCGATCGTGTATTTTCCGCACCGCTCGGTCGGGCTGTTGCTGCTGCCGGTGCCGATTCCCGCGCCGCTGTTCGGTGCGCTGTATCTGGCCTACACCTGGTACGCCGCCCGCCACCCCTTCGGTCGCATCAATCACCAGGCGCACTTCGACGGTGCGCTCGCGGGACTCGCGTTCGTCGCACTGACCGACTGGCCCGTCTGGCAGCATGACTGGCACAGCCTGCTGTGAGCCGTCTCGCGCGGCGATGCTAGGCTAGACTGCCATGGTGCGCGAATCCATTCGCATTCGCCGGACGGATCTATCGGATCGTGAGTTCGTGACGCACGGTCTGCCGCGCCGGCTCTGGCACGACCTGTACCACCAGCTCATGACCATCGGCTGGCTGCAGCTATTCGTGAGCTTTGCGCTGTTCTTCGGCGGCATCAACCTGCTGTTCGGCGGCGTCTATGCCCTGCAACCCGATGCCGTCGCCAATGTGAACCCGCGCGGCTACTGGGGGCTGTTCTTCTTCAGTGCCGAGACGTTTGCGACCGTTGGCTACGGCGACATGCATCCGCAGACCATCTTCGCGCACGCCATCGCGACGCTGGAGAACTTCATCGGCCTCACGAGCCTCGCGCTCATCACCGGCCTGACGTTCGCGCGCTTCTCGCGCCCCACGGCGCGCTTTCTGTTCGCACGCCACGCCGTGATCCGTCCGGTCGATGGGCGGCCGACGCTGATGCTCCGCTGCGCCAATGCGCGCCAGAATATCGTCGTGGAGGCGGCGGCGCAGCTGCGGCTGCTGCGCAATGAAATCACGGCCGAGGGCTACCCCATCCGCCGTATCCACGATCTGCCCCTGCGTCGCAGCCAGCATCCGTTGTTTCTGTTCAGCTGGACGCTGCTGCACGTGATCGATGAAGGCAGCCCCCTGCACGGCTCGAGCGCCCAGTCGCTGCGCGAGTCGGGGGCGTTCCTGCTGTTGACGATCAGCGGCACGGATGAGACTACGGGACAGACCATCATGGCACGCGCGAACTATGGACCGGACGCGCTGCGCTGGAATTACAGCTTCGTGGATATCCTGCGCACCGACGAGCAGGGCGTCGATCACCTGGACTACACGCGCTTTCACGACGTGCAGCCGCTGGCGTAGAGCGGATCATTCAGGAAGGGCACAGTCGCAGAGGCTCACGAGAAAGGCCGTTTTCAGGACCGCCGTGAAGCCATCCGTGGCGGCTGCGGGCGGGACGTCCTGTCCCGCACGCTCCTGAAAACGGCCTTTCTCGTGAGCCTCTGCGGCAGATTCCAGTCTCCATGAATGATCCGGGCCGGGCGCGCGCCGGCGGTGGTGCGCGCGCCGAGCGCGGCGCGGCCGCACGCTTCAGGAATCTTCAGGAATCCCCGGCCGCCAGCTGCAGTGTCTGCAGGGCCGCGTCGACGGTCTGTACCCGTACCGGCCGTCGCCACACGCGCTGCACGTACTCGAGCACGTGGCGCGCGCGCTCCACCTCCAGGCCGCGTCCGTCGATGCGGCTCTGGTGCTCCAGCACCAGCGTACCGTCGTTGCGCATCTCGGCCACCGATACGCGCGGCGCACCGAAGTTGTACTTGTCGATCAGCAGACTCTCGCGCAGCTCGTCGATGTCCTCGGCCTGCACACGCACCTGGCCGTTGTCCTGCCGGCGGTATTGGAACAGTCCCATCTGCGAGGCGAGCTCGCGCGTGAGGTGATTGCGCACGAAGCTGAAGTCATCATCCTGGCGCATGGCGGCGCGTGCCGTCGGCAGTCCCGCCTCCTTGAAGATCTGCTCCCAGAGAGTGAAGCCGAGGTGATAGGGATTGACGCTGAGGGCCACCTGCTCGCCGGCCGCGATCGGCCGCACCACGTCCGAATGGCACTTGATGGCGTCCACGTATGCCGCCTGCGGCACGAAGTCCGCCTCGCGCAGCAGCCGCGCGTGCCAGTAGGAGGCCCAGCCCTCGTTCATGATCTGGGTCGCGTACACCGGATAGAAATAAAACGACTCCTCGCGCACCGCCAGGAAGATGTCGCGCTCCCAGCTCTCCATCTCCGGGGCATAGGTGGCGATGAACCACAGCAGGTCGCGCTCCGGGTGCGGCGGCACTGGTGCGCGCTGCTTGCGCGGCTGCCAGGCGGACTCGGCCGCAGCGTCGAGCGCGACGTAGCGCGCACGAAACTCGTCGTCCACCGGCGGCACGGGCTTCTCCAGGTACTCGGGGTAGCGCTCGCGCCGCAGCGGTTGATCCACGTCGACGTACTGCTCGAGCGACAGCGCGGCGTCGAGCACCTGTTCGACCGCCGCGGTGCCGTGGCTCTCGATGTCGCGCTCGATCTGGCGCGCATGGCTCGCGGCATGCTCGACGATGTGCTCGCTGACCTGTTCCTGGCAGCGCCGGAACAGCAGATTGTTCCTGGAGAAGTCCGCGTGCCCGAGCACGTGCGCGGTCACCAGGATGTTGTCCGCAAGACCGTTGCTGGATGCCAGGTAGGCGTGCCCCGGGTTGCCCGGAAACACCACCTCGAACAGGCGCGAGTATCCCATGTGCCGCTGCACCAGCTGGTAGATGTAGCGCGCTCCGAAAGACCAGTGCGGCATGCGCACCGGCAGGCCGTACACGGCGATCTCGGTCATGAAGCTGTCGGGAACCGCCTCGAAGGTCACCGGCGACCAGTCCAGTCCCAGCCGGCGCGCCAACTCTTCGAGCCGCGGGACGTAGTCGGCCCAGTTCTCGCTCACGGCGCACCGCCCGCCGCCGTCTCGGCATCCTGCGCCTCGGAGCTGAAGAAGTGGCGCACCGCTCCCGCGATGTCGTCGGAGGACGAGATCGAGAAGCGCCCGATCGGCAGCCCCTCGGCGGCTGCCTCATCGAACATGCGCATCGTCTCGGTGCGCACCGAGCGCACGTTGCTGGGGGCGATCTCCACATAGCCCGCATAGCGCGTCAGCGCCGCAACTGCATCCAGCTCACGGCGCGCATCCACGCGGTCGTCCACCGCGTTGTCGCCGTCCGAGGCGTAAAAGAGGTACAGGTTGCAACCCGAGGGCGCAAAGCGCGCCTCGGCAATCCTGCGAACCTCGGCCAGACCGGCGGAAGCCACCGTGCCGCCGGCGCCGACCACATTGAAGAAATCCGCCTCGCTGAACTCCCAGCTTTCCGTCGTATGGGCCACGAACACGATGTCCAGTGCGCGATACTCGCGTCGCAGGCCGGCGGCGACCCAGAAGAAAAATGTCTTGGCGAGGTGCCGGTCGCGGTCGGTCATGCTGCCCGATACGTCCAGCAGGAAGAACACCACGGCACGCGTGGAGGGCTGGCGGCGACGCGTGAGCTGCCGATAACGCAGATCCTCGTTGATCAGCGTCGGAATGGCAGCGCCGGTTGCACGGCGCTTGGCTGCCTCGCGCATCGAGCGGCGCCGGTCGAGCCGCGAGCGGGCACCGTGCCGATCCCAGCCCTCGCGCTGCCAGTCGGATTGCTCGCTCGCACCGCCGCGCGGCTGCAGGTTGGGAAGCTTGAGCTCCTCCCAGAGCCAGTCGACGATGTCGTCGATCTTGAACTCGAGCATCAGCTCGATACCGCCGCGCTCGGTGCCGCCGGCGCCCTTCTGCCCCTGACCCGATTCGCTGTTCTGCGGCTGACCGAGCACGTCACCGGGCTTGACGTCGCCCTGGCCCACGCCCAGCGTCTGACCGCCGGTGCGCAGCCGAAAGCGGTAGTGCTCCAGCAGCCGCACGGGCACGCGCACCGTGCGCGCGCCGTGATTGATGATGTCTGCACCGGCCACGATCTGCGGCAGGTGATCACGCACCGCCTCGCGCACCTTCTCGCCGTGGCGCAGCCAGTCGCGCGAACCGCGCGAGAACAGCTCGTACCACCCGTTTATCGCGGGCGGCGCGGCTGCAGCGGACGAATCCTCTTCAGTGCTCTCGGTGCTCATGGCCTCTCCATTACACGCCAGAGCGGTCCTGCCCGCCCGGCGCGCCTTGCGGCCCGCGCACCCCTGGCAGGTCTACTCCTGCGACAGCAGAGTCGTGACGTAGCTCAATGCCTCCTTTGCACTATGCTCATCGTAACCGTACTCCTTGACCAGCCGCTCCTGCACCACGGAGATCTTCTGGCGCGCATCCTCGTCGGGGCGCGCCGTCGAAGTCACCAGGCGCAGCACGTCGCGGCGCTCCTCGAACAGATATTGCTCGATCGCCTCACGCATGCGCGCGTGGCTCGCCAGGCGGAATTTCTCGCCCGCCTTGAAGGCGACCATGGCCTTGCGTACCACTTCCTGCCGGAAGGACTGCTTGCCGGACTCCGACACCTTGATCTTTTCCTCGACCGAGCGCAGGAAGCGCTCATCCGGGGAGCGGTTCTCGCCGGTCATGGGATCGGTCACCTGCCGCTGGTCGAGCGACGCCTCCACCTCATCGAGGTATTTCTCCAGCAGCTGTTGTGCCTCGTCCTCGAACGAAGCAAACAGTGCCCGGTGCACGTCCTCCTTGACCCAGCGGTTGTAGAACTCCTTGCGGGCCGTCACCAGGTGATCGAACCACTGCTTCTTCTGCTTCGCGTCTATGCGCGCGTCGTTCTCGATGCCATCCTTCAGGGCCAGCAGCAGCTCCATGCTGGTGAGACTGCGCGCATCCCCGCGCGTGATCGCGGTGGAGATCGCGTTGATGACGAAGCGCGGCGACACGCCGGTGAGCCCTTCATCCGGCGATTCGGCGCGCAGCCGCGTGGCCTCGGTCTCCGACACACCCTCGACCGCTTCGCCCGCGTAGATGCGCAGCTTCTTGGGGATGTCCAGACCCTCGCGCTCCGGCTTGACGAGGCGCGTGAGGATCGCGAATACAGCGGCCAGATTCAACACGTGCGGATCCAGGTGCGTATTGCGGAAGGCCGGGGCACCGTACACCAGCTTCTGGTAGATGCGCGCCTCGTCCTGATACGACAGCGCGTACGGGAACTTGATGATCACCATTCGATCGAGCAGCGCCTCGTTCTCCTTTTCCTGCAGGAATTTGTGGAATTCCGCGAGGTTGGTGTGCGCGAGGATGGTCTCGTCCAGGTGAATCAGTGGAAAGCGCGCGACCTTGACGTTCTTCTCCTGGGTCATGGTCAGCAGCAGGTACAGAAACTCGCGCTTGACCTTGAGGACCTCGATCATCTCCAGCACGCCGCGGCTGGCCGAATAGACCGCGCCGGACCATGACCAGGCGCGCGGATCGCCCTCATCGCCGATCACGGATACCTTGGAGAGATCCACCGAGCCGACCAGGTCGGCGATATCGGCGGTGGAGGGGTCGTGCGGCGCATAAGTTCCGATGCCGGAGCGGGCTGCCTCGGACAGGAATATCCGCTCGATGGGCACGCGCAGATAGTCCCCGGCGCATTCGCGCTCCAGAAAGTCCCGCGCCCAGGGGCTGATGTCCCCGGTCACATCGATGCCGTAGGTGTCGCGGAAGCCGGCGCGCAGGCTCACCGGGATCAGATTCAGCGGCGACTCGCGCAGCGGCGAGCCCTTGATGGCATACAGCGCCCCCTCCTCGGTGCGGCTGTACTCCTCCAGCCCCCGCTTGAGCAGGATCGCCAGCGTCGACTTGCCGCCCGAGGGTGGCCCGAGCAGCAGCAGCAGCCGCCGCCCGACGTCCGAGCCGGCCGCCGCGCCCTTGAAGTAATCGACCACCCGGGCCAGTGGCTCATCCACCCCGAACAGTTCCCGCTTGAACAGCTCCCGGCCGCGGTTGATGTCGTTACCGTTGCCGCTGCGACCGTGCCACAGCAGCATGTCCCAGATGTACTCGTGGCTGCTGCGCGCCAGCGCGGAGGGGCAGACAGGCAGGATCGTGGTCAGAAAGTCCGCAAAGGTCCCCTCCCAGCGCCTGGCACGATGCAGCTTGCCGTATTCGCTCAGCGAATCGACGAAGTCCTGGGCTCCGTTCTGCGCATCGAGCGCTGATGATCCCATCTCGAACCTCCGCGGTGGGTATCGAAGACGGCCACTGCAGACATCCGCGACCCCTGGTCTACATTAGAAGCATGCGATCGCGGCCAGCGTGACCGCATTCAATTCACCATTACTTATTACGTTAGATGAGTCACAGCTTCAAGTTGTTCCGCTCCTGAACGCAGCGCTTTTTTGCTGCTTCACGGTAGATGAACCGCACACGAGCCGCACGCGAGCCCTGCGCGCTGCGCCTCGTAAACGCGAACGGCGTGCACGCTCTCGGTGCAGAAGCGCCGGCAGCGCCGGCTGCCACACCGGCTGGCCGCGCTGGCTGCCGCGCTGGCTGCCGCACTGGCAGCCATGCCGGCGCCCGGCTGCCGACAGCAACCCCACCGACTCTTGCGCACGACGTTGGCAGTCACGGCGTCGCCCTGCTGCCGGTCGAAACCCACATCGGCACCGGTGCAGCACTGATGCGCTAGCGCCGTTGCTCTGGCAGGCCGGCCCGCTCAGGGGCGCTTGTCTGTCATACTTTGCCTGCAGCCCCGCCCTGTACCCGGGGCATCGTGGGATGCGATCCCCCTCTCGAGCGACGATGATCAGGATTTACTCGTGGAATGTGAACGGCATCCGCTCCGTGCTGAACAAGGGGCTCTTCCAGCCCTTCCTGACCAAGCACCGGCCCGACGTCCTGTGCCTGCAGGAGACCAAGGCCGAACGCGGCCAGATCGAGGTGGACCTCGCCGACTATCACGAGTACTGGAACTCGGCCCTCAAGAAGGGCTATTCGGGCACCGCGATCTTCGCCCGACAGAAGCCGCTATCGGTCGTCAACGGCTTTCCCGAAGAGTTTTCCCGACGTTTTCGCTTCGCCGATGAGCTGCAACGCGACAGCGCCGGCGAGGGCCGGGTCATGACCGCCGAGTTCCCGCAGTACTATGTGGTGACGGTGTATACGCCCAATGCCAAGGATGATCTGAGCCGCCTGGCGCTGCGCCTCGGGCACTGGGATCCGGCTTTCCTCGCCTATTGCCTGCAGCTGCAGTGCCTCAAGCCGGTGGTGTTCTGCGGCGATCTGAACGTCGCGCACACGGAACTGGATCTGGCCAATCCCAAGAGCAATCGAGGCAGGAAGGGCTTTACCGACGAGGAGCGGCTCGGCTTTCAAAACCTGCTGGACGCGGGCTTCATCGACACGCTGCGTATGTTCAAGCAAGGCAACGGCCACTATACCTGGTGGAGCCCGTTCGCCAATGCGCGCGCCCGCAACGTCGGGTGGCGTATCGACTACGTACTCGTGTCCCCGCAGCTGCGCGGCGCCGTCAAGGCCGCCGAGATCCACGCCGACGTCATGGGCAGCGATCACTGCCCCGTCAGCGTCACGCTGGAGCTTGCGGGCGCGAGTTGACGCGCCGCTGCAGCGCTGTCCACGGCCGCAGCGGCCGGCAACTGGCTCGTATCCCACCCCCCGCCCAGCGCTTGGATGAGCTCGACGGCGGCCATGAGCTCGGAGACGCGATCGCTGAGGGCAGTCTGCTGATCGGCCAGCAGCGTGGTCTGCGCCGTCAGCACATCCAGATAGGGGTCGACGCCGGTCTGGTAGAGCCCCAGTGCGATGTCGTAGTACTGCTGGGCCGCCTGCACGGCGATGTCCTGGCGTGCGCTCTGGGCCGACAGGATTCGCAGTGACGCGATCTCATCCTCGACCTGCTGAGCGGCTGTGAGCACGGTCTGCCGGTACGCGGCCACGTCAGCCTCGAACAGCGCCCGATACTGGGCCAGCGTCGCGCGGCGCAGCCCCCCTTCGAATATGGCTTCCGAGGCGCTGGCACCCAGCGACCAGAACCAGGTGGGAGCCGATACGAGCGTGGAGAACGCCGTGGATTCAAAGCCGGTGCTTCCCGTGAGATCGAGCGTCGGGAAAAACGCGGTGGTCTCTACGCCGATCAGTGCATTTGCCTGCGCCATGGTGCGCTCGGCGGCGGCGACGTCCGGGCGTCGCTGCAGCAGCTCGGAGGGGACTCCCACCGGAATGGCGGGCACAGGCGTTGAAAGGTCCCTGACGGGCATGGAAAAGCTGGATGCGCTCCTGCCGATCAGCGTGGCAATGGCGTGCTCGTAGACGGCACGATTGACCGCAATGCCCACGGCTGCCGCCTCGGCATTGGCCAGCGCCACACGCGCCTGCGCGACGTCCTGCTCGGTGTCCAGCCCGCTCTGATACAGTCCCTGTGTCAGCTGCAGCGCCTGGCGGTCAGCGGCCACGGTGCGGTTGTAGAGATCCTGCAGCGCATCCTGGCCGCGCAGCTCGAAGTAGTACTCGGCCAGATCTGCCTGCTCTGTGAGACGCTCGTTCTGCAAATCGGCGGCACTGACCTGCGCCGCGTAGCGGTACTCGCGCACTTCATCGCGCACGCGACCCCACAGATCCGGCTCCCAGGAAACGTCGAGAGGCAGCGAAACGATGGAGACGGTGGAGACGGTGGAGGCCCCCGCGCCGCTGCTGCCCGTGCCACCCGCCCCGGCCACGCCGCTCCCGCCGGCTGCTTGCAGGCCGGCGAGCGCGCTGGGCTCGCGCGAGCGCGTGTATGCGGGCGAGATCGACAGTGTGGGGAAATAGCTCGCTGCAGCTTCGCGTATCTGGGCACGTGCGGCCATGAAGTCCTGGAAATACTCGGCGATGTTCTGATTATTGATGCCGAGCTGTTGCTCGAGAGCATCGAGCTCGGGTTCCTTGAACATGCGCCACCAAGCCCCCTTCAGCCGATCATCGGCCGGGTGTGCCGGCTGCCAGGTACCAGGCGCCGCGCCGCGATAGGCTGGCGCCGAGGATTCCTTGTAGGCCTGCGCGAGTGGCGCGGAGGGTCGCACGTACCGTGGACCGATACAGGCAGACAGGCACGCGAGGACCGCGGCGAGTGCCACACGCCGGAGGATCCCGCAGCCACTGGCGATCACTCTCATGCGGGTCGATTGCCTCATGCAGATCGATTGCCTCATGCGGGTCGATTGCCTCGCACCCGCAAGCGCAGCGTATCCATCAGCAGATAGATCACGGGGGTCGTATACAGGGTCAGCACCTGGCTGACGATCAGGCCCCCGATGATGGAGATTCCCAATGGGCGGCGCAGCTCCGAGCCTATGCCCGTGCCCACGGCGAGCGGTATGGCTCCCAACAGCGCCACCATGGTGGTCATCAGGATGGGGCGAAGCCGCAGCGTCGAGGCTTCCATGATCGAGTCGCGACTGCTCTTGCCTCCCCGCCGCTCGGCGTCCAGCGCGAAGTCGATCATCATGATCGCGTTCTTCTTCACGATGCCGATCAGCAGAATGATGCCGATGATGGACATGACGTCCAGGTCGCCGCCCGTAGCCATCAGCGCGAGCACCGCCCCGACGCTGGCCGGCGGCAGCGTCGAGAGGATCGTCAGGGGGTGCACGAGGCTTTCGTAGAGAATGCCCAGTACGATGTAGACCGCCACAATGGCCGTCAGCACCAGGAATGGCTCGCTCGAGAGGGATTGCTCGTAGGCCTGCAGGGTGCCGGAGAACTCTCCGTGCAGGGCCGCCGGCAGATCCAGACGCCGCTCGATCTGCTGCAGACGGGTCGTCGCCTGGCTCAGCGAGACCCCGGGTGCGAGATTGAACGAGATCGTGACGGAAGGGAATAAGCCGGTGTGATTGACGACCAGTGGCGACGTCGAGATGACCGAGTGCACGACGGCATCGAGCGGCACCGCGCCGGCGCCCGAGCTATCGACCAGGTAGGAGGACTGCAGACCCGCGGGTGACTGCCAGTACTTCGGCGCCGCCTCCATCACGACGTAGTACTGATTGAGATCCGTGTAAATGGTGGACACCTCGGCCTGCCCGAAGGCGTCATAGAGAGTGCTGTCCAGCACCTGCGGGGTCAGCCCGAGACGTGCGGCGGTCGGCCGATCGTAGGTCAGCAGCACCTGCAGGCCATCGTTCTGCTGATCGCTGTTCACGTCGGTGAATCCGGGCGCGCGGCGCACCGCGTCCAGCAGCGCCGGACCGAAGCTCTGCAGCTGCTGTGGCGTCTGTGCCTGCAAGGTATATTGATAGAGCGCATTGCTCTGACGGCCACCCACGCGGATGTCCTGCGCGGCCTGCAGGAAGGTATTGGCCCCGACCACCCGCGCCAGCTTGGGACGCAGCCGCGCGATGATCTGCATGGCACTCACCTTGCGCAC
>JASHPX010000369.1 GCA_030037905.1 Gammaproteobacteria bacterium
ACGGAAGCACCTACGACCAGATGGGTGAGGTGAACCTGGTTGCGCCGGCCGTCAACACGAGCACGGGAACGCTGACCATTCGCGCATCGTTTCCGAACCCGCAGCAGATTCTCAAGCCCGGGCTATTCGTACAAGTGCGTTTCGTGGTGCGAGACGCACAGAATGCCCTGCTCGTCCCGCAATCGGCCATTCAGCAGCTGCAGGGAACCGAGTCCGTATACGTCGTGGGCAGCGGCAACGAAGTGCAGCAGATCAGCATCACGACTTCCGACATGGTCGGCAACGACGAAGTCGTCACCTCCGGGCTGAAGGCTGGAGATCTGCTGATCGTGGAAGGCGTCGAAAAGGTTCATCCGGGATCCGTGGTGAAGACCCAGGAGATCCCGGAGAAGATCCCGGATACCGACCAGTCCGGCGGCAGCGCCGCCACCACGAACGGCGGCTCGACGGACCATGCGCCGACCCAGACGCCGACGCAGTGAGTCCATGTTCTCGAACTTCTTCATAGATCGACCGATCTTCGCCACCGTCGCTTCCATCGTCATCCTGTTCGCCGGACTCCTGGCGTTGGATACACTGCCCATCGCGGAGTATCCGCAGATCACGCCCCCGACTATCACCGTAAGCGCCACCTATTCTGGCGCGACAGCCCAGCAGGTCGAGGATTCGGTCGCCGTGCCGATCGAGCAGCAGGTGAACGGCGTGGCGGGCATGATGTACATGTCTTCCTCGAGCACCAACACGGGCGCTTACACGCTGAC
Source organism: Gammaproteobacteria bacterium (assembly GCA_030037905.1). Classification (GTDB taxonomy): domain Bacteria; phylum Pseudomonadota; class Gammaproteobacteria; order Steroidobacterales; family Steroidobacteraceae; genus FEN-1191. Next base: position 762 of record JASHPX010000369.1, read on the forward strand.
GGTCACCTTTGCGCTCGGTACCAATCCGGATATTGCGCAGGTGGACGTGCAGAACCGCGTGGCGATCGCCGAAGCGCAGCTGCCGACGCAGGTGACGCAGCAGGGGATCACGATCCAGCAGCGCTCGAGCAATGTGATGATGCTGGTGGCGCTGACCTCGCCGAGCCAGGCCTATGACTCCACGTTCCTGAGCAATTACGCTCTGATCAACGTGGTGAACCCGCTGACGCGCGTGCAGGGCGTCAGCTACGTGAACGTGCTCAGCGAGCATGAGTACGCGATGCGCATCTGGCTCAACCCGGAGAAGATGGCGCAGCTGAAGATTACCGCCGCGGATGTCACCAGCGCCCTGCAGAGTCAAAATGTGCAGGCTCCGGCCGGCCAGGTGGGCCAGCAGCCCGCCCCTGCCGGCCAGCAACTGCAGCTGACCGTCGATGTGTCGGGACGGCTCTCCAGCGTCGCGCAATTCGAGAATGTCATCGTCCGGGCCAATCCCGATGGCTCCCTGATTCACATCAAGGACATCGGCACGGTCGAGCTCGGCTCGGAGCTGTATACCACCTTTGCGGACCTGAATAACCAGCCCAGTGTCATGATCGGCATCTACCAGGCGCCGACCGCCAACGCGCTGGATGTGGCAAAGGCCGTGCGCGCGCAGATGGCGAGCCTGTCGAGCTCATTTCCGGCCGGATTGTCCTATGCGATTCCGCTCGACACGACGCAGTTCGTGACGGCCTCGATCGGTGAGGTGTTCCGCACGCTATTGATCGCCGTGGTGCTCGTCTTCCTGGTGGTGTATGTGTTCCTGCAGAGCTGGCGCGCCACCCTCGTCCCGGCCGTCGTCGTCCCCGTGTCGCTCGTTGGAACCACGGCGGTCTTCACGATCCTGCACTTCTCGCTGAACACCCTGACGCTGTTCGGCATGGTTCTGGCGGTCGGCCTGGTCGTCGACGATGCGATCGTCGTGGTCGAGGCCGTGCAGCGGCACCTCGAAGAGGACAATATCGACGCGAAACAGGCGGCGAAACGCGCGATGGCGGAGGTCTCCAATCCCATCATCGCGATCGCCCTGGTGCTGGATGCGGTCTTCGTCCCGGTCGCCTTCCTCGGCGGGATCACGGGCCAGATCTACAAGCAGTTTGCCCTCACGCTGGCGGTGTCGGTCAGCATCTCGGCGTTCTGCGCGCTGACACTGAGCCCGTCGCTCTGCGGTGTGCTGCTGAGGCCGGCAGGCCGGCACGAGAGTCTCCTCGGCCGCGCGTTCGGCGGCTTCAACCGCGGGTTCGATTACACGGTCCGCAAGTACCAGGGAGCGGTCCAGGGGCTCATCGGCAGGCGGGCGCTGATCTTCACGGCCCTGCTGATCATCCTCGGTGGTCTCTACGCGCTGTTCGAAACCCTGCCCGGCAGCTTCATTCCCGCGGAGGACCAGGGGTATTTCCTCGTCAATATTCAGCTGCCCAATGCCGCTGCGCTCAACCGAACCGAAGGAGTCGCGGCCCAGGTCGCCAAGATTCTCCTGGGCATCCCTGGCGTGCAGACCGTGGCCAGTATCGGCGGGTTCAGCATCCTCGGCGGCAGCGCCTCCTCGAACGTCGCCAGCATGTTCGTGACTTTGAAGCCCTGGAATCAGCGCACCACGGCGAGCGAGCAGGTGAGCGGCATCATCGCCCAGGCGCAAACGCAGTTCGCCGAGCTACCAACGGCGTCGGTTACCGGGTTCAATCCACCCGCCATCCCGGGGCTCGGGCAGACGGGCGGCTTTCAGCTCGAGCTCGAGCAGCGCTCCGGCAGCACGAACATCCCGGCGCTGGCCCAGATCGCCAATCAGCTGGTGACGAAGACCGGCTCGATCCCGGCGCTGGCGGGATCCTTCACGACCTTCCGTGCCGATGTGCCGCAGATCGAGCTTGCCGTGGACCGGCCCAAGGCGATCACCATGGGAGTCTCGCTGAGCGATCTCTTTACCGCCATCGACACATTTCTCGGCGGCGTCTATGTCAACCAGTTCAACGAATTCGGGCAGGTCTACGACGTGATGATGCAGGCGCAGCCGCAGTATCGCGGCGACGTCAGCGACATCTCCGAGTATTACGTGAGCGGAACGCAGAACGGCACGACCAGCATGATTCCCCTCAGCACCCTCACGACGGCCACGATGACGACAGGACCCGACGTCGTGAACCTCTACGATACGTATCCCACGGTGGAGATCGAGGGTACACAGAGTCCGGGAGTCAGCTCCGGTCAGGCCATGGGGGCGATGAGCAAGCTGGCAGCCGCGCTGCCCAAGGGATACGGCTATCAGTGGACCGGTCTTTCCTATCAGGAGCAGCAGACGCAGGGACAGTTCGCAGAGATCCTGGCGGTCGCCATCCTGTTCGTCTTCCTGGTGCTGAGCGCTCTGTACGAGAGCTGGACGGTACCGATGGCCGTGATCCTCATCATCCCGCTCGGGATCATCGGCTCCCTCACGGCCATCTGGTTGCACCGCCTGGACAACGATATCTACGCCCAGATCGGGTTCATCATGATCGTCGGCCTGGCTGCGAAGAACGCGATCCTGATCGTGGAGTTCGCCCGCATGCGGCTGCAGAGCGGAGGGACCATAGAGGAGGCTGCGCTCGAGGGAGCGAGAGTTCGCCTGCGCCCCATTCTGATGACCTCGTGCGCGTTCATTTTCGGTGTCCTGCCGCTGGTTCTGGCCTCGGGCGCCGGCTCCGCGGCGCGGCACTCCCTCGGGACATCCGTCTTCGGGGGCATGATCTCGGCGACCATCCTCGGGATTCTGTTCGTGCCCGTATACTTCGTGGCCATTGAGAAGCTCGGCGAATGGCGCAGGACCCGCCATGCTTTCCGGCCATAGGCACCTCGCGTTGCTGATCCTCATCGGCGGCCTGCCGCCGTTGCAGGGCTGCACGGTCGGGCCCAAGTACAAGCCGCCGGTCGTGCCAGTCCCTCAATCCTGGCGGGTCCCGGTGAGTGAGAGCGCCTCGTTGGGTAATGAGCAGTGGTGGAGTCTGCTGCAGGATCCGGTGCTGCAACGCCTGATACGCACTGCGCTGGCGCATAACACCGACATCCGTACCGCCGCCTCGCAGGTGCTTCAGGCTCAGGCGCAGCTGATGGTCACGCGCGCTGCCGAGCTTCCCACCCTCTCGGCCAGCCCTTCAGTGACGGACGAGCACCTGCCACCCGGCGCCGCCAACAACCCGTCTTCCCGGGCCGAGAGCTTCAGGCTTTACGAGCTGGGCGGAACGGCCTCCTACTCGGTCGACTTCTGGGGACAATACCGCCAGGCGAGCGCCGCAGCGCGCGAAGACCTGCTGGCGTCCGAGCAGTCACGCCGAGAGGTCATTCTCGGGATAGTCAGCAGCGTCGCCCAGGATTATTTCCAGCTGCGCACCCTGGATCTGGAGCTGCAGCAGACGCAGGACACGGTCAGCGCGTATCAGAAGTCCCTCACGCTGACCGAGAGCCTCTTTCAGGGAGGAGTCACTTCGGAGCTCGACGTGAAACAGGCGCAAACCGCCCTGGATACGGCCCTGGCGGAGATTCCCTCTCTGCAGGAGCAGATCGGCCAGGAAGAGGATGCGCTGAGCGTTCTTCTGGGACAGAACCCCGCGAGCATTCCGCGCGGCTTGAGCATCGCCAAACAACCCCTACCGCCCTCGGTTCCAGCGGGCCTGCCCTCGCAGCTGCTCGAACAGCGACCGGACGTGATCCAGGCCGCAGACACCCTCGCCGCTGCCTATGACGCGGTGGATGTGGCGCAGGCGCGCTTCTTTCCGCAACTCTCCCTCACCGCCTCCGGAGGCACGTTGAGCACCGCGCTCTCCGGCATCGTTTCTGCGCCGTCGCTTTTTTTGGATGCCGTTACAAGCCTCACGCAACCGATCTTCGAGGGCGGCGCGCTCATCGGAAACCTGAAGGTCGCCAACGCCGAGCAGCAGCAGGCACTGATCGCCTACCAGGCCACCGTCTTGACCGCATTCCAGGAAGTCAACGACGCCCTGATCGCCTATCAACGAACCCGGCAGCAGCTGACGGCTCAGCAGGCGCTGGTCGAAGCGGAG
>JASHPX010000370.1 GCA_030037905.1 Gammaproteobacteria bacterium
GTACAGCGGGCGCATAGGAACCGTCCTGGCGACGAGTGGCACGAGCGAGCAGCCGACGATGGCCCCGAGGACGGTCCCGACACCACTGGTGAGGCTCACGAAAGCGGGCGTGGCATGGAAGTCCCCGCTCCAGGCCGCGAGCGCGTTCGTGAGGGCGAACGAGGCGGAGGGAAGCATGAACAGCGCCAGGGCCACGAGCGTCTCGCGGCGCTGGACGATGGCAACGATCTCGCGGGCGAAGCGGCGGAAGCTCTCACTGGCGAGCGCTTTGTCGGGCGGCGGCGCGGGAATCAGGGGAAACGCCAGCAGGGGGGCGAGGAAAGCGGCGAGGATGAGCGGCGCCGCCGCCGGGGGTGAAAGGTGCTGCGTCGCATAGCCGGAGATCACGATGCCGACTCCGCCGCCGCCGATGTTGTAAATGGTGATCCAGGCGCCGAGACGGCTGTCCTGCCGCTTCTCGATGAGACTGCCGACCCAGCCGCCGTGGGCCGCCCCGAACAGGGAGACCGAGAGGTAGCTGCCGGTCATGACGGTCTCCACGTCTGCCAATGACGAATGTTGAATCACCGTGAATGCCGTGGCGGCAACGGCCAGGACGCCAAAGATGAGCGCGTACGTGCGGCGTCTGAACCGGACGTCGAGACACGGTGCAAGCACGAAGTTCCAGAACATGGGCGAGAGAACGATTGCCACCGCTACGGCGATGCGGCCGCCAGTGACCCCCTGCGGAGCCAGTAGCTGCGGGAGCGTCACGGTGATGAAGCCGCCCACCATTCCGTAAGTCATGGCTGGGATAGAGAGAACCCACACGGCCGGAACGCGTTGCGTCCTCATTGAGTCGTCCTCGCTGGCGTGAGCCGGCTCTGCACGAGGTGAACGGCGCTGCTGATCGCGACCAGCGCGAGCAGGCTGAGGATCTCCATCCGCGAGCCGAGGGCGATCATCGCCAGCATGCTGCCGACGCCGACCGCCGCCGCGATGCCGAGCCAGGCGGATAGGAATTTCAAACGCTGCGCACCCCTGGCCAGTTCGCCGAATGGGTCTTATGTTGGGAGCAGCCTAGCGCCGGCATGCCGCCCTCGGCAAATCGCCCGGACTGAAATCCCCCCACCTGACTGGCGCCGCTGCCCAGAAAATCCTCTGCTCACCCCTGCCCCGCTGCGGCAAGCTGCCACCGCCGGCGCCGTGGCGGGCGCCGCACACGCGCTAGCCTCGCCGGCTGCCTGGCTGGCGAACGGTTCAGCCTCAAATCGTTGGGTTCAAAGCAGCTGCGCCTGCGGCGGGGGCGCCCGTGCCCCGAGCGGCAGCTCGGCCTGGTACTGGCCCGGGGCCACTCGTTGCAGGTGCGCAAGAATCTGCCGCTTCGATGGCCGCATTGAGCGCCAGCAGATTCGTCTGATCTGCAAGACGACTCACCGCCTGGGTGATCTCGCTGATCTCCTTCGCGCGGCGGTCGAGCTCCGAGAGCAACGTCACAGATTCGACCTGTCGCTCGGCGCCACGCTCGATGGAACGAACTGAAGTTATGATGTGGGCCGAAGTCTCCGCCAAAGCCACGGCGACCGCCTCCATGCGTCGGCTGGAGGCATCGGCCTCGGCTCGAGCCGTGGTCAAACCGGCGACGATTTGCTTGATTGCCGTCGATTGTTCCTGCGAGGCGGCCGCCGCTGTCTCGGCGCCGCGGCCGATCTGCTCCATCGAGTGCCCGAGCTGCCTGGTTGCAGCCGCCGCCTCTGGCAGTCCGCTCGCGAGTTCCTCGGTTGCGGCAGCGACGCGCTCCACGGCGGTGTCATTGCGGTTGGGAGGTTTTGCAGCCCGGGTAGCCCTGGGCAAAACCACCACCGGAGGAGTTGCGATGGCGCCGCTCGATTTGACGGCCCCGCGTGCCATCCTTGATTTCTTGACTAAGGCCGTGGGACCTCAGGATAGATAAGGCAGCGATCGGTTCTGGTAGGGAGGGCATACTCACCCCGATCGGAAGTTTTTTTAACGTGCGCCCAACACGACAACAGTTGGAATGCTATGGCATCTTAAACGGCCTCGCTCATGTTTCTCGCTGCGCAGATCCCGCGGCTGACGTCGATTGGAGCAGCCCCGCCGCCGGCCACCCTGCAGATGTCCGGTAATCTTCCTGGCGGCGGCACTTCGGCTGTTATTTTTGAAAAAATTTCTAACAGTGGGGATTTGCGGCCCCGATTCGTCCCAGGACAGCCACCGGAGCCGTGCCGCGCTCGGGACGACCACACCCACCTTGCTCGAGAACGTCGTCAGCGATCACGTGCATGCGCATCCTGAAGCAGCGAGCGCCAACACTGGCGCCAGCGTAGCGGCTCGGGCGTTTGCCGGTTACTGGCCCTGCGGCGCAAATTAGCCAGCCGAAGCCCAAGTATCTGCTGTCGGTGGGACGAAAGGTCATTCTCCGCACCTCTGAGCACTTCGTCCTCCGTACGGGTAGATGTGGTATAGAATGTGGACGTCTATCCACATCCTTTTACACATACATGAAGACGATCCAGATGACCATTGACGAGCGACTTCTGAAGCTCGTTGACAAGCTGAGCCGGGATCGCAATACGACGCGTTCCGCATTCATCCGCAACGCGCTCGAAGCGCAGATTCGCCGCGAGCGGATTCGCGAGGCCGAAATGCGCCACGCGCAAGGCTACGCCCGTAGACCTGTCGTACCGAACGAGTTTGATGTCTGGTTCAACGAGCAGGACTGGGGCGCTCCGTGAATCGCGGAGACATCTGCTGGTACACGTTCAAGGCACCCGATAAGAAGCGTCCCGTGTTGATCCTCACACGCGATTCGGCAATCGCTGTGCTGAATACGGTTACCGTCGTACCTATCACGTCCACTATTCGCAATATCCCGACGGAGGTCGCCCTTACGAAGGATGATGGTCTGCCGGATACGTGTGTAGCAAACTTCGACAATCTCCAGACAGTGCCCAAGAGCAACGTCGGCGGTCGTATTGCCAGACTGAACATACGAAAAATGAGGGAAGCGGCTCAAGCAGTGTCGTTTGCATTGGGCTTTGACACCGACTGACACGCAAACGTGCGCGCTCGGTGGCGCCGCAACAGGCAGGATGCGGGCGGTCCGACAGGCGTCCTGCGTAACCTAACGGCGCGACCGAATCCACACCACGTCGCGCCCGGCGGCACGCAAGACGGTCACCGCGTCACCGCGGAAGTGGTAGCGGGGGAGGGCTTCTTGAATTTCAGACTGCCGCTGATCAGTAAACGCGGCTGACGCAGAGCTGCAGACTAGCCTGACTTTCGCAACTGGGGCATAGGGCTGAGCGCAAGTGCTTGGTTTTCCAAGTGAGGGGCGTCAAAGGTCTGCCCTACACCGGCGCTGCTATTTTTGCAGCAGTGATCCTCGGTGGAGCCTGAGGCGGCAAGGTCCAGGCGAGCTTTGCGAGCAGCATCTGCTGATCGGCATCCGGCTCGGTGTGGCGCAC